>JAHPYY010000126.1 GCA_019058515.1 Promethearchaeota archaeon
GAAGATTAGAATGGAAAATAATCAGCCTTGTTGGCAACCTACAAAAGATTGCTATTTTTGTTACAGCTGTCTCAATTATTGCCCGAACCAAGCGATTCAGATTTACTCGAAATTTTACATGAAATCGTACACCGTGGAACGAGGTCGGTATCCACACCCATACGCGAAAGTAAACGACATTGCTAACCAAAAGCAAGTGTACAGCTAATAGGTGATGCAGAATTTCTAATCTGACAAGAAGAGAACGCGAGAAATTACAACGAAAAAAAGAAATCTTCGAAGTTGCTGAAAAATACTTTCTTAACAATGCTTACGACGATGTCAAAATGGACATGATAGCAAGAGATGTGGAGCTTTCAAAAGGTACGATTTATTTGTACTTCAAAAACAAACAATCGCTTTTTTACGAAACTGTAATAAAAGGAATGGAAATTCTTAGAGACACCTTTAAAGCTGCGATTAAAAAAGAAAAAACGGGGTTAGACAAGATTAAAGGGTTGGTTCAAGCGTTTTACGAGTATATCCAGAACTATAAGGATTATTATCGACTTAATCTTACGGCAAGAGGGCGCCGCTTTACAAACATGCTGCAAAACGACGAAATTCAAAACACAAAGGCGTATATTGCATTAACTGTCGAATTACTTAATTTGTTAAGAAAACCAGTGAAACTAGGAATACGAGATGGCTCGCTAAGACCAGATTTAGACCCGTTAAAAACTATCATGTATATCGGCTCAGCAATCGAAAACGCTGTCTATATATCTCCAGAAAACGAGATGATGTTGAGTGAGTTAAAAATTCCTAAAGACGAGTTTCTCCAGCATTCAATTAATATTTTACTTAACGGAATAGCGAATCGAAAATGAATGTTCCTTTTGTTGGATGTATGTGTTTTTTTAATTTTTTTAACAATTATTCACAATTTCGAGAAAAGTAGGAAAAATCAATTCAAGAAAAAGTAAATATTTGCGTTATTGGAATGTTTTTAATAGGTCGTTAAACTTATCGAGATTTAAGTCGCGTTTATACAAAGGTCGCTTGTCCTCGTTGTAAATTCTAACATTTTCCTCGTAAGGTCTACGATTTGGATTTATATAAAAGACGCCCAATGGAAATTTTCTCGCATCTAAAGCTAATTTCATAGCCGCTTCTTGGTCGTAAGGGTCGTGAGAATCTTCGATGTAATAGCTATTTTTCTTGTACCACTTAAAGGTGTTTACTCGGTTAAAGGATACGCACGGACATAGTAAGTCAATAAGCGCGTATCCGTTATGTTGAATTGCTCTCTTCAATATTTCCTTAGTTTTTTCAATATCTCCAACAAATGCCCTTGCTACGAAAGAGGCGTTAAGTGAAATCGCTACCGCAGGAGCATTGAATGGTTCGTTTATCACGCCGAATACTTGAGTTTTAGTTACGAACCCAAGTTGACTAGTTGGAGACGCTTGCCCTTTAGTCAAGCCGTATACTTGATTATTATGTACCACATTAGTAATATTTGGATTATACCTAATGGTGTGAAGAAAATGATTTCCACCTTCGCTGTAGGTACAACCATCTCCACTTAGGGCAATTACCGTCAATTCGGGATTCGCTGCTTTTATACCGAGGGCCGCTGACAAATACCTACCGTGCAGACCATTATAGGATTGAGCTTTCATGAAGTGAGGGAACTTTCCTGCTTGACCGATTCCCGAAACAATTACTAAATCTTTTGGCTTGATGTTTAACTCAACCAGCGATTCTTTCATGATTCTCATCGCGCTAAAATTTCCGCACCCTGGACACCATTGGATTTCAATTCCCTTCAAATCAAATGGATTTTCTGGCATATTACTTTTCACCAATTATTTTTTTTAAATCTCGCATAATTTCTTCCACAGAGAATACATATCCATTAGATTTTAATATCCTATGGTTCACATTAATGTGCGTTTCGTTCTCTATCAGTTTGGCAAACTGCCCAGTGGGGTTTTGTTCTATGGAAATTTTCACTTCCGCTTTACTTAAGTAATTTGGCACACTCTCGTGAAGGGGATATATTTGTTTAAAAAACAGAAAGCTGACATCATCCCGTTCAAGTCGTTCTAACGCTTCCTTGATTAAGTAATAATTACTGCCCCAACTAACGATAAGATGTGTGAATTCCTCTTTACCAATGAACTCAGGAGGTAGAGCATTTTTTTGTATTAACTCTAATTTCTTAAACCTTTTTTCGACGGTTTTAGCTCGTATTATTGGATCTTCAGTAATACCTCCTTCTTCGTCGTGGGTGTGACTGTCTGCGTCTACAAGACCTTCTCCATACCCTGGTATTCCTCTGGGAGAGATACCAGATTTCGTAAATTTATACCGATTATAACTTCCACCGGTCTTTACAATGTGCTGTTTGGTTTTTAGGTTTTCATGATTTAACGATTTGATATTGTAATACGAGTCTACAAGATATTGATCAGTTAGAATAAAAACAGGAACTTGGTATTTTTGAGTAAGATTAAATGCGTTTTGGGTTAACAGGAAAGCATCCTCTATCGTTCCCGGTGAAAATATCATTCTCGGAAAATAACCAGCTCCTGAATAAAGTACAAGTTCAATATCTTCTTGACAGGTTCGAGTTGGCATACCAGTGGAAGGTCCTGGTCGTTGTCCTACCACTATTACGATTGGAAGCTCTGTCATACCTGCTAGACTAACTCCTTCTCCCATTAGGGAAAAGCCACCACCTGAAGTAGCCACAAACGCTCGAGCCCCTGCGTACGAAGCACCTAAAGCTTTATTAATAACCGATATTTCATCTTCAGATTGATCTACTATCATTCCGAACTCTAAAGCGTGTTGAGAGAGGAATGTACCAATCCCCGTCGAGGGTGCCATTGGATAGAAACATACATAATTACACCCTCCTCTTATCGCACCCAAACCAATTGCTTGAGTTCCGTCTAATATGTAATCTTTAATTATCTCTGTATTCTTTTTGATATGAATTGACATTAAAAAGGGACTCTTAGGGACAATTTCTTCCGCTAACTCAAATCCTTTATCAATTGCTTTCTTATTACTGTCAACTATTTGCACTCCCTTTTTCTCAAATGTCTCTGTTATGAGTTGGTACATAATTTTTTTATCTGCGTTTAATAGACTTGAAAATAAACCAAGAGCAATGATGTTAGCGTATATTACTCCTCCAATCTCTTTTGAAATTTCGATAAATGGTATTTCAATTGCCTGATAATTTAAACTGGCTTGATCTAGAAGAATCTCCCTTTCTCCAATTACTATAGTTTTAGATGTTATCCGATTTTTAAGGTGAGGAATGGCTTGTTCATTAAGTGGTATTAAAATATCAATTCTTTCGATGTACGCTCTTACAGGCTTAGAAGAAACTCTGATTGCTGTGGAGTTGACACCTCCGCGCACCCGAGACATATATTCCCGAGTGGCAAATACATAGAATCCAGAATCTTTCAATACTTTTGTTAGTAATGCTTCCACTGTTTGAATTCCTTGGCCTGCCGCGCCACAAAGCACGATAGAAACATCAAATACTTCTACACTTTCACTCATTATTTTGAGAGATTATCTGTTTTATTAAAACGATGAACTAGAATTAGGAATAAATTAGGGTTCTAACCTTATTTATGTAAAATGTCAATAATGGTATTAAAACCATTTTATAATAGATTATAAGCAAAAGGATGAAAGTTGAATGAATTAATATGCAAATTAAAAGAAAGCTAATTAGCTTCTATTTTTTTATATTTTTATTGTATTCTAACTTACCAGTCAGAAAAGTCTTTTTCTTTAGAGTAATCGCGAAGCAGTGGTTTACCCGTTAACAAGGTTAAATATCGAATTTTTGCGGACTGTTCCGCTCCAGTTACATATTGGAGAGCATCCTCTAAGGTCATTCCTTTAGCGAAAATTCCGTGTCCGCGAACGATTACAAAAGGGTAGTTTTTTAACACTTTGGGTACATCAATCGAAGTGTAATACGCCCCCGCAGGGATTTTTACATCAATTATGGGAATTTTTTTGTATAGAGCAAAACCCTCGGCGTCAACACATGTAATTTCGTCCTCAACCAAAGAGAGCGCAACACAATGAGGATTATGAGCGTGAATTACTGCCATAGCATCGCTGTTCAAGTAAATAGCTCGGTGAACTCCTAGTTCAGTACTAGCGATTAGCGAACCGGAATCTTCCTGGTGCAGAGAACATTCGACAAGATCTTCCGGTTCTAAATCACCTAACATCGCCGCGCGCCTCTTTATTATTATTTTTCCACCAGTACGAATCGAGATGTTTCCCGAATGACTCGTGTTGTAACCATGTCGTACGAGATGCTTTCCTATCTTTTTAAAAACCTTATATATTGTTTCGTCAATCACTTTATTTTGCCTCAATTCACAAATTGAACGAGATCTCTAACCTATCTAATAATTCTTGGGTTGGAATTCCGTTTGCATCCCAGTTTCTTACGTTATAATATTGTTCGAGCATAATATTTAAGGGAACAATGTGATTCCTTGATGCTCCTTCCGATAATGGCGTATTTAAGAAACGAGGAGGTAAATTATCATCCTTCTTAGTAAATCCTTCTCTAAGGTTCAACAATCTTTCGAGAGTATATATTCTTTCCCCGATTTCTGTTAGGGTCATTACATCGTAATCATCTCCGGTTAATGCTTTGAGAAAGCGTGCATAATAATCCAAACCCAACGCCCATCCTGCAAATACGCAGATTACCAAGCTATCTTCCGTAGCTTTTTGGTTTTGTTTTAACGCGAGTAAATCCGCTTTACCTCCAACCATAAAACGATCGATTTTTTTTGGGGCTGCAAATATTTCTAAAGAGGCTAAATATCCAGTTAAGTGGCATCCACCTCTATTTGATGTCGCATAACCTAGCGCGTGCCCCACAGCTCCACGAGGATCGTAAGCAGGCAGCTCTAAACCTTTAACATGCATTGCTCTTTCTTTAGCATTATATTTTTTTGCCAAGCGTGCGGATCCTTCGCTAATCTCCGATCCAATTCCTTCTCTACTCGATATATTTTTAACTAATTCGAGTAGGATTTCTTTATTACCGAAGGTTATGTCGTTATTTTCTATTAATTTCTTTTCTTGCAGTTCCATTGCGCATGCTATACTGCCACCGGTGGAAATTGTATCGAGCCCCATTTGATTACATAAGTAATTTACCTGAGCAATCGTAGTTAAATCGAAAACTCCTAGATTTGGACCGAGTGCCCAAATAGATTCGTATTCTGGTCCTTTTCCTTCCATTTGACCTGCTTTTGTTATTCGCCCGCACCTTATTGGACAGGCAAAACACCCCTCATCCTCAACGAAAAGTGACTTTTTAATTTCCTCTCCGCTTACTCTACTAGCTCGCTCATCAAATCCCTTCTGAAAGTTATTAACAGGAAACATCCCTAAAACATTTATCACATTTACTAACGCAGAAGTACCGAATTTTGGCAGTGATGAGCGCGTGATTGGTACGATTTTGAACTTGTCCAAAGCCATCTTCACGTATTTGTTCAACAATTCCCTGTCATTGACTTCAATTTTGTTCTTACCATCCTTAATAACGATAGCTTTCAGGTTTTTAGAACCCATAACAGCCCCCACTCCGCCTCGACCGAACGCTCTTGCGGCATCGTTCATGATAGATGAGATCTTTACTAAATTCTCTCCCGCAGGACCTATCATTAAACAATGAACTTTGTTACCTTCAAGTTCCTTTAGTGTCTTTAGAGTGTCTTCAGTATTTAATCCCCACAATTCAGATGCTTCATTAATCAAAATTCCAGGGCTCTCATCAATCAGTAGGTATCCTGGTTTCTTTAGACTTCCCTTAATTAATACTCCATCGAAACCACATTTTTTCATAGAAACTCCAAAAGTTCCACCAGAGTTTGAATAAAAAATGCCACCTGTCAGAGGTGATTTAGTTACGAGCGAAAACCTACCGTTTGTAGGTATGTTAGTGCCTCCAAAGGGTCCTGAAGTAAAGATAAATGGGTTTTTACTGCTTAAAGGGTCGGTCTCAGGGGGAAGGTATTCCGAAAGAAGCTTAACTCCTATACCTCGCCCACCTAAATATTTTCTTATAGTTTCTTCTGGAGTTTTTATTAATTCAGATGATTCCTTATCCAAATTAATTTTTAAGAACTGGTTATTCATAGGTATCATGATAAATTCACTTTTTCGTAGGTGTTCCATATTTCTTATTGTCGTTTACTCAAAACATCCCTTTCATAAGCTTCTACTTCCTTTATCCAATCCATTCCCACAGGAACATCACGAATATGGCAGTAATAATCCCATACAGCTCCAAAGGGAAGCGTTTTTAATTCTTGAAGAAGCGCTAAGCGTTGGAAGTATTTTCCACTTTCTTCGTATTCTTTCAACAACTCCCAGGGTTCTAAAAGAGCATATAATATACTTTTTAGAGTAGAGCGTGCTCCTATAATGTACGCTCCGAGCCGATTAATTGATGCATCGAAAAAGTCCAATGCAAATCGAATTTTGTTTAAATTTCCCGATCTCACAGCTTCTTCCGCCAATTTGATAACAGCATCGTCTATTATGACCACATGGTCGCTATCCCATCTTACTCCTCTACTAATATGGAGAAGGATTCCTTTTACAAAAGGTAGGATTGCTGAAATCTTATCGGCAACAGATTCCGTAGGGTGAAAGTGGCCAGTGTCTAAGGTTAATATTAGGTTGTTTTTAATTGCGTAACTTAAGTAAAATTCGTGGCTCCCAACGACATACGCCTCGCTTCCCAAACCAAATAGCTTACCTTCAACAGAATCTTCTATATATTCACCCTCAAGTTTTTGCTCTAGTATTTTGTCTAAGGATTGTTTTAGTAATACCCTATATCCCATTCTATCAACTGGAAGGTCTTTCATGCCATCAGGAATCCAAATATTATTAACTACCACATCATTTAACTGCTTTCCAATCTCCACACAAATTTGTCTGCATTGTTGAACATGTTTAATCCAAAAGTTTCGAATGTCTGGAGATTTACTACTTAATGTAAATCCCGAATCCGCCTTTGGGTGCGAAAATAGGGTTGGGTTGAAGTCTAATCCCAAATTTTCCCTTTTTGCCCAATCAATCCAAGTTTGAAAATGGCGTGGTTCAATTTCGTTTCGATCTATTAGATTTCCCTCAAAATCACCGTAAATAGCGTGTAACGCAACTCTATGATCACCCGGAAGTAAGGAAACCACTTTAGCGAGATCCATCTGAAGTTCGTTTATGCTTCTAGCTTTTCCAGGATATTTTCCGGTTGCCATTATTCCACCACTAGAGAGTTCTGAATCTGGGCTCTCGAATCCTCCTACATCGTCTCCTTGCCAACAATGAATTGAAAGAGAGAGTTCATCTAAAATGGCCATTGCTTTAGACACATCAACTCCGAGTTCCGTGTAAGAGTCTTTTGCTAATTCGAATGCATTAAGTACCTTTTCCTTTACATTCATATTAATTTATAATTCATTTGGTGTTTGCATGATTTAATAAATCATGGCAATTAATGTTGATTCATTTGGTTCACACCAAAAATCCTTTCGATTTTATTCTTTGGATGCCAGTATCTTCACTTGAAATTACCATCTGATAATATTTCAGATTTAAAAAGTATTATCATAATGTAAACGATTATAAAGTTATCATAATCAAATACTCTTCCCTAATTACATAGAAGTTTGGAAGAAAATTATGTGAATTAGCAATAATATTTTATTCATTATGTTTCATATTTTTATATAATGTATTAGAACGTATAATACAGTAGAATGATTGCCGAAAAAAGAAGAACAAAGATTATCGAACTTGTTAATTTACAGGGATCTGTTTCAATTGAGGAATTGCTCAGGTTATTTGAGGTTTCTAGAATGACTATATGGAGAGACTTGAAAGAACTCGAGACAAAGGGGGAAGTTATAAGAACCCACGGTGGAGCACTGAAGATTGAGGAATTCGGTGAAAGAGAGGAGGAATTTAACCTTCGAAGAAAAGAAAATTTAAAGGAAAAACAGAAAATAGCGAGATTTGCTGCAAAGAATTATGTTAAAAACGCTGATATTATCTTTTTAGATGGAGGATCTACTGTATTGGAAATGATCCCTCACTTGAAACAGAATAATTTAACTGTCTTATCCAACGGTTTGAATACCTTATTTTTGGCATCGAAATTTTTACCTCATTTGAATGTTATCGGTTGCGGAGGTATCCTTCGAAAGTCCTCTTTTACTTTCGTGGGGCACGAAGCAGAAGAATTTTTTAGTCGGTATAAGGTCGATACAGCATTTATAAGTGGTACTGGAGTCACGATTGATGATGGTATCATGGACCCCCATCCAATGGAGATGGAGGTGAAAAAGATTATGTGTAGAAACGCTAAAAGAGTTATCGCTTTAATAGATTCGAGCAAATTTGAAAAAAGATCACTTTCTACTTGTGTAAAAATAGAAGAAATTAATGTTCTTATTACGGACAATAAAGTGCCAGAAAAAGTTATGGAAGCAATTAAATCTAGAAGTGTGGATGTAAAAATATTGGACTAATCTGGAATATTATTTCATATAATATGTCATGACCATAATCATCCATCTGCGATTATTCTCTTCGTTATTGAGTAATCCTACAATACGAGCAGATCAAAGCTTATATACATCTTATGACTAGAGTATTATAACTCAATTCAAACATATATAAGGATTTAGGTATTAAGATGAAAAAACAATTAGTTTTGAGCTTTATTTCAATCAGTTTACTCGTCTTAACCATGCTTTCTTTTACTCCTATCGTTTTCGGGGCAACATATTCGATTGATGTTTCTGAGGGGGATACGAAGGAATATAAAGTGATAGTGAATGATAATAATGATGTTGGTGGAGAAGCTGGTGGTACTACTACTATAACTATCGACAACATCCTCGTGCATCATCCTGAGGAAGGTGGGTGGTCGATTACTATAGATCCGGGAAATGACGATCCTGGTGTCAAATTATTGCCCGCCGATCCGAGTATTGTTCCTACTTACCCCGGATTTGTATGTGCTTTAAATGTCGAGGATTATTTAGCCGCATGTAAAACTGGTTGGGATAATGTAGAACAAACTGGCAACTATGAACATGAACCATCCATCCAAGTTTCTGGTACAACAATTAGATTAAATGTGACGGACACGGAATATGATAAAATTAGCACTGATGTTTGGGAAGTTACATATAATTCTACCACTGGCTGGGCAACGAGTTTCAAGGGATGGAATCAAGATCTTTTAGTAACACACATCACCGAACTAACTGAAGAAGGGGAAGAAGGGGAAGAAGGAATACCTGGCTATCAGATGCCTATCTTTCTCGGAATAGCTGCTCTTTCTGTTATAGCTCTCATAGTCATTAAGAAGAGACGAATTTAAATCAATTAATTAATTTTTATTTTTTTTTCCCTTTTTAACTTTTTTTGAAAACGAAAAATTCTTTGGAAATTGTGGAAACACTCAGATCCAGAAAAGTTGATTTAAGAATATTGGACTAAATTAGAATTTTTATCTAGAAAATTTATCGATACGCTATTCATCCATCCAAGATTATTCTCTTGGTTATGAATTAATCCTACAATTCAAGCAGATCAATTTATAACTTTTTATATCAAAATGTATTATAGTATAAATATGATAAAATCTCCTTTTAAACTAAAGTGTGAATACCTAACCAATCCTATATGTGTCGATAAGAAAAAGCCTCGATTTTCGTGGCTCTTAGAGCATGAAAAAAGAAATCAAAAACAATCTGCTTATCGCTTGCTAGTAGCATCAAATGGAGAGACGATTCAAGCTGATAAAGGAGACATGTGGGATACTGGAAAAGTAATATCAGACATTTATTTCAATATTCCATTTAACGGAACTGAACTCGAAAGTGATAGAATGTACTTTTGGAAAGTTAAATGGTGGGACAAAAACGGACAAGAAAGCAGTTTTAGCAACACTAATTACTTTGGAACTGCTCTGTATTATGAAACCGATTGGAAGGCAAAGTGGATAACTCGAGCAGAGTTTACAGACAAGGATAATTTGAAGAAATTGCAATATAAGTCGGGAGGAAGAGGATTGATAGGGAGAATTAGAGAGGTTCATGCAATTTATTTGAGAAAAGAATTTAAAGCGAATAAAATAATACAGTCTGCCAAAGCTTTTGTATGTGGATTAGGATACTACGAATTTCGGTTGAACGGAGAAAAAATCAGCGATATAATTTTAGATCCGGCTCAAACAGACTACAAAAAGTTAGCTCTTTATTCAACTTTTGATATAACTGAGAGACTTCAAGAAAACAACGCGGTTGGAGTAATTATAGGTAATGGTCGCTGTATCAAACTTTTCAAATATGATTTTCCAAAATTGTTATTACAGATAAATATTCACTACCAGGATGGAAGCTCTGAAATAATCCAATCAGATGGGAGCTGGAAGATTTTTGAAGGTCCAATAAGAGAGAATGGAATTTATTACGGTGAACTTTACGACGCTAGACTTGAAATACCAGGTTGGGATAGCCCTAATTTCGACGATTCCACATGGTCTAATGCTGTAGAAGTGTCAGGTCATAAGCTTGTTTCGCAAATGATGGAACCAATAAAAATAACTAAGGAAATCAAGCCAAAAACACTCTACAGCCCAGAACCTGGGATGTATATCTACGATTTTGGGCAAAACTTTACGGGATTTTGTAGATTGAAAGTGAAAGGACCAAGAGGAAGTCGCGTACAGCTTAGGTTTTCCGAAATTACATATCATGACGGTACCTTAAACACTGCTACAAACGGAAATGCGCCTGCCAATGATACTTACATTTTAAAGGGAGAAGGTGAGGAGATTTTCGAACCTCACTTCACTTACCATGGATTTCGGTATGTAGAAATGACAGGATTTCCCGGAGTACCTACCTTAGATACACTTGAAGGTTTGTTTTTTCACAGCAATGTTAAATCAATAGGGAGCTTTTCTTGTTCGAACCAACTTATAAACCACATTCATAATAACATTTTATGGGGTCAATTAAGCAATTTAATGAGTATACCAACGGATTGTCCCCAAAGAGACGAGAGACAGGGATGGATGGGTGACGCGCAACTAGTCGTAGAAGAGGCTATCTTAAATTTCGATATGGCACGGTTCTATACGAAATATTTGCGAGATATTAAGCTATGTCAAAAAAGAAATGGAAGTCTATCTGATGTAGTGCCTCCCTATTGGAGGATTTATCCAGCAGATCCCGCCTGGGGTACTGCATACATCACTATTGCTTGGTATCTATATTATTACTACAATGATACTCAAGTACTCGAAGAACATTACGATTCCATGAAAATGTATGTTGATTATCTAAATACAAATGCGAATGACAATCTTTTTACAATGGGCAAATATGGTGATTGGTGTCCACCGTGCGCTATAGTTTCTAGAAGGACTCCTATAGAACTAACCTCTTCGTGGTACCATTATCACGACACCTTATATCTCTCTAAAATCGCGAAGATCCTAAATAAAAAAGAAGATTTCGAAGAATATTTAAAAAAAGCAGAGATGATCAAGGAAGCATTTAATCAGCGTTTTTTTAGTCAAAGCTACAGTAGTATAAAGCTTTCGGGAGCCGATTTTACTAAAAGTCAAACTTCTAACATACTGCCGCTGTATTTAAACATGGTTCCTGAAAATAGGCGAATTTTTGTATTAGAAACATTAATTAACTGCATAAAAGAGGAGTATGATTACCATTTTAACACTGGGATTGTGGGAACTAGATATATCTTCGATGTCCTAACAAATAATGGCTATCCCGAAATCCTATATAAAATGGTAACCCAAACGAGTTTTCCGGGATACGGTTATATGATTAGAGAAGGTGCTACCACCTTATGGGAGCGATGGGAAAAGCTTGAGGGCCCTGGTATGAACTCTCACAATCATATTATGCTTGGTTCGGTCGATTCGTGGTTTTATAAGTGCCTTGCTGGAATAAACGCTTCAGAACCGGGATGGAGGAAAATTATAATTAAACCATACATCCCTAAAGATATGGATTACGCGAGCGGTTCAACTCTTACAGTTAGAGGTCGTGTTTTCTCGTCATGGGAAAAGCTAGGAAATTCCTTGAGATTCGTAGTTCAAATTCCCATTGGAGTTGTTGCTCAAGTGGCGTTGTCAATGAAAAAGGAGCAATCTAGTATTAGAGAAGGGAGCCAAGTTATTTGGAAAAGGGGAGATTTGTCGTCTAATAACGAAGATATCAAATTCAATAAATTAGACGAAGATAAGGTGATTTTTGAGATTGGCTCTGGTTTTTATGACTTTTTAATTAAATAATTCTCTACTTTTTTTTTAATAATTAAAATTTATAAAATTAACAAAAATTTAATCTGATCAATTATGAGTGAAACAGACATTCCAGAAATAGGGATTAATATAAAATTAAAAGAGAAATTATCATTTTTTGTCGTCAACTTTGGAAATATGCAAAATTATCTATTTTTTTTTAAACTTTATTTGTTATTTAAGCCATTTAGACAAAATATCTCTCCAGTTTACGAGTCAAAGCCTACAAAATCTTATGATGAAGAAAAAGAGGATGTTTAATTAGGAAAGAAATAGCCATGAAAACTTAAAAGAGTAGAAAATATAAAGATTTAGAAAGTCTTTACGAGGATCCAATAACACGATAGCAATTTGTTACTTTTTTGATGAAAATATGGAAATTAAATTATTTTTTTTAGCATTCTATACTTGATGTTTTTATTTTTCATTCAGAAATAAAAAAATCTGCTTTCGTACAACTACTTTGTATCGAATTTTTATGCGAAAATCGTGTGATTTTCCCGTGATTTTCCCATACTTACAGTGCGGGAAAACTTTATTTTAAACCCGTCTCTAATCCTTATTGTATTTATACACATAAGTAATGTGTTAAATAAATAAGAATGGTAAGAAGAAGTGGCACAAAAAAATATTTATGAATTTGACGCTAAAAAGCTTTTAGCCAGCGAACTTCCAAATTATTATCCAAACTTTAATTATCATAACAAATTAGTTGTAATAGACTGTGATACCAATGTAGATGAGCTAATTGAACAGAATCCGTGGTTAAACACAGAAAAAGTGGTTGTTAAACCTGATCAGCTCTTTGGAAAGCGTGGTAAAGCAAATTTAATCCTCTTAGATGCCGGTTGCGACGAGATGAAACAGTTTTGCATTAATAATTTAGCTAAAGAATGCGTTGTAGGCGATGTGAAGGGAGAGTTAACCAGATTGCTGGTGGAACCGTTTATTTCTCACGAGAAAGAGTATTACGTTTCAATTACTTCAGAACGTGAAAATGATGTTATCCACTTTAGTATTGAAGGAGGGATATTTATAGAAGAAAATTGGGATAAAGTCACTCATATTCCAGTACCAATTGGAATAAATATCTCTGAGTTCGATTTGGGAAGTAAAATACCAGATCTTGGAGATCTGAAATCCCAAATCGTTTCTTTTATTAAAGGGTTGTATCAAGTATATGTAAATCAGGATTTTGCCTTTTTAGAAATAAATCCATTTGCAATTGCTAACGATGGCAAGATTGTACCACTAGATGTAAAAGCTCGATTAGACGACACGGCGGCATTTCTCCATACCGACACCTGGGGTAATCCTCAGAATCCAATTGAGTTTCCCGCTGGCTTTGGTCAGACCATGAGCGCAGAAGAAATCAAGATTAAAGAACTTGATGAAAAAACCGGAGCTTCGCTCAAATTGACGATTCTTAACCGGAGGGGTCGAGTTTGGACCATGGTAGCAGGAGGGGGTGCCAGCGTTATCTACACTGATACGATTGCAGATCTCGGGCTTTCTGAAGAATTAGCAAACTATGGAGAGTATTCTGGCAATCCAAGTCAAGAACACACTAAAATATACGCTCAAACGCTAATAAATCTCATAACAGAAAACCCCGATCCTCAAGGAAGGGAGAAGTATTTAGTTATTGGAGGAGGAATTGCGAATTTCACGGATGTGAAAGCGACATTTGGAGGAATTGTCGCAGCAATAAAAAATTCTGTGGATAAGTTAAAGAAGGCCAATGTGAAAATCTATGTAAGAAGGGGAGGTCCCAACGAAAAGCAAGGGTTAGAATTAATGAAACAAGTAGGGGAAGAAACAGGTATCCCCATGGAAATTTACGATAGATACTATAGCATGACCCGTCCAGTAGCAAGGATGAAAGAAAAAATGGAGAGTGAGTCATAAATGGAAGATTACGAGCTATTTAACGAAAATACTCAAGCGATTATTTACGGATATCAAGCAAATCCTGTCCAGAGGATGCTTGATTTCGATTATGTTTGTAGGAGGGAGAAGCCGTCGGTCGCTGCAATCATTAGAAACACTCAAGAAGCAGCCGTTGCGTATCACAAAGTGTTCTGGGGTAGTAAAGAGATAGTCATACCCGTTTACAAGACTTTGCAGCTTGCTATGAAAAGGCACCCTAATACTGATGTGATGATCAACTTTGCGTCGTTTAGGTCAGCATATGATACTAGTAAGGAAGCACTTGAATCCAACACCATACGAGTGGTTGTCATAATTGCGGAGGGCGTTCCAGAAACGCAAAGTCGATTGTTGATTAAACTCGCAAATCAACGGAAAAAAATCATCATTGGTCCTGCCACAGTAGGTGGAATACGTGCGGGTGCATTTAAAATCGCTAATACTGCGGGGACTCTTGAAAATATAATATTATCCAAACTTTATCGTCCAGGATCAGTGGGTTTTGTCAGCAAAAGCGGGGGTCTTTCAAACGAAATGAACTTCATGATTGCCCAGAATACTGATGGGGTGTACGAATCCATTGCCATCGGAGGAGATCGTTATCCTGGATCTAGATTAATCGATCACTTACTCAGATATGAAGCAAATCCCAAGATTAAGATGTTAGTGTGCCTAGGAGAGATTGGAGGTAACGAAGAATACGAGATAGTAGACGCCCTTGAAACTAAAAGGATACAAAAACCATTAGTAATATGGGTAACGGGAACTGCAGCAAGAATCTTACCCAAGGGTCTTCAATTCGGTCACGCAGGTGCGATGGCGGGAAGCGAGAGAGAAACTGCAGAAGCAAAAAATAAGGTATTAAAAGAAGTAGGAGCCATCGTTCCAACCTCCTACGAAACTTTTGACAAGTCGATTAAGCAATGTTACGAAGATTTAAAGAATAAAGGAGTAATACAGGAGAAGGAAGAAGTCGAACCACCGAAAGTTCCTATTGATTTTAGGGACGCCACGCGCTTAGGACTTGTTAGACGACCAAGTGATGTGGTAGTGACTATTTCAGATGACCGTGGAGATGTACCTACATTTGCTGGGGTTGCACTCGATAAAATTATCCAAGAGGACAAATCAATCGGGTATGTTATTGGGTTATTATGGTTTAAGCGTGAATTGCCCAATTTTGCCCAGAAATTTATTGAAATGGTCGTAAAATTAACTGCAGATCACGGTCCAGCCGTGAGCGGCGCCCATAACGCTATAATCGCCGCTAGAGCTGGTAAAGATCTGATGTCTTCTCTTGCTGCTGGTATTCTTACAATTGGACCCCGTTTCGGAGGAGCAATCTCTGACGCAGCAAAATACTTTAGAGAAGCACTTCAAAAAGGGATGCAACCACAACAATTTGTGAAGTACATGAAAGGTGTAGTTAAAATCAACATTCCAGGGATCGGACATCGGATTAAGTCGGTTCAAAATCCTGATGTAAGGGTTCAATTGCTAAAGAAATTTGTGCTGGAAAACTTTAAAAAACATCCCCACCTTGATTTTGCATTAGAGGTAGAAAAGATGACAACTGCTAAAAGGAACAATCTTATTCTAAATGTTGATGGATGTATCGGGATTACTTTCCTCGATTTATTAGAAAATTTGGACTTTACTCCAGAAGAGATTGGAGATGTGATTTACAGCGAGGCGTTAAACGGATTATTTGTATTAGGTCGCTCGATCGGAATGATGGGACATGTGTTTGATCAAAAGCGTCAGAGAGCTGGTTTGTATCGACAGCCATGGGACGAAATTCTATTTTCTGAATAACTTTTTTCAAATTAAAATAATTAAAACAATAAGCAAAGTTGAGAGGTTGTTATGATGGAAGAATTAATACAAAAAGCCAAGGAACATTTTGGAAACCTTGTTAAGGAGCAATTAGAAAGGGTAGAAAAGCTAAAAAGCGCAGAAGATTGGGTTGATTATTCCAAAGTTGATAAGATTATAATTGGAGTCGCGGGAGGGGACGGAATTGGTCCAGAAATTACGAAACACGCTCGAACAATCATGGAATTTCTTCTTAAAGAAGAAATTGATGCAGGTAAAGTTGAAATTCGGGACATTGAAGGGTTAACAATCGAAAATCGAGCAAAAGCTATGAAAGCCATACCAGATGATGTGTTAGCTCAATTAAAAGAATGTCACGTAATTTTAAAGGGACCTACTCACACACCCAGAAAGGGCGACGGTTGGCCAAATATCGAGAGCGCTAATGTAACCATGAGAAGAGAGTTAGATCTCTTTGCTAATGTCCGACCGGTTAAAGTTCCCGAATTAGGGATAGATTGGATGTTCTTTAGAGAAAATACCGAAGGAGCATATGTACTAGGTTCGAAGGGAATAGATGTTACCGAAGATCTCGCTGTAGATTTTAAGGTAATTACCACTCAGGGCGCCGATAGAATTATTCGGCTGGCGTTTGATTACGCTAAGAAGAACGACATAACCCGAGTTTCAGTGGTGACTAAAGCAAATGTAGTGAAAAGAACGGATGGTAAGTTCCTTTCAATGGCCGAAGAGATCGCAAAAGAATACCCAAATGTTGAATGGGACGACTGGTACATTGACATAATGACCGCAAAATTGGTAGATCCTGCACGTCAAAAAGATTTCAAGGTAATTGTTGCTCCAAACCTTTACGGGGATATCGTCACCGATGAAGCAGCTCAGATCCAGGGAGGCGTTGGAACTGCGGGTAGCGCGAACATAGGCAAGCAATATTCCATGTTTGAAGCCATCCATGGAACTGCTCCCAGAATGGTTGAAACGGGACGCATCCAATACGCGGATCCTTCAAGCATAATTAAGGCTGCGGCTTTACTAATTAACCACATAGGATTCGTACCGAAAGCGAAAAAACTTGAAATGGCTTTAGACATCTGTGCTATCTATGAAAAGAAACTTAAGATGACGGGAAGAGATACTGGAGCAATTGGTGAAGAGTACGCTAAATACATCATGGATACCCTACAAGATCCTAATTTAGAAACTAAATGGAAAGGATATCAATAAGCTCTTTTTGATTTTTTCTTTATTTTTTATTCCTCTTTTTTTAACATTTTTATCGTATTGAATTTAATTTTATTCTATGTTCGAACAATTATTATTAGAAGAGAGAAAAAATGTACTTTGGATTACACTAAATCGTCCAAAAGTGTTAACGCGCTAAATATGCAATTATCTGACGAGTTAGTAAACGCTATAGAAATCGCAAGAAAATCAACTAAGGTAAAATTCGTAATTATAAAAGGAGCAGAAGAAAACTTTTGTGTTGGTGATGATATTACCGAAATGTTAAATTGGGGAGATGCCAACGGGATCATGCGCCGAGTAAGATTCTACCAAAATATGGCTAATCAACTTGAAGAGTTAGACAAAATTACTATCGCTGTCGTCGATGGATACGCCGTCGGAGGAGGGCTTGAAATAACAATGGCATGCGATTTCGTAATCGCTACTGAACGAGCAAGATGGGGAATGCCTGAAGTAGATGTGGGGATAACCCCTGGTTGGGGCGGAACTACACGCTTAGCGAGATTGATTGGGAGGAGGAGAGCCAAAGAAATAAATTTACTTGGTGCGCTTCATACTGCAGGAAAAGCAGTTGAATGGAATCTTTGGAATAGGGTTGTTCCGAACGATCAGTTAGATGCAGAAGTTGAAAAATTAATAGAACTGCTACAAACAAAAAATCAACAAGGTCTTAGACAGTTGAAATTCATCATAAATCGAGGGGTCGAGTGCGATCTTTATACAGCACATGGTTTCGAAGCGTTATCCGCAGCTTTAACTGGTGCTGTAAGTGGTATGTGGAAGATAAAAGACGCAGATAAAGGAGCAGGTATTATAGGATTTGGAAAGAAAAACGATCTGTGGAACAAACGGCGTAGTCTAGCGAGAGATTTTTGGACAGATTAACGAAATATAATCACTACATACGCGAACCCATTCTCTTAAATATGAGTAAAGGATGCAAATATATAAGTATTAATTAAAGCTAAATTTTGCTACATGGAAATCGAAACCTTAACTAAAGATGATTTAGAAATTGTACGCGGAATTTGTCTTGATCCAAGCGTAGATAGTGAAACAAGAGATCTAATGGAAAATAGCATGGATGAGAGAATAACTTGGATTAAACGAATGATGATAAAAGGTCTAAAAATAATAATGGCGTTTGAAGCACCTCGTCAAGAGAGACTTCATTATAAGTGGGTTGGCAAGATGTTCCATTCCGATTTGGGGATTAAAGGAAAAGTTCCGATGGGTTTATTAGAATATGTTCCAATAGAACACGCTTTAGAACCGATAAATGGCACTAATTCTTTATTTATTAATTGCATGTGGATTCTCCCACCATTTTGGTCTAAGGGAACCGGAGAGGCGTTATTAAAAGAATTTATTGAAAAAGCAAAAACTTGCGGGAGTGGGAGCGTTATTGCTTACGATGGAGATAAGTGGTTTGGAACCTCGATTAATTACATGCCAGACACTTTTTTCAAGAAATTTGGATTTCGCGAAGTTGACAGAGATGACACCCGGGTTCTTTTAGAAATTGATTTGGGATCAGTTAAATCTCCCAAATTTATTTTTCCGAAAACCAACGAGGTAAATAACAGTGAAATACTAAATTTGGATATTTTTTTCAATTACCAATGTCCATGGGCAAGATACATGATTAATACTATTAAGAACGGAGTAAAGAACTATTCTAATATAAGAATAAATTGTATTAATACAGATTCCGTTGATGTCGTTAAACGGCAAGGGATCTCGAGGGGAATACATTTAAATGGTAAATTAATATCCACTAGAATGACTTCTTGGGAAGAAATAAAGCCAAAAATGCTTAAATTCTTAAAGAAAAAATAAAAAGAGTTTGAAAATTCTTTTTTTATTGAATAATCTTTAAAATCTTACTTTTCAAAAGGAAAACTTTTGTTAACTTTCAATCGTGCAGGATTCTAACTGAATATTAATTTTATCTTCTACGATTTGATTTTATCTTAATTTGAGTCTATCACAAGCTATTAGTTTTTAGATATTTAAAAATTCCCAAAATCAAATTCTATCGAGGCACCTTCTTAATACAAACCTCGTAATCTTTCCCGAATTACTTTATCATGTCTTATTGAGCAAATCTTCTTCGAAATTAATTAAAATCCAAGCAGGAATTCCAAAAGTATCTAAATTTCCTGTTCTCTTAAGCTTTTATTAATACACCGGAAATCTTACAATTTTAAACCAAAAATTCATTATTGAGTTAAGTATTTCGGAAAAATCCTTGATTTCTAACGGTTTGATTATGTAACAATTAGCATGTAGGTTATAGGCTTTTTGTATATCTTCTTCTGAATCAGAAATGGTCAAAATTACCACAGGAATTCGCATTAATTCTTCATCTTGCTTTATTTCCTTCAAAACTTCAAAGCCATTTTTCTTAGGCAAGTTTAAATCTAATAATATTAAGTTAGGACTACAAACATTCGAAAAATCTCCTTTTTTCTTTAAAAAATCTATTGCTTCTTCACCATCTCTTACAACAAATAAATCTCTAACATTTATATTTTCTTGAAGAATTTCTTCCGTAAGACGAATATCTGCGGCATTATCTTCCACAAGTAAAATTTTCGCTTCAGGGATTTTAATTTCATTTGTCATAACTCATCATTTTTACATAACTTTTTTGGTTAATATTGTAAAAAAGAACGTCGAACCTACTCCAATGTTTGATTCTACCCAAATTTTACCACCATAACGTTGAACAATTTTTTTACATATGGGCAGTCCTATCCCAGTTCCAGGATACTCTTCTTTAGTGTGTAATCGGTAAAAAATATTAAATAGGCGATCAAAATATTTTGATTCAATGCCTATTCCATTATCTTCTATCGAGAATAACCAGCCGTCGTCGATTTCTTTTACTCCTAAATGAATCTTGGGCGGTTCTTTTCTTCGAAACTTAATTGCATTACTTATAAGATTTTGAAATAACTGGATGAATTGACTTCCATCTACGTTTAATGTTGGCATTTTATCATAAGTTATAATTGCACCAGATTCCTTTATGGATTCTTGTAAATTAAATAAGGTATCTTTTAAAATATCGTTAAGATCAGTTAACATTGAAGGTTTGGCGTGTGTTGTAATCCTTGAATATGCTAATATGTCTTTTATAAAGGTGTTCATCCTGTTTGCGCCGTCAATGACAAAGTAAATAAATTCTTGACCATCCTTATCCAATTTATCATCATATTTTTCATTTAGAAGTTGAGAAAAACTTACAATCGTTCGTAAAGGTTCTTGCAAATCATGGGACGCTACATAGGCAAATTGTTGTAAATCTTCGTTAGAGCGTTTCAAATCCTCCATAATCTCGTTTAATTCTAGTTCTCTTTTTGATTTTTGTTCTGATAAGAATGATACTACAAATCCAACGAGAATTAGCGAAAATCCTCTTAAAAAGTCGTTTATAGTTTCTATATCAAAAAGATTTTGCCGTACAATTATATGAATGATTATCAATACTACAGCTAAAAAACCGGGTACTACTAAACCTTTTCTTTTCCACCATAAACAAGCTAATATCGAAGGTAAGTAGAAGAAAAGAGCAATTAGGATGGTAGTTTTAAGCAAAACTTCAAAATAAGCAAATGAAGCACATGAAATGATAATTAAGATTAAAACAATAAAGATTTTGGTTTTGTTTTCTTGATATTTCAAGTTTATGGAAATTAAATCATATTGGGTTTAATTTAGAATTAAATCGGATTTTCACAAAAAAATTTTCAATAGATATAGGAATTATAATTAATCATTTAAATAAGAAAGTGAAATTATATATATAAATATCGTAGGGAAATAATTTAATTTCGAAGAGTATCGCTTCTATTTAGTTAGAGTTTTTCGAATAGGAGTTCGTTAATTGCCTAATGTCTTTATGAAAATGAATCTTTTATTAAAAAGAATGTTTTACAGATCAAGGGTATGTATATTAAAAATTCTATTATTTCTATAAAATCGAACTAGAATTTTCTGGGTGAAGCAAAATAGAGAATGAAAAAATCAATATCCTATTAATTGAAGATAACTCAGCTGATGTGCGTCTTATTGAAGAACTATTGAAAAAAGCAACAGACATTTTTTATGTTTTAGAATCATACCCTAGATTAAGAGAAGGTTTAAAAAGTTTCAAAAGCAAGAATTTTGATGTAATTTTACTAGATTTAACTCTTCCCGATAGCGACAAGGAATATACATTAGATAGAGTAATAAGTATTGCTACAAATATCCCTGTAATTATTTTAACTGGATTAGATGATAAAGAGTTCGCATTAAATTCTCTTAAGAAAGGAGCTCAAGATTATTTATTTAAAAACGAACTCAATGAAGTTATTTTAGTGCGGTCCATACTTTACGCAATTGAACGGAAAGGGATTAAAGGTGAAAAAGAAACAGAAAAAGTGAAGGAAGTACAACTTGATGAGAAAGATAGGGAAATCCTTGATGTATTACAGAATAATTATAATATATCTTATAGGGACTTAAGTAAAAAAGTAAAATTAGCTGCAAGTACCATACATAAACGAGTACAATACATGTTAGAAGAGGGAATTATACAAAAAATCGATACTATTGTGGATCCTTTTAAGGTAGGATTTAAATCTATGGCTATTGTTGGTCTTTCGGTCGACCCTTTGAAGTTAGATGAAGTAGCAAAACAGTTGGCAACTTACGACAAGAATCAATTAGTAACCACATCAACAGGAGAACATAATCTAATTCTAAGGATTATTGCAGAAAACGAAAAAAAGCTATGGAGATTTATAAATGAAAAAATTAAAACCATAGATGGAGTTCAACCTACGATTGACGTATCAGGTTTTATTGATATTATTAAAATGTCTCATAAAATCAATTTTGAAAAAGAAAAGGAAGATTAAATTAGAGAGATTATTTGAAATAGCGTAAAAATTTTAAACCGTTCAAGATTCAATATTTTATCGCTTCTCAGTTTTATAATTTGATTTGAAAATTGTTGGATTGTTTCAAGGGAAAATCCCTCTGAATTCTATCGCTTTGACTAATCTCGAAAAAGCAATCATATATGCGGCTATTCTTAAAGTAACATTCTTTTCCTTTGAAAGATTGTATACTTCTTTGAATGCATTAACAAGAATATTCTTTAATTCCTGGTTGATTCTATCTAATTTCCAAAAATAACTATGAATATCTTGAATATATTCAAAATATGATACACACACCCCTCCTGCATTAGCAAGAATATCAGGAACCACAATTATACCTTTTTCTTTTAAAATTTCATCCGCAATTGGAGTTGTAGGACCATTTGCACCTTCTAGTAAAATTTTACAAGTTATATCATTTGCATTTGACTCGGTTATTTGATTTTCAATTGCAGCGGGAATTAGAATGTCGCATTCAACCGTGAGTATATCTTCATTATTTATAAAATTATAATTCTTGTTTTGAAAATCTTTCAAATTTTTGTTCTTATCCCTCCATTCCAGCAATTCGTTAAGATTTAGTCCTTTTTCAGAATAAAATCCTCCACTTATGTCAGATATAGCTAATATTTTACAACCTTTTTCGTATAAAATGCTAGCAATAGCCCCTCCAACATTCCCAAATCCTTGAACCACAACTTTCGAGGATTTTAGGTCCATTTTTATTTCCTTACATAAAGCTTTAAGTACATAGTAAAGTCCCATTCCAGTTGCTGAATTTCTCCCAACTGAACCACCAATTTCTATTGGCTTTCCTGTAACTACACCAGGAACTGTCCTACCCTTGTTCATTGAGTATGTATCCATAATCCAAGCCATTACTTGAGCATTAGTATTGACATCGGGAGCAGGAATATCTATATCTGGTCCTATAATGTTCATAATTTCCGCGGTATATCTCCTTGTCAATCGTTCTAATTCATTTTTAGATAATTTCGATGGATCGACGCGTATTCCTCCTTTCGCACCTCCAAGAGGTAAGTTTAATAAACTACATTTCCAAGTCATCCATGTAGCTAATGCTTTAACCTCACTTAAGTAAACATCAGGCGCATATCTTAACCCTCCCTTCCCGGGTCCACGAATAGTTGAGTGATGTACTCTATAACCTTCGAATACCTCAAGGTTACCATCATCCATTTTAATTGGAATCGAGACTATTAGAGCGCGTTCTACTTTTTTTAGATATTTTTTAAGATTATTATTTAATCCCATCCTATTAGAAACTATATCGATCTGTCTTTTTGCTATTTCAAAAGGATCTGTTTCCTCAAGCAATTTTCGCTCTACTTTTGTAGAATCCTCAACTTTTTCACTAACAATCAAAATGTTTTCTATAATGATATTAACCTTTACATTTTCATTTTTCTAGTTTTGAGGATTGTGCGAACTTTGTTCGCTCAAACCTTAATTTTTGTTATATTTGTTTATATACTAATTCCTAAGATCTATATGTTAATTATTGCTTTTAAATCCTCTCGACTCAGATTGTGGTTTTGCATTGTGCGAACAACCTTCGATTAATTTAAATATCAGGAATTCTATATAGTTAAGTGTAATGTCAATAGTAATGAAAAAATAAAATAAATTGGAAACGAAGGTTGTTCGAAAAAAAAAAAAATTTCACAAAAAAGAACTCATTACTAAAAAAGGTGAAAAAAAATGGTAAAATGCCCGAACTGTGGGATAGAATATTCACTGGGTAGAAAGATTTATCATAGGTGTGAAGGATTTTCAATATATCATGGTTCAGTTTGTCAAGAACCTAGAAAGAGGTATCCTTGGAATTGCAATGATGTTATAAAGAAAATAAAATCAAGTATAGATGATACCACTCCAAAAATAAAACAGAGCTACATTGAAGTAGTACAAAGTGATTAGCCTTCTTTCACACATTTAAAATTTTTATAATGAAAATATAAATCTATTTCTTATAGCAAAATAGATTGTAACTCCCAAAATCAAGTTCATTCGAGGTACCTTCTTTATATATACCTCGTAGTCTTTCCCGAATTTCTTTACCAGATCTCTATCAAGCAGGTAAGTTTCGCAATAAATTACAATCCACGCGGGAATTCCTAAGAGTATCATAACCAAATGTTGAGACATTAGTGTAAATGAAGCGCTGAGTAAGATCCAAGATAACCAATAGGGATGCCTAATTATCGCGAAAATACCCTTATCTACAAGCTTAGTGGTTCTAATATACCCCTTATTCCCTTCAACGCCGCCGTATTTTTTGAAAGCTGGTCTTGGCAAGGCTCCAATAAATAAAAACAGAGCGAACAGCCCCCAGCCAATCCACGCTATAATACTTAACCCGTAATAATTATACAAGAAAAATACAAGAATAATCTGAATAATGATTATAGGCCAATAAAACAAGGAGGGTAAAAGATCCACTATACCAAACTTATACTTATCTTCTTCGTTAATTATTTGTTCCATTAATTCTGATTCAACCATTTTATTAAGGATTTCAATTTGAGTAAAATTTTATTAATAGGTTTATACTATATATAATTAAATCTGAATATTTAAATTTGACTATTCAGATCAGAATAATATTTCTAAACTATATTCAAGAAGAATAAATGCAATTTGAAGCGAAATATATGCCAAAAAAAAAATTTACGCCTTTAAAAACCTTTATTTTGGGTGTTTTTGTTACTTATGACAAAGAAATGAGCGGTTATGATTTAATCAAAGTTGCTAAAGAATGGAGGTATGACCACTACATCGAATCAACAAAATCAAGCTTCTATTATACGTTAGGCAAATTAGATAAGGAAAATTTAATTAGGCAAGTGCGCTACAAGCAGGAGGGAAATCGTCCCGAGCAATCCGTTTATAAATTAACTTCACAGGGAAAAAAGGAGTTTTTTACTCAAATGACTCATTATCTAAACGAAATTCAGGATTTTTACTTTAATCTTGATTGCGTTACTCCGTTTGTATTAATTTTTGGTTTTCTGAAGGATAAAAAGTTTCTTTTAAATTCAATAAAAACTCAGATTGAGACTAGAGAAAATCTTAAAGTAAAAATCACAGATGGAAAGCGATTGGTGCAATCTCATGAGCTTTTCGATGTAAATCCCTTCATGATTTTGGCTCTTGAACACTTCAAACTCCATAACAACGCAGAATTAGCTTGGTTAAAACAATTTTATAAAATGGTCGATAAAACGGATTTTCAACAAAACATAAGAGAGATTATGGCAAGAACAAGATCCTAATCCCATATTTATAGCGTATGTTAATTAAAAAGTTATCAAGAAGATATATTAAAAAGTATTTAGTTCTACACGATTTTAACTGCTTCTTGGCACTTTTCTTTAACAATTCTTTTACCAATTGTAGAAACTCTTTTAGCTAATTCCGTGATCTTCCACTTTTCGTACCCTTTCACATATGTAGCAAAGTTATCTTGAAGAGGATCTTTCCATTTGGAGGGTATCATGTCGACTCCAAGTTGCGCTCCTAATACAGCTCCAATGTTTCCGCAGTTGCAATCCGTATCAAGTCCCATCATAGCAGCAATGCAGATGGATTTTCCAAGAGGATCTTTATCTTGGGCTCCATATAACAAGGACAGGATAATTATGCCAATATTTGGCAGTATATGAACTCCGGCTAATTCTCCATGTATAAACTTTTTTCTTTTCTTGCTAAGTAGTGACTCTGATTGAGTTCCTTTAGTTTCTGTAATTTTTAAGTCGTTATATCTAACATGATCCCAATAATTAATTAAGGCCTCTCTAGCTAGTCTAAAATCGTTTGGGAATTGCTTATAGAGGGAAATTGCTTTATGTATAATTTGAGTGTACAGACTTTCTTTAGTTGGGGGGACATAATTAAGGCTTAAATCAATATTTTTTCGGATATCTGCTTCAAAAAACGAGTTGGATAGTAAGACGGCAACGAAAATTTCACCTTCAATACCAATTCCAGCGTGAGAGATCGAACCGTCAATTTCCGAGTAATATTTCGCGACTTTTGGACATCCAGGAGCAATTTGACCCCAAATATCTGCTCTCATTTGCGCACCTATTGCATCGAAGTAGAAATTGTTATTGGTTCCCGATTCAGGTGGCCAAATCCCACGCTTTAGGTTCTTTAGAGCGATTAATTCAGCAGTAAAATTAAGCGTATAAAGTCGATCAACCCATTCTTGGGCAATATTCTTGGCTGTTAAATCTATTCCGTGCTTTTCTAAGGCTACTAACGCACAGATTTCGTACATCTCGTCGTCATTGACATAATTTAAATCGATTGGCTCAGGATAGTATTTAATATCGCCATATTTTTCTTTAATTGTTTCATAGGGTTTAAATTCCATGGACGCACCTACAAAATCACCTGCAATACGTCCAATCCAAGAACCTAAAACCTTGTTATAGTAATCTTCTGAAGGTATTTCTTTCACGATAACAGCACAACTAATTCCACTTTAAAGGTGCGTAATTTTTTAATGGAAGTTTAATGGTGCATTGGTTACGCTGCGATTCGTAAGCGGCTAATACGATTTCTAAGCCAGCTTTTCCATCGTGAACAGTAGGTATCCACTCTTCAGGAAATCCAACATCCTCATTATAACGACCCGAAGCTTGATTGATAAAACTACGGACCTCTCTCGCATAGGCACCTTCCCAGCGGTTTTTGGGAAATTTAGTCTCAATTTCTAAGAGTTTACTAGTCTTAGTTTTTCTCGTAAGTTTTCTAATTGTCATTGGTTTCCTCAAATATTCGCTTGGAACATCGAACATATAAGTCCCATTCGTCCCATGAACTCTCCCTTGTTCCTCACCAAAGACTTCGCCAAAAAACGCTTCAGAACGCTCAAATATTGCAGTAACATCGCTATTTTTGAATGATAGCAAAACCATCGAATGGTCCTCATTAACTCTACTTTTATTTATCCTCCTAATCTGTGCGCTAACGCTATCTACTTCTCCAAACCACCATCTAAACAGATCAAAATAGTGAGGGCCATGATCTAAAAGGTCTCCTCCTCCGGATCTCTCGTTCGTCATTCTCCACAATCCTGCTTCTTGTATTAAATCAGAACTTGGATTTAATCCGAGGTCAGGCATAGCGTGATACCAATAAACTGATGCGTGGAATATATCTCCGATATCTCTTTCTATTATTTTTTCTTTTATGAATTGAAATCCTAAATCAAATCTCTTTTGCGTAGCAGTTTGAAAAACCACTCCATTGTTTTCCACTGCCCTTGTTACTTTATTAACCTCTTCTAACGAAATGCCGATCGGTTTTTCGCATAAGATGTGCTTTCCGTTCTTAGCAGCTCGGATTGCTTGCTCGCAGTGAGCCCAATGAGGGGAGCATATGCTTACTGCATCGATTTTTGGATCATCCAACAAATCTTCGGCATTTTGGTACGCTTTTGGCACCTTATATCGTTCTTTGACGTGTTTGAGATGAGTTTCAAGAGGATCAGAAACCGCGTGTATATCGATCAGTGACGATTTATGGTAAACGGGTAGATGTCCAATATTCGCAACGGTTCCACATCCTATAACTCCAATTTTTAATTTATCATTCAACACTTTATTTAAACTCGCAATAACTATGTTTTAAGAATTAAATAATTAAATTCTTTAAATTATATATTTAAATATATAAAATTAAAAAATATAATAAAACCTAAGATAAAAACAAAATAAGTTTGATTAAAAATTTGTTTAGTTTATATTATCTGCTTTACAGCTATTTTCTTTATTGTATTGTACGCATCCGTTAAACATCTCTCAGCATCGATGACTATATCGTTGATTATGTCTGACACGCTTTTAATTTCGCTAATAAGACCCGCGCTTTGCCCCATAAATACCGTCCCTTCGTTAATATCCCCTTTATATGTCTCTTCTAATCCATAAACTTCCTCGTTTACTTTAGATATTGAATTTTCGCCAGATAATTTTTCATCTTTGTGTATTACTAGATTCTGTCTCTCAGCGTAGTTATTCTTCCATACTCTTGCAGGGCCAAAAACTCCAGTTATTAATTTGGTGTCTAATCCGTTTGAATTAACAACAGTGTTCTTGTAAATGTCTCGAAATTCGCACTCTTTTGAGGAAATAAATCTTGAACCCATAGCAATGGCACCAGCACCCATAGATATTGCAGAAGCTAATCCCTCACCCGTAGCAAAACCACCACTCGCTATTACAGGTACCTCGGGGAACTTATTCCTTATTTGTTGTAATAATACTAGTGTGCTTATTGTTTCGTATGGCTGATGACCTCCTCCTTCGTTTCCAGTTACAACTAATCCATCGATTCCAGAGTTTACTAATTTTTCAGCAAGCTCTAAAGTGGGAATTACATGAAAATGCTTAATTTGTGAACCACTTTCTTTTAATTTTTCAAAATGCTTGTTATATATCATTCTTGGAGAACCAGCACTTGTTATTAAATAAACACATTGTTCTCTAAGTTTTGGATTTCTCATAATAAAGCTTGGGAGCTGTCTACATAGTTTAATAGCATCAGGTTGCAATCTAGCAGTTCTAATGTTAAATCCAAAAGGTTTATCTGTATGCTCGATTACATATTCCATACTCTTTTTCATTTCGTCTACACTTACTGTTTCATGAAGGCTAATATGACTTAAAACGCCTAAACCACCAGCTTCTGACACCGCTATAGTTAGTTTGGTGGTGTAAAAAGGTCCCATTGGGGCTGCAATAATGGGATGCTTAATTCCTAACATTTTAGTGATATGTGTTTCTATTACCATTATATTCACTTCTCTGATCTAAATGAGATTGTATAAGATTCCGCTTATAAAATCAAAAGATCATTTATTTTAATCAAAAATTCATTTATAAAATTTTCACACAAAAGCCGATTTTAAGAAGTATCAAAATGTTATCGATATGATTATATATTCCGTAAGTAAAATCTATAATAAAAATTACGGGAGTAATAATACAGATTTAGTTTTCCTTTTGTCTAGGATAATTGCAATTTTAACGACTATTTTCAGTAAAAATGTTCGTTTTTCTCAAAATGATTTATCAAAATGGCACCCTTAAGAAATCACTTGGATTTTAAATAGAAATATAAAATTTAAAGTAATGTTTTCGTGAATTGAAAAGAGTTGTTGCGACTTACTTTTCTTAAATCTTTGTTTTCTTAACTTATAAAACTTTTACAAATTAAAGAAACTATTATAAAATCTTTTTTTTTTTAATTTATTAATTAGATTTTATCTTAGTAAATTATTAAATCTGTATAAAATCTATAAGCATAACTATATGCTCATCTTGAGGTAAACTGTATGATAGGGGATATTAGTGGTAATTTAGAGGAATCTATAGAAAGTTTTAAAGTAATAACCGAGCAATCTCTCATTGGAATACTGATTATACAAGACGGCCTATTTAAATACTATAACGAGAGAGTTGTTAACGGTTTAGGTTATTCTGCAGAAGAAATTAAGAATTGGGCCCCATATGAATTTAGTAAAACCATCCATCCCGATGATCGGGAATTTGTAATGGAACAAGCCCGGAAAAAGCAAGCGGGTGAGACTGATGTCGTTAATATGTATCAATATAGAGCTATAAAAAGAAACGGGGAAGTCGAATGGCTTGAAGTTTTCGCAAAAACTATTAATTATGGAGGTCGCCCTGCAGATTTAGTAATGTCATTTAATATTACTGATAAAATAAATGCTGAACAGAAGGTAAAAGAATCAGAAGAGAAATTCAGAACAATTGCTGAACAATCTCTAATTGGAATAGCAATCTTACAAGATGGACTTTTTAAGTATGTCAACAAAAAATATACGGAATTAAGTGGTTATTCTGCGGAAGAGATTAAGAGTTGGGCTCCTAACGAATTTATTAAAGTAGTTTATCCTGAAGATCGTGAATTTGTGATGGAACAGGCCAGGAAAAAGCAGGCTGGTGATCCAGACATAGTTACTCAATATCAATGTAGAGCCTTAACAAAAGATGGAAAAGTGGGTTGGCGTATAATTTTCGGAAAGACTATTGATTATGGAGGTCGGCCTGCGGATTTAGTAATGTCGTACGATATTACAGAGAGAATTATAGCTCAACAAAAATTAAAAGAATCGGAAGAGAACTTTAGGAATATTGCAGAACAATCATTAATTGGAATAGTAATCATACAAGATGGGCTTTTTAAGTACTTCAATGATAGATTTTCTAAAATGGATGGCTATTCTGCGGAAGAGATTAAGAATTGGGCTCCTTATGAATTTGCGAAGCTTTTTCACCCAGAAGATCGGGAATTTGTGATGGAACAAGCCAGGAAAAAACAAGCTGGTGATCCAGATGTCGTTAGTCAATATCAATGTAGAGTAATAACAAAAGATGGCAAAGTTGGCTGGCGTAAAATTTTTGGGAAAACTATTAATTATGGAGGTCGACCTGCGGATTTAGTAATGTCGTACGATATTACAGATAAAATCATAGCTCAGCAAATGTTAAAAGAATCGGAAGATAAATTCAGGACTATTGCGGAACAGTCCCAAATTGGAATAGGTATTTTACAAGATGGACTTCCTAAATACTTCAATAAAAGATTTTGTGAGTTAAATGGGTATACTGCAGAAGAAATTAAGAGTTGGGCTCCTAATGAATTTGTTAAAATTGTACATCCGAAAGATCGAGAATTTGTGATGGAGCAAATCCGAAAAAAGCAAGCAGGTGAACTTGATGGAGCTAATCAATATCAAATAAAAGTAATAACTAAGGATGGAGACATTGGCTGGCGTGAAATACTTGGGAAAACGATTAACTATGGAGGTCGACCTGCGGATTTAGTAATGTCACATGACATTACTGATAAAGTTGTTGCCGAAAAAAACTTAAAAAAGTCTAAGGAAAAATATCAATATGCATTTAATCAGAGTGAGTTTTACAAAGATTTGTTTGTACATGATATAAATAATACCTTACAAAGTCTATTATCTTCCATACAACTTATCGATTTGGAAATAGAAGAACTGGAAAAAAAAGAGGGTATCAAACAATATATAGATGTGATCTATAGACAAATTAATAGAGGGGTAAATTTAATTTCTAATGTTCGCAAATTGTCTCAATTGGAAAGTCATGAAATATCTAGTGAAATTATAGATGTCTTTCAAGTTCTAAATCAATCTATAGAATTATTGCGGAATGCTTTTCAAGAAAGGAAAATTAATATCGAAATTGATACATGTAGTGATAAACTTTCAATCCGTGGTAATGGATTACTTCATGATGTTTTCGAAAATATTTTAATTAACTCAGTGAAATATAATAATAACAAAATTGTTGAAATAATGATTAAAGTCTCAGAAGTGGATCAAGAGGATAATATTTACTACAGATTGGAATTTATGGACAATGGAATTGGGATTGAAGACTCACGTAAAGAAAATGCATTAAGTCGTGTCGATACTCATTCTAAAACCACCTATGGAATGGGTTTGGGTTTATCTTTGGTAAAAAAAATAATTGAAAATTATAAAGGAAAAATCTGGATTGAGGATAGAATTAAAGGAGATTTCTCCAAGGGAACTAACATAATATTACTGATACCAAGAGGAGATTAATGATGGTTAGAATTCTAATTGTTGATGACGATAAAGATATACAATTTTTATATCAAAAAATGTTAGAGCGTCTAGGTTTTGATGTTATAGGGGTCGCTAAAGATGGTCAAGAGGCAGTAGACATTTTCAAATCCATTCATGATAAACCGGATGTGATTCTAATGGATCATCGAATGCCAAATAAGAATGGAATCGAGGCTACAAAAGAGATACTTGATATCAATAGTCATACTAAAATTATTTTTACTAGCGCTGACAATAGCATAAAAAATAAAGCAATATCCATTGGAGCTTTAAGTTTTAAAGAAAAACCTTTTGGCATTGAGAGATTAAAAAATAATATTCTAAAATCTATGGAGAAAAATCAAGAAATCTAGTTATCCAATTGGGATAAGCTTTTTTTTGTCTTAGATCTCCTAAACAATTAACTCAAGACCATCATAAGTAACGCTAGTTTGTGGAAATATTGTTTCAACCACTTTCATTATTCTATATCGATCATTAACGCTTTCAAATAGGCTTGCATCAAAGTGAGTCAGTAGTAATTGTTTTACATTCCCATTTTTTGCAATTAACGCGATTTCCTCTGGTTTCAGATGCGGCCAACCCCATTTTTCTTGGCCAGGTTTATAAGAGCATTCACTTATGAGTACATCTGCATCACTTGATAGAAGCGTTAAGTTTTCGCAAACACCTGTGTCCGTACAATAAGTAATAAGTTTATTCTCTAATTCAAATCGATATCCAACGCATACATCTGAATGAACAAGTAATTTTACTGTAAATGGAATAGGAATTTTGTGTGTACCTTCTTGAACTTCTTTAATTTCAATTTTATAAGGTAAGTGTGACAATACTGTACTGTATGGATGATCAAATATATTATTTAGAGCAATTTTGGTTCCTTTAAAACCGTAGATGGTAATCCCTTGATAATACCTAAATTTACTTAATATATGTAGTCCTATGATGTGATCAAGATGGGTATGTGATAAAAACAGGATTATTGGTTTATCCTCTTCGATATATTTCTCGAGCCTCCAAAGTCCATCTCCCGCATCAAGAACGATATAATGGCTTTCTGTGTCAATTAAAGTACAAATAGTATTATTATAACTGGAATACCATCCGTTTGTGCCTAAGAACGCAATTTTCGTTGATTTCACACCTTAATTAAGAGAATAGAGAAAAAACAAATTTCTCATTTTAAATCCATAATTTTTATATCTTTTAATTTTAAAGGTTATAGACAATAAACTAATATATTCTAGATATTCAATGGGGTAATTAATGGGGGTACCTTATGATTTTTAACTAATTCTCTATCGGGTATAACCTTCATATTTCAAAATGAAAATGAAAACATCATTAGGGAATGGTAAATTGCGCTTCTAATAAATCGCTTTTGTCAGAAGAGGAACCTACATATAGCTTATAGGTTAGTGGTTCCACACTCCAAGAAGTTTGAGAAACATCGTAGTAAGATAGATCCTTGGCAGACAGAGAGAGAGAGACGGTTTTGCTTTCACCAGAATTCAAAAAGATGCGCTTAAACCTTTTTAATTCTTTAATATGGCGCTCCACTTTGGAATTTTGCGCACTAATATACACTTGAACTACCTCATCTCCATCGACTTTACCTGTGTTTTTCACATCAACCGAAATTTGTAGTTTTCCATCAATAGCAATTCTTTTATTATCTAGTTTAAGATTTGAGTAGCTAAATGTGGTGTAACTGAGCCCGTATCCAAACGGATAGCGTGGTATGTGCTCATACTTGTCTACGAATCTGTATCCGTGGTAATAACCGTATGTAGTTTTTCTTGCGTTCCGATTGAAGGCTGGGAGTTGCTTTTCAGACTTTGGGAAAGTACACGGGCATTTCCCACTAGGATTCACATCTCCAAATATTATCTCTCCCAACGCAGTCCCTCCTTCCATACCCCCGTACCAAAACATTAATATTGCCTTAACCTTTTCGCGCCACGATTCGGTGATGATGGAACCTCCTGAATGCATTACCACGATTACACTTTGATTGACTTGCGCTATATTTTCGATTAATTTGATATCTCTTGGCTTGAGAGTCATGAACTCGCGGTCACCACCGATTTTCATTATCGCTTCTCCTTCGTCTTTGTAATCAAATCCAGCTACGATGACTACTACATCCAGATTCGAAGCTTTGCTCACTGCTTCCCCAACATCAGAACCGTCGTAATGTATTACCTCAATGTCGTCCCCTGCTAGCTTTTGTACACCTTTAAATACCGTAATAACATATTCAGGTGAAACTCTACTGCTCCCTTTATCACCAATGAGAGGTTTATCGGCGTATTCTCCAAAAACTCCAATCCTTTTAACTTCAGATCTTTTTAGGGGTAGAAAATCGTTGTTGTTTTCTAACAAGACGATTCCCTTTCTAGCAGCTTCTAACGCTAGCTGAACATGTTCTTTGCAAGCAGAAAGCGATACGGGATATTTTGCGTCGTCTTTAGAATGGGCAAAGCGAATTTTTGTTCTTAGTAAACGTATAACCGCCTCATCAATGTAATTTTCTGGGATTTCACCACTCTCAACGAGTCGCTTCATTTTTTTTCCCTTCATTCTAAATTCCCACGGCATTTCAAGGTCCATGCCTCCAAGAATCGCTTCTTTTCCATTCCGTACGCAATAAATCCAATCAGACGCCACAAAACCCTGAAAGTCCCACTCTCGTTTTAAAATGTCTCTTAATAAATGAATGTGATGTCCGCAAGCTACACCGTTCACATAATTGTATGCTGCCATCAGCGACCCAACTCCAGCATCAACGCATTTCTTGAAATGTGGTAAAAACACTTCCCTGAGCGTGCGCTCGTCGACTGTTACATCCACTTTCATTCGAGTGGTTTCTTGATTATTCACGGCGTAATGTTTCGAACACGCTATGATTTTATGCTTTTGTACTCCTCTGACTAAAGCGCTTCCCATTTCTCCTAAAATGTAAGTGTCCTCTCCATAAGATTCTTGAGATCTTCCCCCACGAGGATGATACATTTGATTGATGCACACTCCTCCAAACCAATCATTTCCATGTACTCGCATTTCGGTTCCAATGGCGTTACCCACTCGCTCCTCTAAATTTACATCAAACGACGCAGCTCTAGCGATTGCAACGGGGAAACAGGTAGGTTTTTTTACTCCCTTTTTTGGTCCGACTACACCTCGAGGGCCATCTGAAAAAATCATTGGGGGAATTCCCAATCTCTTGTTTCCCGAGGCTTTGTTGATCAGACCATAAAACCTGCTTCCTTCGCTTTTTTTAGCAACAGAGGCTATGGCTTGTACTCGGGTATACATTCCTACCATTTGCTTAAGTTTTTCTTCTAAACTCATTTCAGCAAGTATATTCCTTGCTACATCCTCTATTTTGTCTTGAGACATACCCTCAAGTGAGTTCCAATCAATAAGAGAATTGATTTCTTCCTTCATAATTCGTATATAATTTGATTTTAAATGGTAATAATCAAACAGGTTATTCTCAGATTATTCTCAGATATAACTTTTTTTGTTATATTAGTATATTTGGCTAGTTTAATAAGAATTTTCAATGAAAATGAGAGAGTTTGAAACAATAATCATTATAATTATATTATTTAATTAATATTCAAACCACATGTGTGAACCAAAAAAAAAGTTTGAGACCATTGACGAGTATATTGGAACGTTTTCGAAGGAAGTACAAGAAAAATTAGAGAAAATTAGGCAAATCATAAGCAAATCAGCTCCCAAGGCTGAAGAAACAATAAGTTATCAAATACCCACCTTTAAGCTAAACGGCAATTTGGTGCATTTTGCTGGTTATAAAAAGCACATTGGCTTTTACCCCGAACCTTCGGGAATTGAAGCTTTCAAGGATGAACTAGCTGCTTACGAAGTGTCGAAGGGCTCGGTTAAATTTCAGTTAAATAAACCGATACCATTTGACTTAATAGAAAAAATAGTAGAGTTTAGAGTAAAGGAAAATTTGGTTAAGAGGAAATAATTTGATTATTTATTTAACTAATCCAATTATATTACTTTATTTTGACAGACAAAACAATGATTAGCTCCACGATATAATATTTGCCCACAACTAGAGCATCTATTTCTATCTTCTAGACTTTTAACCCACTTTTCTGTCCCTAATTCACGCCATCTTGGTATTTCTTTAAGAATAACTTGCTTGCCTTCTGCACTCGGCCAATTATTAATAATATCACAGGGAAAATCAATACATTGATAGCATCCATCTAGTTTTTTACATTTTATACACTCTTTTATTGAGCATGTCTGACAGAAGGGAAACATAATTTCATTTGATAGACATCCTGTACAAGCGATATCTTCTATGGTCTTAGCCCCCCATTGCTTAAAAACTGGAAGTAATCGTTTCTTTAATTCTACATCATCTGAAGCATGAGCTAAATAAACAGCACATACTCCACAATACAAGCCACATGGAGACAAAATTTCTTTTTTTATATCAACCATAATAAATTAATCAATACTCAAATCCTATTAATTTTTTATAAAAGAAAATCGTGGAGTTCAGAATTAATGGGGACTTAGAAAAAATTTTAATAAAACATTTTATTGTTTTATGATTTTATAGCATTCATGCTAACTGAAGAATTCAAGCAGATAAAATACGAAAAAGAAGAAAACGGTATTTTAACAATTACATTAAATTGGCCAGAAAAAAAGAATGCCCTTTCGCCTTTAGGGTTATTAGAACTTTGGTACGCTGTAGATCACGCAGAAAAAGACAGCGAGGTAAAAGTCATGATTCTTGCGGGTTGCGAAGAAGCGAACGCGTTTTCTTCGGGAGGCTATTTTTCAACAGAGATGTTGAAGGATGTTCCAGAACAATTCAGAGCAGAAATCAATTTACGAGATATGGCTTCCAAACGATTATGCCTTAAATTTTGGGACTTTACTAAACCAGTAATATCAGTAATAAACGGTTTTGCCGTGGGAGGGGGATTTACATTCCCAGTTGTGTGTTCAGATTTAGTTTATATGGCTGAAGATGCTTGGTGGGCGTTATATTTCATAAAACGCGCTGTAATAACTGATTTTGCCACAACAGTTCTTTTGCCTCTCACGATTGGCATATTAAAAGCAAACGAATTGTTTTACTTTGGTGATAAAATGACAGCTAAGGAAGCGGAAAGACTAGGCTTAGTGAATAAAGTATTGCCAAAAGAAGATTTAATGCCATACGCAAGAAAACAAGCTTTGAGACTGATTCCACCCAAAGGGCCCTCGCTTTCTATTAAATTAATGAAAAAGACAATCCACGGATATTTTAAAGACATCTTAGAAAAACAACTTGACTTGGAAAATAAAGCGTGGGCTAAGGCACTTCAGAGTAAAGACTTCGGAGAGTCTTTAAAAGCTTTGAAGGAAAAAAGAGAAACCGCTTTTGTAGGAAAGTAAAAGAATAAGAAACACACCTACTTCTTATTTTTCATGTACTGATGATCTTCGCTTATCATATTTCAATTTTGACATAACATTGAAGAGTTGTTGCACTTAAGGAAGGAAAAATAGATAATTTGCATAAATATTTATAATAAATTGATTAATTAGAAGATAGATTGAACACCTGATAGTAATTTATATAAAATTTAGGTTTTACGGAGAATTTTGATCAATATCAGATAATTCTGATATAAAACTTGCATTAAAGCTTACAGAGGTAAGATTACGAACTACAATTGAGAGTTTGCCATTTGATTTCTTTGCCATTGATAAAGAAGGATACTATATCATGCAGAATGCCATTTGTAAAGAGCATTGGGGTGATTTAGTTGGAAAAACTCCTAAAGATGTTGCTCCTGACGAAAAAGTATACAAAATTTGGAAAGAAAATAACGAAAGCGCGTTTGCTGGAGAATAAGTTAGAGGTGAAGTTACTTATTGTCACGAAGGGAATGATTTTTATTGCTATAATATAATCTCACCTATAAAAGATAAGGGAAAAATCTGGGGTATTTTGGGAGTAAATATTGATATTACTGAACAAAAAAAAGCTGAAATAGAGAGGAATAAACTTTTTGAATTGAAAACTAAAATCATTGAGAAAGTATCCCATGAAATGAAAACTCCCTTAGTTCCCATTTCAGACGCTGTAGAATTACTAAAAATTCTATGCGGCGATAAGTTAGATAATGATATTCTTGATTTGCTAGGAATTATTGAAAGGGGAGGTTTGAGACTTCAGAAGCTATCTGACAAGCTTATTGGGGAATTTTGGATCGATGCTAATGATGATTGATCTTATACAATAGTAAGCCTTTTTCAGATATTCTACTTCCACCCACAGATCAAATCAAACTAATTTTTGAAAGAAACAAGAGAATCGAAGTTTATTGGAAAGCAAGAAATTGTATTTTAACAAGATAAATTAGTAACCATTTAATTCTTCAAAAAATTCATCTGGATCTTCTATTCCGGATTTCAATAATCCATACTCTTTTTGAATCTTTAATTCCCTTGACTTTAAATCCAAATAAGAAAGGTCTAATACATCCTTAAACCTTATCCAACAACCTAAAGCATCCGAATAATCTTGCCAACCACCAAATATTAATTTACTTATTATGAAATCCTCTTTTGAAGCTACCCAGCATTCTTGTCCAAACATTATCTCCCTAACTCTTCTTTGTAATCCAATTGGACCAAGTTTTTTAAATTTACTTCGACTCCCTCTTTCGATAAAATAGTTATCAAACTTTACTCTCTGATTTTCATCGAAATATTGAAGTATTCCACTCTCATCAGCTAAAATTTCAGCTTGTTCCCAATCATGCAATGGGATAAAGTTATACTTTTTCAAAAGCGAAATATATTTGTTAATACTTATTCTTGGCGTTTCGGTGTCAGTAACAAAATCTATATCTTGGGTCAATCTAAAAACCGTATAGATATTCGCCAATATGCCTCCTACTATGTAGTACTTAATTCCATTTTTTTGCTCCATTTCCTCAAGAGCATATACTAATTGTTTAAATGCACTTCGTAAGAAATCACTCATCTTTTATGCTTTTTTCCTTTTAATTTTTCACTTAATTCAATCATTTTTACGAGAATTTCTTTTTCTGTCAATTCTGGATGGCGGAGTTTTTCAGTTCTTAAAAATGTATTAATTCCTTCGTCATAAAATTCAGAAAGCATACCTTCAAGATCTCTTAAAGGAATTTTATCCATTAATTCAATTTTCCCTTTAAAATCCCTTGATATCTTGCGAGAATGTCTTCTATCTGTCGGATTCATTATCTAAATTTTAATTTGATACTATTATGCAAATGTAATCTCAAAATATAAATTCCTATGAGTTAAGCGAAATTCTAATTAAAAATAAAATAAAGATAATACATTCAATCAACTTTCTTTTATCCGTTCCCGAGTGTATAGTGATTTCAAATAATCCGTCACATGTTGAAGTCTTTGCTCGAAAGGAAGCGAGTCGTCCACCACCATTTTTCTCATGAGCGCTTGGTATTTCCCCTCCACTTTTTCTACAAACGTATTATGCTTAGTTTGAATTACTCGAATTTTTGGTTGTTTTTGGATAAAATCTATTAATTTTAACCATCTTTCCGCATCGCTGGGATTAAACCCTATCTCTTTAAACCGACTTTTGGGAAACACTTTATCTTGCGAGTCTATAAATTTGAATATTGCTACGATCCGTTCTTCGATTGATCTTGCAGTGCGCGTCCTCTTTTTTTTTGGCTTAGAAACGGTAGACATATATTATGGGATAATATTGTATCTTCATATTTAAACATATGGTATAATATTGGATCTAAAAATATATAATTGGGAAGTTATAAATATTATTTCTATTTCTGTAATAATATGGAAACAAATAATCATTACAGTACTTTTGATTTCAATATAAATGTCGATTCTTCAAAATTAGCTATCATCAATACGTTGAAGATGGTGTTAATGAAGTTGGACCTCAAAGATGCGAACCGAATGGTTGAGAGCTTTTCTAAAAAATACGAAAATTTGTTAAGTCAGCATAACAACGAGGATAAAACCGACCTTTCTCGATATTACCGCTTAATAACAACTTTTAAACCCGCATTAGCCATGATACTTAAACCTGGAGAACTCTACGATGAAATTTGTGACATAGTAGTTAAACAATTTAATATAGTTTTAAATAGAATTAGAAACCAAATCAAAGAAAAGAAAGAGAGAAAACTGCCTAAAGGCCCGATTTTGCCCGGGAGTAATAAAACCATCGATTTGAAATATTTATGTACTGTTTGCGAGGAAGAGTTTGAAATACCATCTGACATAAAGACAAAATTGCTCAACTCTTCAGAAAAAATGGAATTACCAAAGCACCATGATAAAGAAATGGTAATTCGAATTAAAAAACCTGAAAAGATAGAAACAACACAGAAGATAGAAAATAAAATCGAAATTTATCCCGCGGAACTGTTAATGGGTCATTTAGATTCCCATGAGTCGAATGCTGAATACTTAAAGATTTTAAGCGTTGGAATTGATGTAGGCTCTTCCACATCTCATCTGATTTTTTCACGACTTACGCTTAGGAGGGAAAGAAGTTTCTTTAACATGTCAAATCGATTTTATTTAGTAAATCGCGAAATAATTTACAAGGGAAACATTATTTTCACTCCGCTCGTTGACCGATTCACCATAGACATTGAAATGATCATAGAATTCTTTAAAAAAGAGTACCAACAAGCGGGAATAACACCAGAAATGGTAGATACAGGAGCAGTAATTGTTACAGGTGAGACTGCGAAAAAACAAAACGCTGAAGAGATCGTAAAGCGCTTATCTTCCGAATCAGGGAAATTCGTTAGTGCATCTGCCGGACCTAATTTCGAATCTCTGCTTGGGGCCATGGGTAGTGGCGCAGTGGATTTATCTCGGCAGATGGAGAACACTATAATAAATGTTGATGTGGGGGGTGGAACCAGTAACCTTGCAATTGCATCAAAAGGAACCGTAATCAGTACGTCGTGTATAAATGTTGGAGGGAGATTGCTCGGAATTGACGAAAATTTTAAGATTTGGAGAATAGACGAGCCAACCGAATTAGTTTTGGAATATTTAAACATAAATTACAAATTAGGCGATGTTATACCTGAACAAGATGTTAGGGCTATTGCCCGCGAATACGCAAAAGCACTAATGGAGGTGATTAGAGGACCGGCAAGTAGCAAAATTGCCAGAAAGTTAATGATGACTGAAGATATCGATTTCACCATCCCAATTGACCAAATTACCTTTTCTGGAGGGATTGCAGAGTTGATTTATAGCAATGAGAGTGATTTGTACGAGGATAAAGGTAAAATATATCAACCTTATAACGATATTGGAGTGTATCTTGCTGAAGAAATCGTAAGTATAGTAAATCAACTCAACTTGCCTTTAATGGAACCTGAAAACAAGATACGGGCAACGGTCATCGGAGCAGGAGCATTTTCCCTTTCTATCTCAGGTTCGACTTGTTACTACGATGAAAATATAAAACTTCCTATAGAAAATGTGCCAGTCGTACCTGTTAACATAAATTTGATGGATTCTTTTAAAGAAAAAAAAAATGTAAAGGCTGAAATTGAGATTTCACTAAAAAATTTTAATATAGAAGAAGGAAAGGATTTATTTGCCCTTTACTTCAAGGACCTACTTAATCCACGAAATTTACCTCATATTGCAAAGGAAATAGAAGAGGCTCTTCCTATCTCCATAGCAAATAACCAACTTATACTAATAATCTTAGGTTTTGACGGTGGTAAAATGCTAGGGGTAACTCTCAAGCGAGAAACTTCAATTAAGAGCAATATCTTCTGCTTAGACGAATTAGACTTAGCAGCAGGTGATTGGATCGACATAGGTGCGCCCCTTAAAGGCGCTTTTCCGGTAACTATAAAGAGTTTAGTCTTTAATAAGTCAAATTCTAAAGTTTACTAACGATTAAACCAATTTTTTTTATGCTTAATATCGTTTATTTTCATTAGAATAACGAATGTAAAAATAAATGGTATGTAATGATAGATTTAACTATAAAGGAGATAGGAAATAGATTAACTCAAGCAGGAAGATTAAAAGCATTTCCACTATGTATTTATGGTTCTGATACATATCCTAATAATGCACTTCCTTTAAATGAGATTAATCGATGCTTAGCTCACGCTATTTTTTCGATGTCGATTGATAAAAAAATCAATTCAATATATATTGGAAACGATGTATTGAACGGTTGTTGTCCAGGAGGTCAAGCTTGGTTTGGATTTAAAGAGTTCACGCCTAATTTAAAGTTCTTTCTATCAACTGGTTCAAAGGATTTTAGGAATGGAGCCGCAGAATATTTGATAGCAGATCCAGAATTTGCTGAGAAACGGCTTAATTCTATAGGTAAGATTAAACCACTCGGGAAATACATAGTCATTAGAAAGTGTGACGATATGGATGAAGTTAATTTTAAGGTACATGCTTTCCTATGTTTTGGAAATTCCGAGCAAATACGAAATCTCTGCTCCCTAGCGTATTTTAGACCAGAAGAGGGTTTTCGAATTGAGATGCCTTGGGGACCTTCTTGTGCCTCCTTCGTGACATACGTAACTGGAATGGCTGAATCCTTTCCTAACAATAGAATAATTCTTGGACCAACGGATCCTACGGGAAATTGGTGGTTCCCACAAGATTTTTTATCAATAGGAATACCGTTTATAATTGCCAAGCGTTTAGCTGAGGATGTCGAACAATCTTTCATTTCTAAAAGACCTAAAATAGCCTATCCTGACAAACGAGAATTATAACGGTATAGTTCGGATCAAAGTAGAAAAGAAAGTCGCTATGCTATATATTGTCCCTACTGAAGAGAATATTACGTTTAACCATGGCAAGCAAATACCGTTAATTCCTAAATTGGATGCCGTCGATGAATTACAATTTTATTGTTTCTCTAGATTAGGAGGTAAGAAATCGATTGAATTTGTTTTTGAATCTGATAAAACTTACATGCATGTTGAGCCCGAAAAATTCCTGAAAATACGGGAGTGGTAATTATTTAAAAAAGTAGGAATTTATCCCACAAATATTTTTAAAACAGTTGTTTTTTATTGTTTTCCGTTAAATTCCATGTATTATTTATATAATGTTAAATTTTGGTAATGTATTATACATTCTGGTATTATATAAAGAGTATACATAAGTAGAATACATATTAGAAAGGATTTCAATATGAAATACACAGAGATAATTAACACTAAATCCGGAAAAATTCGAGGATATATTGATAATGGGATAGAAAATTATAAAGGAATTCCCTATGCCGAAGCTCCCGTTGGTGATTTAAGGTTTCGAGAACCTCATCCAAAAAAGCCTTGGGATGATGTGAAAGATAGCATTAAATTTGGACCAATCGCGCCTCAACATCAACAAGATGATCCAAAAATAAACTTAGATGAAAATGAGGATTGTTTGTATTTAAACATTTGGACTCCCAAGTCCGATAAAGTTAAAAGACCTGTTCTGTTTTGGATTCACGGAGGCGCATTTCTTATTGGAGCTGGATCCCGACCACGAAGCGATGGTTCGAAACTTGCGGTTTATGGAGATGTAGTAATCGTTAGTTTTAATTATCGCTTAGGATCCTTAGGATTTCTCAATTTACCAGGAATACCACCTAATCTTGGAATACAAGACCAAATTGCAGCCTTGAAGTGGGTTAATGATAATATAGAGTTTTTTGGTGGTGATCCCGAGAATATTACGATTTTTGGAGAATCTGCAGGTGGACAATCCGTAATAATATTACTTGCAATCCCCTCAGCGAGGGGATTATTTCATCGGGCAATTGTAGAAAGTGGAACTGCAAATCCTCAAAATTTTGTTCCCACGAAATCTCGTGAAGGAGGATTGAAATTTCTCAAAAAACTTAAAATTGATGTTAATAACATTAATCAACTACGAGAAGTCTCTTTTGAAAAGATAATCAAGACTCAAAAGAAAATGGTAGGGGATTTACTCAATCTGGGAAAAAGCCCTTTTTGGCCATTCCTCGATGGAAAAATCATTCCAGAACAACCAATCGAAATTTTAAATAAAGGAAACCATCAAAAGATCCCATTAATGATAGGATATAACGAAAATGAATTAGGATTTCTTTCAAATCTCTTAAATGAATCTGGAAGTGCAAGACGAAAGTTGATATTGACTTTTGTAAAGTCCAATTTAAAGAATAACGGGATTAAAGATGAAGCATTAAAAAAGTTAATAGGAACTTATAAGCTCGAATTTAAGAAATCATACCCTGATAATCCTTTTATGCATTGGGATGGGATTCTCTCTGATTCTATGTTCAAGATCCCTATTATACGCGTTCTTGAGGCACTAGTAAATCATCAGTCGAACATCTATTGTTACATGTTCTCTTATAAATCTCCTAAATTTGGTTTTGCACTTCATTCCTTCGAAATTCCTTTTATCTTCGATACAGTAGATAAAAATGATCTTTCTGAAGGTGCCACAGAATTAAATGAGGATTCCCGTAAATCAACTAAGATCATGATGGATACTTGGCTTAATTTCGCTCGAACAGGACGACCAGATCACGAAGGATTCCCAAATTGGCCTGTATACGAATTACAGAAACGAACTATTATGAATTTAAGTAGTTATCCGAAAGTTATTGAAACTAATGAAGATCCACTAATTAAAGTCTGGGAAGGAATTCTCTAATTGATTTGACTCAATGGTTTATCACATAAGCGAACTTTACCAAATAGAGTTTAGTGTCCATAAATCCAGCGACTTCAATCTTATTCTATATCAAACATTAAAATGTCTAGAATAGAGGAGTATTTAATTGAAAATTAAATGATAAATTATCCTGTCTATTTTTTGTAGACGTTCATATCTGCTTAGAAAAGAATATAAATTCATTATTCCCTTTCTCCTCTTGTTCCGCCGATCCAGAGATAAACATAGAACTATACTTGGAATACATTGAGCGAAAGGTAAAGAAAATATAACCAGATCTATTTAACTATATTGAAAAGACAGAAACATTTGGACCAAGACAAGTTCCTTCAGTTGGAACCGATTCCATCATGTCAAGCAAGGGAGGCGAATTGTATGGTTTAGGCTTAACCGTGGGACAAACTGGTGATAAACAACCAAAGGGCGTTTCTCCCATCAAAGGATTGTTTCATGTTGGTTGCGATGCAGGGGATTCTGGATTAGACACTCATCAAGCTGTGGATTCTGCATTGAATGTAATGAAACTCGTTCTTGAGTATATAGACGCGAAATAAATAAGGAAAGAATTTTAAAAAGAAATTAAAATATTTTGGAAACTCATAAAGAATAAGCTTTTTGTTAAAAATTTAATCTTCCTCCAATTCTACCCTGTATCGACAGCATTTATCACCTTTGGTGAGTAATTTTGTGAACCCTTCGGTTTTAAACTTCGGGTTCAGAGCTTTAACAAAGCTTCTAAGAGATTCGCCAATTAATACTTCGCAAAGATCAGGTGCGTTCGACCATGGTTCCGTAACCGGACAAGTAAAAAGTTCTTTTTCAAAAGCTTTTGGCGTGTTTTCAATGTACCCATCCCAGAAATTCGCATATCTATCATCTATGAAATCAACCATCTTGGGAATCTTCATACAATCCTTGAAATCCTCTGGTGTGCAACCTACTATTTTCATTATTGTTGTTGCATCTCTCTTACCCCTTTCTCGATTTTCTTCCTTAAGCCTTTCGACGAATTTTTCGCCTCCGACTTCTTTACCTACTCTATAAAGCAACACTGCCATCTGAGCCAAGGCTTTTGTCCAATTCTTATAACGTTTTCCCATTTCTTCCTCGCTAATCGGATACTTTTCATAATCAGGTATTTCTTTCATAATATTTCCTCCTAATAAAATTAATTTTATGCCTAACTAAGTTATATAAATTGAAGTTAAAATCTTTTAAATATTTGTGAGGATTAATACAATGCCACTTTTTGATAATGAAGGAGTTAAAATATATTATGAAATTGAAGGAGAAGGGCCACCTGTGATAATGATTCATGGGTTTGACACAAGTGAAATTACAAGGAAAATGCGACCAAAACTTCCTTATAAAAGGACACTCCCGAATGGGAAAAGCAGCTTTATGGGCGGGAGTTAACGATAACCGTTTTTCAATGATCATATTAAATAATTCGGGTTGCTGTGGAGCCGCTTTATTTCAGAGAAAGATCGGAGAGACGATAGAAACGATTAATGAGTGTTTTCCGCATTGGTTATGTACTATTTTAAAAAGTATAATAATAGAGAATTTGACCTTCTTGTAGATCAGCAGTTTTAATTGTTTTAGTCGCACTTAGACCCGTTTATATCGCTAGTGGACAAGACGACATTTGGGCTGATCCATTAGGGGAATTTCTCTCTGCAAAATTTGCTGATTCTGTATATAAATTGTTTGGAACTTCAGGATTGGGTACTGATCAAATACCTAAAATTAACGAGCCTATAATGAACACTATTGGTTATCATATTCGGCAAGGAGGACTTAAATTATCCTTATATGATTGGCAAAGATATATGGACTTTGCTGATTTGTATCTATAAAATGCTAATTTGTACTATTTTAAAAAAATTCTCGTTTATTTTAGAAATTGGGAATCCATTTTGCTTCAGCCTCGAACATTTCATCAACCATCTCATGTATCATTCTCGTCGAACATACGCTAGCTGTGTTAGGATCAAGTAATATAGCGTGATAGATCTTTTCTCGATTCATCTCTAGGACGCCTTCGACCGCAGCTTTTTGTACCATGATATTTGAAGTACATAAGGCTTGACATATAGTGGGTAAGACAATTCCTCCTTGCGGGTGTAAACCATGGGCATCCGCAAAGATCGGGACTTCTACGCAACATCCACTAGGAAGATTGGTAATTAACCCTCCCTCTTTATTAATTACATTTCCGTTAAATCTGACAGGTTTGTTAGTTTCCATGGCGTTAATAATGAGGGGAGCATATTCTTGCGAAGGTACCCTTTTATAAGGAAGTTTTGGTCGCTTTATTTGTCTCATTAATCTTTTTTCGAATTTTCCTTGTAATTTCACTTGTGTTAAATAATCCGCGGCTTGTTCTATATCAAATACACCCGATGTTGATCCTTTAAAGTCTTCTACAAAATTAGGAAGCTTACGATAATAAGGTACATACTCGCTTAGGTGACGAGACTCCTCGGTCATGAGATAACCTCCAGCGGCTTTCATCATGTCTATGCGCACCTTCTCGTGCTCCCCTTTCTTAGGATCTTCTTCAAGCACCTTATAAATTATAGGATATGCGTCCTGCCACTTTGCGTTTGGATCTGACGAATCTCTATACCACACTTCAAGAAACCAAGCCATGTGATTAATCCCTGCGCAAAAAAATGAGAATTCCTCGCGCGATACACCAGTCCATTGTCGCAGGACTTCTGCGGTTCCTTGAACTCCATGGCATAAACCAACTGTGGAGTCTGAAAGGATCGAGTTGCAAAACCAAGTATTCATTGCCATTGGATTAGCGTAGTTTAGAAGCAAAGGTTTAATTCCTCCACCGTTGGCGTTATATCCAATTTCTTGAATGTCTTGTAGAATCGGTCTTAAAGCAGTCGTGGCGCGGAGGAAGCGAAACACCCCCCTGGGCCAATTGTATCTCCCACTGTTTGAGAGATGCTATACTTATAAGGAATTTCGACATCTAATTTAAATGCTTCGAGCCCACCAACATGTATGGAGTCAATTATATATTTCGCATCTTTGATTGCTTTTTTTTGGTTTGTGGTCTTTTCAATGGTTATCTCAGTCTTATCGAAATAATCTTCTTTGTACTTTTTTATGTACTGAAACATAAGATCTAATCTTTCGGAGTCAATATCCTCGAGACATAAAATCGTGTTGTCTTGGAGTGCCGGAAATAAAAAGAGATCTGTTAGTAAATTTTTACCAAAAACCAGAGATCCTGCTCCTTTGAACGCAATTTTCAGCATTATATTGATGAAAATATAAACAGATTTTTATAGATTTCATACAGTTCAAAATCATTTTTAACACTGGTTATTCTCTCTTCTTTCTAAACCTTAGTAATGGGCGAGTTTTCCCCAGAAAAATATCAAAAATTTTAATTACAATTCAGAAATTAATTTAGTTGATGAAATGAAAAAACTAAACTTAGGGTTTTAGACACATGAGGAGAAAAAAATTAATAATTATTGGAGCTTTGGGGATTATTGGTTCTATGGATTAATTTCTCTTAAAAATGTGAAACTCTAATGGATTTTAATATTTTATTAGTGATCATTATTTTTGGTGTATTTTTTCTGAATATTAGTAGCTACAGATTTATGAATTAATTTTGATTTATCTAAGGTAATATTTTTTAAAAGAAACCAATCCTGAATTTTATTTGAACCAATAATAAACTCTGTTGTTTCTTCTGTGAAATTAATTACAAGATTAAACCTTAATATTTTAAAGAAGATATTTTTTTCATTCCATTCTTGTCTCATATTATATTCATATTCTTCTAGATCAATTTTTTTTATATTTTCTTCATTTAAATAAAAGTTTGCCATGTTTTCAAAATAAATTTTATTCAAAAATTCTAAAAAGCTTCCAATATATACTCCTTTATCATTATAAAGAAAATCATTCTGATTTCTTCTCAGTTCTAACGGTTCATTATTAAATTCAGATTTTTCTTCGACTATTAAAATCGGATCGATAATTTTTCTATCCATATTAAGTACTTTAAAATTAGGTGTATATCCTTTTAACTTTAAGAGTATTTGAAGCACATTTTTATCGTTAAGATCTTCTTCCTTTAATTCTCTGAACTCAAATAATTCTATACTTGCTTCTTTTGCCTGTAGGATTGCACCTTTCTGAAATCCTTTATAAGAGACCATTATACCTTTATTAATTTTGCATTTATTTAATTTAGTAGTAAAAGCTTCAACTTTATCTATAGGTACAGCACTGTTATAATTTTTACATTCGATAGCAATTTTTATAGGTTCTGAAAGATCACCTCTCTCAATTTCGAAATATCCATCAAGTCCCTAACTTCAGAATCATTAATGGCATCTGTTTTAGCTCTCCATATCTTTGTAATATTCTTTACTTCTTTTATATTACTGATTATCGTTTCTTTTTCATCTTTTAAATTATTTTTCTCTATAATAGTGCTGTACCTTAAATGAACATCATCATCGGAGGGGTAATCTTCTGTAAGCTCAAAGATCGCCATCTTAAGATCATCAATATCTCCTTTATATAAAGTTGTATCAACAAAAAACTCTAATTTTTCCTCTGCGTCAATATTTTTAAAAAAAAACCTATCCGATTCATTTAAATCTGATTCGATTTTTTGGCATATTGATTGTATTTCTTCATTTATTAAACGGTTAAATAAATCATTATGAAGTTTTTTATTCAGAATATTTTTTGCAAAAATATGAAATTTAAATCTTCGATTAGGAGGGAGTCTTAAATAAAGTAAAAAGTATTCTGATATTTCCTTTCGTATTGATTTATTATTTATACTGAACTCATCCCATTTAAGTTCAACATGGGTTTCTGGTTCATCCGGATATTCATGTTTTTTTAAAATAATATCAGTTAAGCAGCCTTCTATAGACGAACTTGTTATTTCTTGATATCCTTTAACAGTTAAGTAATCAAGAACAACTTTTCGGTAATTTTCATGATGAATAACATTAGATTCTCTATTACCTTTTAAGTTATAGTAAGGCATAAACAAAATTTTTACATTTTTATCTTAATGTGTTACCTACAGTCGTTTAGGTATTTAATTATTATTTATAGCTTAGTTTTAGTAGATGAGAAATTTTCTCAATTTTATACATTATGTCCAGCTCCGTAAAAGTTTTAATAATTATGATTACACTCTACTTCCAATTTTACATAATAGGTTAATTCATCAAAAGGAGGAAAAAATTTCTCATAAAAAACAGTTTCTATGCTATTTTGTAAGTTAATTTTATCTTATCACCTCTTGCTTCAATCCTAATCACAATAAGATAATTTATTAAATTTCATTTTAATAAAACACTAATTTCCTAGTCTATTTGTTATAAAATGGAATGAATGATATTATAGAGTTTATTTCCATCTAAAAAACATTTCATAATATTTGAACTACAAATTTATTTATGACAGAACATAGATATTCTACATTAAATCTTATTGAAGATATAAAAAAAGAAATTCAAAATTATTCAGAGATATTAACTCAAATCTTTCCTCAGAAGAAAAAATGTAGCCATAAAAAACTTTCAGAAATTTGGGGAAAGAGTATTTCATATGTATCTAATCTTATTAGAAAGTATGAAAATAACGAAGATTATGTATTAAGTGATAAGTCTTTACACCATTTAAGAAAAAATTTAAGAATTAATTTTGGAAACCAAGCTTTAGGATGTTTTAAAATAATAAAGAAGTACAAGGCTTCGAAATTATCATTAAATCACCTTATTGAATTGTTAAGGATAGAGTTAGGAAGAATTAGGAGTTATGTTGAAATTAGCTATGCAGAACTCTCGATAATCCTTGGAAAAAATGAAGATTATATATATCACATAAGAAAATATATTTTAAATCAAAATAATAGAAGATACAATCCAGATTACAAATTTGATTTAGAAACATTAGGTGAATTTAAGTATAATCTTAGATCTATTTTCAAAGATAAATCTAATAAGTGTATTGAATTTATTGATAAATATATTCTTTTGAATCAAGATTTAAAAGAATATTTATTTGAAAGAGTAACTATTCAAAATCCTCATTATTTTCAAAGAATAGATACGGTAGAAAAAGCATATTGGATGGGTTTTCTATGTGCTGATGCATGGATTACTGGTAAAGAATACGGATTTTTGATTAGATTAGAACTTAGTACTACTGATCGAGAACGATTAATAGAATTTGCCAAGGTCATTGGATTTGCTACAGAGAGGATAAAAGATAGAAAAAGATGGTACAACAATAAAGAAGGGCGATTAAAAATAAAAGAATCATCATATGTCCAATTCAAGTCCAAAAGTATGGTAAAGGATCTTCTTGAAAATGGTTTTTCAAGTTCTGCTTGCAATCGTGGATTACCAATATTTATTTGTAATCTAGAACAATCAAATTTAGCTTTAGCATTTCTTTTAGGAGTATTTGATGGGGATGGGAGC
>JAHPYY010000127.1 GCA_019058515.1 Promethearchaeota archaeon
AGCCAATAACGAATCAACGGTAGTCGCAAATCCAACCCCTTCAACAGTAATGAATCTCAGTTCAGGTCCCCCATTTCTGATATCTAACCCTTTTTCAATGCATCCATGGACTATAGTCGATAAATATGGTGTAGGCATGTATTCTGCTCTAATTCTTTCGGTTTCGTCGTATACCTCTACCATATATTTTATCATAAATTGAATCTGAGCCTTCCATGCTGTCCAAAATTCCTCCCAAGTAGAAAGTTCTTCGGTATCTCCCGTTTTAAGGCTGATTTGTTGTCCTTCTTTCGTCCACGGCTTATTAAAATTACCCGGCATGTTTTTACCGTTCCACAGCGTTAATTCTATACTCTTAGTTAGATTGGGGTTGCAGTTAACGGTACCTGAGCGATCGTTTCCTTGCATGGTGTTTTCTAAGCAACCTACACAGGCATAATCCCAAGCTTCTTCTTTAGGAATACCTTCTTCAAGCATTCCCGCTATACTTCTTTCGTCAAAGTTAATAAGAAAAGGTGCACCTTGAGATCTCGAGATCATATCAACGATTATGTCCAATAACTTTTGAGGAGTGTTTCTATGAATTCGGATGTTAGGTTTTGGCTCTAGAATGGGAGACCACTCGTCAACAACTTCAAGTATCGTGTAGGTCAAATCGTTAGTAAGATCATCTCCATTAGGACCACATCCGCTAAGGGTTATTAGTTGTCCAAAGGCTGAAGTAATTCCCTGATTTCCCACTCTAATCATTGCGTCGTACGCGGTGTTACAATGAAACCAGAAACTCCCTAATATGTCTTTTGCGAACTCCTTGGTAATTTGTTTGTCCTCAATTACATCTTTCTTATATAAAGGCCATAAGTAATCATCGATTCGCCCAAAAGAGGTTCCTGCTCCAGGATAACATTCCTCTGCCTCTATTAACATGTGCGTAAACCATACTGCCTGAACTCCCTGCCAAAAGGTTTCAGCTGGTTCCCATGGAACACATTCCAAATTTTTAGCCATTTGTTCTAGTTCTTCTTTCCTTTCAGCTGTTGGTGCAGTTGTTTTTAGTCTTCGGCATTCTTCAGCATATTTTAAGGCTAATTTTCTAGGAATCTCTGTGGATTGAATCATGGCTTTTAATTCATGGCCTTTTGATCCCTTTTTTTCGCTATTACTCAGCTTATCGTACGATTTTTTTGCCTGTTCGTTAAGGTATTTAAATCCTTTAGTAATAACTGTCTTATAGTCAGGAATTAAGTGGCCACTGGTAGCTCCAGCGTTTCCAAAACCAGATTTATGATATTTAAAAAACTTATTTCTTGATTTTAACACTCTTTTCCAAAATTTCTTAGTTTCTTGTTTGGTTAAACAATGACTGAGTTGAGGGTTAAATCGCCCCCCTGCGATTAAGTCGTTATCGGAAATTATTTCTTGGGGAACATAATTTAATATAACCTCTTCAAAAAACATGGTTTTTCTTTCGGGTATGGATAATTCCCAAAAATTTTCTGGAAGACTGTTAACTGTGATCGCCATTGATCTAAAGGAACTCTCAAACACTCCTTTTCCTTTATTTCCAATATAAGTATGGATTTCTGGCACTATATAGTAATCAAATTCGTTCCAAATGAGATCCCAGTCTGTTCCAGTTGAAAAGGCATGAATTCATTATTCCATTCGCGTTCTACACCTTTAAAGTAATAATCTCGCAACCACTTAGAGCGAGGAGACAGATTGTGAGGTTCTGCAATTTGAAATTTTCTCTGCTTTTGCTTTACTGTAGCATCATCAGATTTACTCATATTATTTTACCCGTTTTCAAATAGGTTAAGTTAATAAAACTATATTTTATGCTTTATTTATAAATTAGTTTTGGGTTTCATAAATTTCCTACCAAAATCAATCATAAATTTAAAATAAATAGTTTTTAATTGAAAAAAAAGAGAGAGAATTTACCTTCTTTCCGACGGTAAATCATCTATTTTAATCGTTGTTCTGATAAATGTAGGTGATCGGTCTCTACTTCGACGAAAGCTTCAAAAATTTTTTTCACACGAGGATTAACTGACTTTTCTGCCGCTTCCTTGTAAAACTTTATAGCTCTAGTCTCTCGACTATGAGATTCTTCTAAGTTTGGGGTGTATTCTGAAGCGCACTTGTCGTATTTTGGAAAATCAACTTTGTCTAATTTGAGAATCTTTTTCCAAACTGAAGCGTGCTCTCCTTCTACTTTCGCAAGAATTTTAAACATTTTCTGTCCTTCCAGTTCAGGTGTCTTTTTACTTGAACATTTATAGAAAATGGTATTTGACACTTCCACCTCTAACGCTTTTTCTGCGTTTGCCTTATCGGTTTCATTTAATTCGACATCCCACGCTCCCGTGTCATCGTAGTCTTTTGCTTCTACGAAATATTTGGCATGTGCACCGCAGAATGGGCACCTACTAGGAATTTCTTCGCCTATATAAGCCTCTCCGCATATTTCACATACGAAAATAGTCACAAACAAAATTTCTTCACCAAACTGAAAAAAGATTAGACTATTTTTAATGATTATTCTTACAATCTAAAGAAAATTATTATTTTAAAAAAAATATTAATTGCTTTAGGAGTAGATCTTTTATGGGTAATGTTTTAGGAATTGATCCCGGTTCGTTATCATGGGACTTCTTTGGTATTGATGACAAGTTAAAAATTATTCTTGACACCTCCATACCTACTAAATTAGTCATACAAGAACCGAGAAAGGCTGTAGATATTATAAAATCGGTGAAAAACCTCGAATTGATCGTTGCACCTTCAGGTTTTGGTTTACCTCTTAAAAAGGTGAAAGATATGACTGAAGAAGATATATTCTACACCTTATTAAAATTTAAAAAAGAAGAAAAAGACAAGTTGTTAGGATTAGGCGCTGTTTTGCGATTGATTAAGGAAGAAAATATACCTGGGGTGATTGTACCAGGAGTTAAGCACTTAACGACAATTCCAAGGTATAGAAAGGTTAATAAAATTGACATGGGAACTGCAGATAAATTATGTACTGCTGTGGTTGGTATAAAAGATCAAATAGATACTTATAAAATTACTCCAGCAGAATCCAAGTTTATAATGGCAGAAATAGGTTACGGATTCACGGCGGTGCTTGCTATCGAAAATGGACAAGTTGTTGATGGAATTGGGGGCTCGAACATTATGGGTTTTAGAGCTTGTGGAAGTTTAGACGGAGAATTAGCATATCTTGTTAGAAATATCTCCAAGAGTACTATATATAAAGGAGGTGTGTCTTTTATCTCCGGCTTTTCTGACTTAAGCATAAAAGAAATTGTGTTGCTCGCCCAAAATGATGTTCAAACAAGAGTTGCTCTTGAAGCGTATATATCAAGCGTTCAAAAATCGGTGTATGCAATAAGTTCTTCAATTAAGGGGGAACTAAAGGAAATATTATTAGCAGGTCGGGGTGTAAATGTACAACCTCTTAGAAAGAAAATGATTGAAGCTTTAAACGGGTTGGCTTCTGTAAGATCGATGAAGTCGTACAGTCACATTTCGAAACGTGCTGCTCAAGGGGCTGCGTTCATAGCTAACGGATTGATTGGAGGAGAGTTTGAAGCGATCGTTCAAAATTTAAAAATCAAACAGGCAACCGGTACCATTTTAGACGATATTTACATACCTTTTGATAAAACTTTCATGAAGTGATTAATATCAAAATTTTAATAATAACGGGTTTAAATAGCTTTTCTACAATAAAGAAATTGGTTAAACCCATAAAAAACCATCAAATTGAAGTGGTTAAGGTTGAAGTTTCGATATCAGCGTTTATCCCAAAACAGATGGTAAGAAGTATAATTGAAAATTATCCTTATTTTGATTTTGACTTAGTAATGCTTCCAGGATTCGTTCAATGGGATTCCTCTGATATTCAAAATGAATACTCAATTAACATTAAAAAAGGTCCCGAATTTGCCTCTGACTTGCCAATGATCCTAAATAATATTGAATCATTTCAATTATCAAATTTAGTTCCTGCAAATAAGTTATTTAAAGAATCAAGTGAATCTGATTACTCCACGATCGTAAATGAACACTATCAATTGACCAAAAATAGAATTTCATATCGAACATTTTATATCAATGACAAAACCTCGAACTTAATGATAGGTAAGAATCTTCCGCCCCCAATCATAGCTGAAATTGTCAATTGTACGGAAAAAACAGATAATAATATTAAGAAAAAAGTGGCACATTACATTGACTCTGGAGCGGATGTGATCGATATTGGATGCATAGCTAACAAACCAGATCCAAAAAGAGTCAAAGAGATAATCAGTTTAATTCGGCACAATTTCAAAATTTTAGTAAGCATCGATTCTATGGATATTGGGGAAATACTCGCTGCAGCAGAGCAAGGAATTGACTTAATTCTTAGTCTAGACTTTGGCAACTACGAAGAGCTTAGCGTATTGCCTAAAAAAATACCAATTGTAATTTTACCCACTAACATTAGAGAGGCTTACTTTCCAAAAGAACCTGAGATCCGGGTTAAGAAGTTGTTCGAGTTGACCAAACTACTCATGGATCTTGGATTTAAGAAGTTAATCGCTGATCCACTTTTGGAGACTCCTATAATCCCTGGTATATGCAATTCTCTCGTAGCCTATTTTTTATATAAAAAAGAAGCGAATAAAATAGAAAACAAACTTTTAGAATTGCCGCTTTTTTTTGGTATATCTAATGTAGTGGAACTTATGGATGTTGATTCCGTTGGAATAAACGGATTGCTCGCATGCATCGCAGTTGAACTCGATATAGGGATTTTATTCACTGTAGAACATAGTACTAAGCTATTTGGTGGTGTTGCTGAATTAAAACAAGGAGTAAAGTTAAGTTATTTATCAAAATATAAGAAATCTCCTCCAATTAACCAAGGAATCTCCTTGTTTAAAGCTAAAGGTAAAACCAGTCAAGAACTACCTGAATTATCCTTAGATAAAGCTTTGATTATCAAAAATGGAGATACATCCTACAAACCAGATGAAAATGGTTATTTCAAATTTTATGTCGATTTATACGCAAAAAAGATTTTCGTACTGTTCTATTCAAAGTATGGCCTCCTCCAAGAAACTATTGTTGGAAACGACGCTGAATCTTTGTCCAAAAAGGTTATTGATTTAAAGCTGACCTCGAATCTTTCTCATATCAATTATTTAGGGAGAGAATTATCTAAAGCGGAAATGTGCTTGATAGCGGGAAAACCTTATATTCAAGATGAAGAAATGAAATAAAAAAGTATTACAAAATCTCAAATACAGTTTGAACATCCATGCCTGGTTCTAAAAGTGGGATGAATTTCGCTAATGATTTTCCCATGTTTGAGGTGTGGATTTTCATAGCCTCTCCGTCTTTATACTTCTCGTAAAAAATGATAGTATTGTCCTTACCTTTAACTGTGTGAGGAATGTATTCCAAGGTTCCTGGCTCGTTAGCCTTAATTTGGGGTGCGATTTCTTTTAGTACTTTTAAAGCCTCTTCCATTTTTCCTTCTTTTACTTTGACAGTAGCAATTAAACTAACCATAATAGTATAGCATAATTTAACTTTTCCTATATAATTTACCTCCAATCCTCATTAGAATAAAGGATTCAGTCAAAATATCAATAGATTTAAATTATAGTAAACTATAATTTAGTTTGCGTGTTAACGATTTTTTAGAGCATTTAGAGAGATTTTTCCTAATTCAATGAGGAAAAGAAACAAAATAAAGTGAGAGAAATTAGAAATTATGATGCCTAAAACCATGGAATCGTATTTAAGAGAACATTTACCGGAAACCATCTTTGAAAAGCGTCTTGTTAAAGAAGAAGGCAGATGTTATCTTGAATTTACTAATAAAGACGAGCATTTACTATCTCGAATTGGAGTAATTTCCGATAAGTTGGGTCCTAAACTTGTGTCATGTATGTGGGACGAGAAATCTTCAACCGAAATTGGAGGGTATTTAGTGGTGGACAATCTTTCAATGGGTAACCCTTCCATGGGAGGTATCCGCATGTTACCAGACATCAAACCAATTCACATCTATAATTTAGCCCGTGGAATGACTCTAAAGAACGCGGCAGCTAACTTACCCTATGGGGGTGGAAAAGGGGGAATTATTGCCGAGAGAGGGCTTTCTAAAGATGAACATGAACAAATTGTCAAAAGTTACGCACGCCTTATCCGCCGCTATAAGGAGATATATGTTCCTGGTCCAGATGTAGGAACTAACGATGCTGACATGAAAACGATTGCCATTGAAAATGGATTGGATTGTGCTGTCTCAAAACCTGCAGATATGGGTGGAAATAGAATTGACGAACTCGGAGCTGCTGCGGGAGGGGTAGTAACCGCTATACAAACATTATTAGAAATAATGCCTAGGCTTCGTATACTCCCTCAATTTGCAAACTTAAAAATACCTAAATTAGAAAAACTAACGATTCTAATTCAGGGTTACGGAGCGGTAGGAGCTCACGCAGCGCATATTTTAAAAGAAAGAATTCCGCTTGTGAACATTATTGGCATCAGTGATTTAGAAGGATATTTGTATAATGAATCTGGTTTACCTGTTAATAAACTGTTTGATATGTGGAAAGAACATGGATTAGTTACTAATCGATATTTTCAAGAAGAAATCCTTCCAGAAGGTTATAAACACCCTACGAAGTTCTCCACGAATTCAAACAACCTATTGCTTGAAAATGCCTTTTGCCTAATACCCGCTGCTCCAATTTTTAATTATTTAGGAGTATGGCCGTCTGAAAACCCTTCTATGTTAGTAGAGAGAATGGGAAATTGGTCGTTAATAGTCGAGGGGGCCAACACATATTCTCCCGATCCTAACCGTAAAGCTGCTCGAATACGGATGGAACAAATAGTATATCGAGAGAAAGGAGTTATGATAGCAAACGACTACCTTGTAAATTCGGGAGGGGTTATTTACGCCGCTCAAGAACACTTAATTAAAACTCCCGAGAATCTTCAGATACCTGAAGAATACCTCGGAGATCGTCAAGCAGTGGAAAGGTGGCTATCAGATCACGCTCTGGATTTCGAAGAATTGTCGAAAAATCGACTAATTACAGGTGAAGATTATCGAAAAAAGGTAATAAGCCATAACATGATTGAATTAGTAGATATTTTGTGCAACAATCCGGATTTTTTACCAAGTGCGGCAGCAGAAAGGGTTAGCCTTCAACGGTTAACCGCTAAAGAAAGCGAGCTTACTGCTAAAGATATTATGATTCTAATCCCTACAATTGATGTAAATAGTAGCGTGCAGGTAGCTGCCGCTTTAATGATTAAAGAGAAAAGCGGAATTATTGCAGTCTTGTCACAAAATAAACTAGTAGGCGTAATTACGGATTGGGACGTAACAGAAGCGGTCGCTTCCAATTGTTGCGAGGGTAATGTTGAAACTTTTATGACTAAAGAAGTTATTAAAGCTTCTCCAAATTTCACGATCGCCGATATTGTAAGAGAATTGGAACAATTTCAAATCTCGGCTATGCCTGTAGTGCAAGAGGGAAAGGTTTTAGGAAAAGTAACATCCGATCTCATTGCTCAGAGATTTATTTTAAAACATACATAACTTTCCTATTTATTATAGCATAACTTGGTTGAGAATTCATTTTTTCTCATTCCATATATTTATCTGTAAGGCGAAAAAAACGCCAAGAAATAAGCAGATTTAAATACCAAAAACTTGTTCAAAGACTAGATAAATATGATAGATTTTGTTTTTCCGATAGTCATATACTCACTAATTATCATTGAGTGTATTATTGGATTGATATTCACGACGAGGTTATTTTTTAAATCAAGAGTATCGTCACATTTGTATCTTACAGCAACTTTTCTTTTTGGATTGTTAACAATAACAAGTCGAACCATGTTTTTGCTTCCCATCCCCTTTGTCAGGTATTATGGCATTCAAACAATTCTTCTATGGATAAGTTGTACAGAGGCGTCTATTCTTCTTTTGGTTAAATCCTATAGTACTTCTAAGCGTTCTACAGTAGAATTAGCCTTTACTTTCGTGGTTGTTGGCGCTTTGGCTTCTGCTGTCGTTTTAGGAGCATGGAAAGAAGTAGAGATTTCACCCAATTTTTACACATATTCGCCTTCAAGTCCAGCGACCTATTTTGTATTAGGAATATGTGGAGTGTATCTTTTTTATATTGCCGTTATGTGTGTTTATCTCTTCGTTAAAAGTAAAGAATACGCTTTTAGTAGATCTCAAAAGTCTCAATTACTGCTTCTATCTATATCAATGGCGGTGTTAATTCCAGGAGCTGCAGTTTTCCATTTTTTTGCTTCTACAAGTTTTATAAATAACCCTATTAATTCCTCTTCTGCCGCTTATGTAAG
>JAHPYY010000128.1 GCA_019058515.1 Promethearchaeota archaeon
CAACGTATTACCCTTTTTAGTGAATTTTTGATTGCTATATTCAACACTAACTCCCAATAAGAAGGTTCCTTAACTAAATCAGAAGCGTATATAAACTCAACTTTACTTAAATCCATACCGCACGCTTTCCAAACTTCAATAAAGAAATCCCCGATCTTTTTAATTACTTCTAAATTACCCCCAAATTTGTGATTAGCTGCTGCGTGCCAATCAGCAACGAGAAACTTGAATATGATTCCCGCTTTTGTTAGTTTGTTCACATTGATCGCTCTTAATAACCCCTGAGCTATATGTATATCTCCTGAAGGTTCAAATCCGTCGTATGCGTATATCTTTTTGTTGTGTTCCAATTTCCATTTGATCATTTCTCTTAATTCATGCTCATCGATGATTTCTTCTCCAACTTCTTTAATTAGCTCTATTCTCTCATCCAAAGTTAATGTCATTGTTCGATCCTAAAACTTTTATTGTAATTAAGAAATAATGGAAAAGATATATTTCTTTTGGATTTTAGGATACAAATATTTAAGAAAAGGGAACTAAGGAGTATAAAAATTAGAAAGATTGATTACTCCTTGTTGGTTTGATTTTCCAAGATAGTGGCTTGAGCAGCCGCAATTCTAGCCACAGGTATTCGGAAGGGAGAACAGGAAACGTAATTTAAACCAATATCGTGAGCAAACATAATTGAACTTGGTTCACCACCATGCTCACCGCATATTCCACATTTCAGATCTTTGCGCGTCTCTCGTCCCATTTTAATAGCCATTTTCATTAATTTCCCAACGCCCGTTTGATCTAGGATTTCAAAAGGATTACTATCTAAGATCCCTTTGCTTAAATAAATTGGTAAGAACTTACTCTCTGCATCATCTCTAGAAAATCCATAGGTCATTTGAGTCAAATCGTTCGTACCAAAAGAGAAAAACTCTGCTTCCTCTGCTATCTCGTCGGCAGTAAGTGCTGCTCTTGGAATTTCAATCATAGTGCCAAAATTATAATCTAATTCTACTCCATAGCTATCAATCGTTTCCTTTGCGAGTTTTACTAAATCTTCTTTGACTAATTTTAATTCTGAAATCATTCCAACTAAGGGAATCATTACTTCGGGAATTACATTTATTCCCTCTCTTTTAAGTTCACAAGCTGCTTGAAAGATTGCTCTTACTTGCATTTTATTAATTTCTGGCCACGTAATCCCTAATCTACACCCTCGTAATCCCATCATGGGATTCTCTTCTGAGAGAGACCTAATTAAGCTTATTACTTTGTTCTTTTTCTTAATCTCTTCTTCTAATGGACTAGTATTTAGTAGGGATTTTGACAAAGCATTTGTCATTTTCAATTCTTGATGCTCTAAAAGAACTACTGAGAGTTCTGGAAGAAACTCGTGTAATGGGGGGTCCAATAGCCTAATGGTAACCGGTTTTCCTTGCATTATTTTGAAAATTTCGTAGAAATCACTTTTTTGCATAGGAAGTATTTTGTCTAAAGCATCCTGTCTATCTTCTTCGGTGCGAGCCATTATCATGTTTTGGACAACTGGTAATCTTTCTTGAGCCATAAACATATGCTCTGTTCTGCACAATCCGATACCTTCTGCTCCAAACTCTAAAGCCTTCTCCGCATCTGTAGGGGTATCCGCATTTGCTCGAACTCCAAGCGTTCTAACATCATCTGCCATCTTTAATAGCTCTAAAAACTCTCCCTTAATTTCTGGTTCGATTAACGGAACTTTTCCTTCTATAACTCGCCCAGTAGTACCATCTATCGTAATCCAATCCCCTTCCTTAATAATCTGGTCTCCCACGCTGAAAAATCGTTTTTCTTCGTCAATTTCTATATCTTGCACCCCCACTACCGCAGGTTTTCCCATTCCCCTCGCAACTACCGCTGCGTGAGAGGTTTTACCTCCGAACTGGGTTAAAACCCCCTTAGCTGCGTATAATCCGTGAACATCATCAGGTTTAGTTTGGGGTCTTACAAGTATAATCTCTTCGTTGGCTTGTCCTGCTAATTCTTCGGCTGTATCGGCGTCAAATATAGCTTTTCCCGAGACCGCCCCAGGGGATGCGTTAATTCCGCTAGCCAAAATGTGCACAATAGCATTCTCGTCAATACTTTTAAATAGTAATTTGGTAACTTTCTTTGGATCAACCTTCATTAAAGCTTCTTCTTTGGATATTAATCCCTCGTTACACATGTCCACTGCAATTTTCACTTCAGCAGAAGGCGTACGTTTTCCATTTCTGGTTTGTAATATGTGTAATTTTCCGTCTTCAATAGTAAATTCAATATCTTGCATATCTCGATAATGTTTTTCGAGATTTTCTAGAGTATCTATTAATTCTTCGTAAACTTCAGGAAATTCTTCCTTCATTTCATCGATTTTTTTAGGAGTTCTAATTCCAGCAACTACATCTTCACCTTGAGCATTTCGCAAATATTCACCAAATCTTTTATTTTCTCCGGTTGATGGATCTCTTGAGAAGGCTACTCCCGTAGCGGAATTCCATCCTTTATTTCCAAAAACCATAGTTTGTATGTTAACTGCGGTTCCAAAGTTCGGAATTTTGTTTATTTTTCTGTAAGTAATTGCGCGTCGGTTATTCCATGATTTAAATACTGCTTCAATGGCTAAAAATAACTGTTTTTGAGGATCTTGAGGAAATGGAGCCTTAATTTCGCTTTCGTATAAAGCTTTATAATCGGCGATTACTTTCTGTAAATCCACAACTTCCAAATCAGTGTCTTGAGCTTTTCTACCTTTTAACCTTTTATATTTCGTAAGGATTCTTTCAAATTTCTCGTCTACGATACCCATTACGACATCACCGAACATTTGTATAAATCTTCGATAACTATCGTATGAAAAACGAGGGTTCTCAGTTTGTTCCGCTAATCCCATCACAGATTCATCGGTAAGTCCAAGATTTAATACGGTATCCATCATTCCTGGCATGCTCATTGGAGCACCAGAACGTACTGATACCAATAATGGATTCTTTTTATCGCCAAAGATTTTCCCCGTTTCGCGTTCTAATTTCTTTAGTTTCTCTAAAACCCCAGGCTTTATCTCCTCCATAATTTTATCAGGATTCTCGAAGTATTGCAGACAAGCCTCCGTGGTTATAGTAAATCCCGGTGGTATTTTCAAGCCTAATCCAGTCATTTCACCTAAATTAGCTCCTTTTCCACCGAGTAAACCTTTCATTTCTTTAGAGCCTTCTGAAAATTCGTAAATAAATTTCTTTTTATCGCTAGCGGCTATTATTTTTCACCAATTTTAGATAACAGTTTAATTAAATTTAAAACGATAGCGTTGATTTTTATACTTTACGCTAATGTTTTGTATAGTTTTATGGGTTATAAAAGGAGCGATGGGAAATAAAATTTATGAAACCAGATTATTCTATAAGTTCACTCGTGGAGTATTGGATCGTTTAAAAAAGGGAAGCAATTCCCAGATTCCGTTAATTATAAAGTCAGGTTTCTCGACACTATTCTCAATCATTTCTAAAGTAGTTTCTCCCGATAAAACACAACAAGTCGAAATTCCTGCGGTTTTTCCCATTTTTATATCCGTGTAG
>JAHPYY010000011.1 GCA_019058515.1 Promethearchaeota archaeon
GAATATCACGACCAAGCCAGAGACAAAGAACACACTCAAGTTTTAATACCAAAAGGAGAATCGATAAGCCAATGGATCAACACAATGGAACGAGAAGAAGGATTAGGAGAAATCTTAGAAATAATGGATGGGTGCATGGATGGAAAAGAATGCTTAGTACGATTTTTTTGTTTAGGGCCCGTTAAATCTAGCTTTTCTATACTGGCCCTCCAGCTCACAGATAGTTTTTATGTTGCTCACAGCGAAGACTTACTTTATCGCACTGGTTACGGAGAGTTTAAACATTTAAATGGTTCCGAAGATTTTTTTTACTTTATTCATTCTGCTGGAGAACTCACTGGAAATCCCCCGGTTACTAAAAATTTAGAAAATCGTAGAATATACATCGATCTTAAAGAAGGAGGCGTGCTTTCTGTGAATAATCAGTACGCGGGAAACTCATTAGGTTTGAAAAAACTCGCTCTACGTCTCGCTATATACAAAGCAAACAACGAGGATTGGTTAACTGAGCATTATTTTATCATGGGTATTAAACCAAAAGAAAAAGGTAGAAAAACCTACGCATGTGGAGCTTTTCCATCAGCCTGTGGAAAGACGTCAACAGCTATGCTTCCTGGACAAACGATTGTTGGAGACGACATTGCGTATCTGCGGGTTTGGGACGACAATACTCTACACGCAGCAAATATTGAAAAAGGAATATTTGGCATAATCAAGGATGTAAATCAGAAGGACGATCCCGTAATCTTTGAAGCGTTAACAACTCCCCGGGAATTAATCTTTTCTAACATTTTAATGGAAGGAGGAGTTCCGTATTGGATAGGTATGGGTAAAAAAATCCCAAAAAAGGGGTTCAATTATTCCGGTGAGTGGTATCATGGTAAACAAGATGATTTAGGAAACGATATCCCCCACGCCCACCCCAACGCTCGGTACACGATTAGATTGGAAGAATTGAGTAATGTTGACGGAGAATTAGAAAACCCGGACGGTGTTGCGATTCGTGGTATATTTTACGGTGGTCGCGATTCAGATACAATGCCTCCCATAGTTGAAGGATTTAATTGGGAACATGGTATATTTCTAGGAGCAACGATTGAATCTGAGACAACTTCCGCCACTCTCGGGACAGTAGGTATTAGAAAGGCTAATCCTATGGCTAACCTTGATTTTCTGGTCGTCCCGCTAGGCAGATACTTAAAAAATCATCAGAAAATAGGTGCGCGATTAGAAAAATACCCATTAGTGTTTGCTACCAATTATTTCCTAAAGAACTTGGAAGGTAAATATTTAAACGACATTTTAGACAAAAAAGTGTGGTTAATCTGGTCTGAAGGTAGAATGCACAACGATTACGACGCAATCGAGACCCCAATTGGACTTATTCCCAAATATAAGGATCTTAAACGCTTATTTTCTCTAGAATTAGATAAACATTATTCAGAAGAACAGTACATCGAACAATTTTCTATTAGAATAGATAATTTGCTAAAGAAGTTGGATAGGATGGAAAAAATGTATGAGTCAGAAAGTGATATACCTCAATTTTTCTGGAGTATCTTAAATAAACAAAGAGCGGATTTGAAATCGTTAAAATCTGCGAAATACAAGTCCACTATCAGCCCGTTAGAACTATAAAAGCTTTAATAACAAATAACTACCAGAAGAGAAATAGTATTGTATTCTATATTACACTATATACTTCAAACCATCTCTTACTTTGTAAGTTTTATTCCCGCGATCAATTTCGATAAACTTCTTTATCTCTAGGGTGTTTAAAAATGTACGCATTTCATCCTTGTTTTTGTTTAACGTATTAGCCAGCCCTTCAATATTGGATTCGTAATTTTTGAGAGTGGCAATTAAAGATGAGTATTCATTGTAAATTTCGTTAACTAGATATTTTAGAGACTCTCGTATATTTATCCCCGTCACGGTGCTCGTTGGAAATATTTTAGCATTATCAGGTAAATTATTTTGTGCTCGAATAACTTCTGGATCCCTAGCATTTTCAAGATCTTGTTTGTTAGCTAAATACAGGATTGGAGCGTTAGGCGCAAGTACTTTTCGAATGGAATTTAAAATGATAAGAGCATCATCGTCCTTTTCTGGGGCTGAGCTATCAAATAGAAAAAGCAAACCATCAGATCCTTCTGATACAATATCACGCATTACTGAAAATCGTAGCAAGCCAGGAGTACCAAATAGATAAACCCAAAACCCATTCAATTTTACGCTGCCCAAGTCCATAGCTACCGTGTATAATTTCTCATCAGCCCCTTTAGCTTCAACATTTAGAGCATTACTATCCAAATACTTAACATAACTGGATTTACCGCATTTTACAGGTCCGGAGATCAGAATCTTCATTTTTTTTTTAATTACCGAGATTGTATCCTATAAATTATATTTATAGAAAATCGAAAATATTTTATGTTACTTAAAAAAGTTTCCCCTTTATAATCTTTTTAATCCTTTTTAACGTGCGTACAAAATCTACTACAAATTGTGCACAATTTAAAAGGCACTTTTTTTGGAAGAACTTTTGCCTTTAGCTTTCGCGAACAATTCTGCGGTACATAACGAATAACGATTTTTTTCTTCTCTTGCTTAAAAAAAAAAATGTCGTTTTCCTGTAGTTTTATCATTGATCCGTGATCGAATAGTAACTTTTCGTTACTTAAGATGATCCAATATTAATCTTTTTAGTAATACGGGATAAGTTTTAAAAACGAAAGCGTATAAATATCTTTTGTTTGAACTTTTATTATTGATTATATCAATAATTCGCAAATAGGATCAAAAAATCCTATTTGATGAAAAAAAAGGATAAAAAATTATAAAAAAATGAAGAATCATGACTAATAGCAATATACTAGTTATTGGCGGAGGGATATCCGGAATCGAAAGTTCTTTGACATTAGCTGAACAGGGATATAAAGTCATCCTGGTTGAAAAGACTTCTTCGGTCGGTGGACGCATGGCGCAACTGGATAAAACTTTTCCTACTCTTGATTGTTCGATCTGTATATTAGCACCCAAAATGGTTGAATGTGCTCGACATCCAAACATTGAACTCTTACCCTACTCTGAGGTTCAAAAATTATCGGGTGAAGCTGGAAATTTCAAAGTAAAAGTCTTGAAAAAAGCGAGATATGTAAATTGGGACATCTGTACTGGATGTGGTGCTTGTTCGGAAAAATGTCCCATGAAGAAAATACCCAGTGAATTCGAAGAGGGTATGGGAAATCGACAGGCAATTTATATCCCATTTCCTCAAGCAGTTCCTCGCAAGGCTGTGATTGATCCCGAAAAGTGTCTATACATAACCAAGAATGCTTGTCAACTGTGTGAAAAAGAATGCGAAGCAGGAGCTATTAATTGGGACGATAAAGACGAAATAGTGGAATATGATGTCTCTTCAGTTATAGTTGCCACAGGATTTGATCAACTCGATCCAAGCGTTTTGGATAGGTATCACTATGGGGAATATCCTAATGTAATTACGGCTATGCAATACGAACGGCTGCTCAGTGCTTCGGGTCCGACTGGGGGGGAACTTATTCGACCTTCAGACAAAGAGCACGCTCACAAAATTGCTTTTATAAGTTGTGTAGGTTCAAGGAACGAGGATTTATGCGCGTATTGCTCCAAATTTTGTTGTATGTACCAAACTAAAGAAGGTGTCATCACCAGAGAACACGCCCCAGACACTAATGTAACTATATTCTTCAACGATATAAGAGTTATAGGAAAGAATCAAGAAGAGTTTATCGAAAGAGCTAAGGGTGAGTATGGACTAATCTACTATAGGGGAATTCCGGGAGATATTCGAGAAAATCCAGAGAATCATAATTTATATGTAAAGCATGCGAATTTAGACACGGGTGATGTTGAAACAACCGAATTCGACTTGGTCGTCCTCGCAAACGCAGTCACACCCCGTAAGGACGCGGGTAAATTGGCGACGATTTTAGAAATAGAACAAAACGAGTTTGGGTTCTTTAAAACGTCTAATTCTACTGAAGATCTTCGTTCCACTAGAAATGGTGTGTATGTGACTGGCTGCTGTCAATCTCCTGACGATATAGCTAACTCAGTGGCAAAAGCAGGTGGGGCAGCGGCACTAGCTGCGACTCATGCTGTACCCCTCGATGAGGAAGAATTAAAAATTGATTTGCCTCCCTTAAAAGATATCAAAGCAAATGAAGAACCTAGAATTGGCGTGTTTATTTGCAGATGCGGTATAAACATTGCGGGTTATATGGATGTACCCACTTTGGTAGAATACGCTAAAACTTTACCTAATGTGGTGTATAGCATGGAGAACAAATATAGTTGCTCTCAGTTAACTCAAGATATAATTAAGGAAAAAATAGTGGAACTCAATTTAAATCGGGTGGTTGTTGCTGCTTGCACTCCAAGAACACACGAACCTTTGTTTCAAAAAACAATTAGAGAGGCAGGATTAAATGAATACCTCTTCAACTTCGTTAGTATCCGAGAGCTTGACTCTTGGGTGCACATGAATGATAATGCTCGCGCAACTGATAAAGCTAAGGACTTAATTAGGATGGGCCTTGCGAGAGTTACTTATCAAAAACCTGAGTTTAAAATTAAGGGAGATGTGATTCCCGAAGCGTTAATCGTAGGTGGAGGTATAGCAGGATTGAGTGCTGCCATGGAAATCGCGAGGAAGGGCTTTAAGGTTCATTTAGTTGAAAAAAACAATAAACTGGGTGGTCAATTAAATCTTATCTATAAAATCAATTTCGATAGTATCGATTCGCGAGAGTTTTTAGAGACTACATTGAAGGAATACAACTCTTTTAAAAACATATCAACTTATTTGAATTCAAAGGTACAGGATGTAAAAGGCTCTATTGGTGCTTATAAAGTAAAAATCAAAAATAATGAAGACAAAGAGTCTGAACTTAATATCGGAGTTATAATTACTACAACTGGAGCTTATGAATATAAACCAACTGGTTGGTACCACTACGGAGAAGAGAACACAAATGGAAAAGTTATGACTCAACTAGAATTGTCGGAAATGTTAAGAAATAACGAGTTGGTAGACGGTGAAACATTAGTTTTTATCCATTGCGTTGGCTCACGTCAACCTGATGGAACAAACGGAGTGACATATTGCTCACTAATCTGCTGTTCTGAATCAATTCGACACGCTTTATATGTTAAAGAAAATTATCCAAACTCGAAAATCTATGTACTTTACCGAGATATTCGAGTGGGTACTGACGAAGAACTATACTACTGGAAAGCAAGGGAACATGTGAACTATATTCGATTTAACGAATACCCAACCGTTGAGCTTAACAATGGCACATTAAAAGTGAATGTTAAAGATATTTTAACCCAAACTAACCTTACTATTGATGCGAATAAAGTAGTATTGTCTACTCCCCTTATTCCAAACGACACCGAAAAGCTAGGAGAAATGATTAAATGTGCTAGAGATCAAAACGGCTTCTTTTTAGAAGCTCATGTTAAGCTTCGACCAGTTGATTTCGCTACCGATGGGATATATTTAGCAGGCACATGCCACGGTCCGAAAGGAATCGCAGATTCAATTTCTCAAGGTAGAGGAGCGGCATCACATGCCTTAATACCTTTGATTTCAGGAGAAGTCGAGAACGAACCCTTAGTATCGGTTGTTGATCCTGCGTTATGTATTGCGTGTCAAAAATGTGAAGAAGTCTGTAATTTTGGGGCTATAGGAGTGAATTTTGATAATGAAGTACTAGTATCTGAATCTAATCCCCTATTATGTAAAGGATGTGGAGATTGCGCAGCAGCATGTCCTGCAGGGGCGATAACAATGAGTCACTTTGACGATAATCAAATATACCCAATGATAAGAGAAGCCGTAAAAGGAGAATTTGTGGATGAAAGGCCTCGTATCGTAGCTTTTCTTTGTAATTGGTGTAGTTATGCTGGTGCAGACACTTGTGGAGTAAGTAGATTTCAATATCCGACGAATATTAGACCAATAAGAGTAATGTGCACCGGTAGAATTCCTAAACGCTTTATTCTTCAAGCATTCCTCGAGGGAGCTGATGGTATTTTAATTGGTGGATGTCATATTGGAGATTGTCATTATTTAGAGGGAAATTACGACATGTTAAGGCGCTTTAATGAGATTCACGCAATTATAGACAAAGTCGGGATTAACCCTGATCGCGTGCGATTAGAATGGGTGTCTGCTAGCGAAGGAAAACGGTTTTCTCAGGTAGTAACGGAATTCGTAGAAAGAGTTAAGGAACTTGGACCGTTACCAAAAACCGGTGATAAAATAGAAGCACCAAAAGAAAAAGTAAAGGAGGGAACGTAAAAATGTCAGAAATGATCGTTAAAGATGCGAAAGATTTGGATCTAAATTTCCGATACGAAATTAGCGAAAAAGTGGGTGCAAAGTCGCTCTTAAAGTGTATTCAATGTGGTGTATGTAGCAGTGGTTGTACAGTAACTGAATATGTGGATATGCAACCTCATAGAGTCGTAGCATCGTGTTTATTGGGTTTAAAGGACGAAGTGCTACAAAGTCAAGCAATTTGGACATGCTCTTTATGCCACAGATGTACGGAACGTTGCCCCAAGAATGTAGATTATTCGTTTATTTTGGCTTTATTACGGAGCATGGCGGCCAAAGAAGGCAAAATTCCCAAAGAATACTCCGGTAGCGTAAAATTAATCTACGAAAATGGCTTCGTAATTCCCTATACCGAAGGAATGAAAAAGAGTGTTGATAGACGGAGAGAGCGATTAGGGTTACCAGAAATCGTAGCCCCTAATATAGACGAAATCAAGTTTATATTTCAAGAAACCGGTTTAAAAGAAATATTAGACTTAGTGGAGGGTGAGGAACAATGAAATTTGCAATGTTTTTAGGATGTAATATACCCTTGCGGCAACCTCATTTAGAAAAAGCATTTAGAGAGGTAGCGAGCATTTTAGGCGTAGAATTAAAGGAGATGGAAGGCGTCAGTTGTTGTCCGGAACCAGTATCGCTACAATCGCTAAATATTGATACATGGTTAGCTATGGGAGCGCGAAACCTAGCCATCGCTGAAAGGATGGGATTGGATGTACTTACAATTTGCTCAGGGTGTTATGAAACGCTTAAAACTGTAAGTGTTTTACTGGAAGAAGATCCCGAACACAAGAAAAAAATTAACGAAATATTAAAGAAAATTAATTATGAATACAAGGGAACTACAAAAGTATATCATTTTGTCGAACTTTTTAGTCAACCTGAGTGGCTTGAAAAAATAAAAAGTTCACTTGTTAGACCCATTGACGATTTAGCTTTCGCCGTCCACTATGGATGCCACCTTATACGACCGAGTAAAATCATGCGATTTGACCACCCTGAAAAGCCAGAAAAAATCGATATTATTCTCCAGACATTGGGAGCAAAAACTATTGATTTTGCGAGTAAACTTGAATGTTGTGGTTATTGCGCTCGACTACAGGACGAAATAGGGGAAACACTAGTGGAAGACAAGTTAACAGAGCTATGCGAACTAGAGGAGGAGGTCGACGGATTAATTGCGGTATGTCCAGCTTGCGTTACTCAATACGACCGGAAGGAAAAGGTGGTTGCTCGTAAAACGGGGAAAACATTGGATCTTCCTATTCTGTATTTACCTGAGATTATGGCAATAGCTCTTGGAGTTTCTCTAAATGATTTGAACTTGAAGCAAAGAAGCGTTAAACCCGACAAGTTAATTGAAAAATTGACGACCTAATAAATCAGATTTTTTAAATGAACAAATTTGAAAAATTTTAATAGAAAGAAAGTAAAAAACGAGTGTTAAAAGATGATAATAACACAACAAAAAGATGTAAACGAAATTTACGAATTAATAAAACCGTATAGCAAAATCCTTATAACAGGTTGCGATGGCTGTTGTCAGCCTCCGAGAAGTTTAAACGAAGCTAAAGTTCTTGGACAACTTTTAGAATTAAAAGCGCGTACCGAAGGAAAAGATTTAACTTGGAAAGCAATCACCGTACTAAGGCAATGCGATGACCGAATTGCTGCCACCACTGTTCGCCCTTTCGTAGAGGACTACGAAGCAATAGTTACGCTAGCGTGTGGTATCGGAGTCGTTATGATGAACAAGGTGTTACCTACCATTATAACATTTCCTGGACAAAATAGCATGTTTGGAGGTGCACAAAACAATGGAGAGAATAATTTCATAGAGTATTGCGAAACTTGCGGAGATTGTATACTGGGAGAAACCGGTGGGGTCTGCCCACGAGCAGGTTGCGCTAAACACCTAAGTAACGGTCCTTGCGGAGGAATGGTCGATGGAATGTGCGAAGTAGGAGGTTACACGATACCCTGTGCGTGGGTAGAAATATGGAAACGACTGAAGGCATTAGATAGACTCGATCTGTTCAAGAAATATCGCGGACCGAGAGATTATAGGACCTCAACGAGTCCAAGTTACCAAAAAATATACAAAGAATATACAAACGAAAAAGAAGACAAGGAGGAGAAGAAGTAAAATGGGAAAACGACCTGCGTATAGTAATTTATGCAAAACAATCGCAGAAGGCAAATTTGTGATTACTGGAGAACTTGAACCTAAAAAAATCTTAGATTTAGGCGAAATACTCCATGGTGCCGAAGAAATGAAGAAAACGGGTAAGATCGTCGCCGCAAATGTGACTGATGGTCCTCAGGGCGACGCATACATGTCTTCACTAGTACCAAGCTACCTAGTCCAAGAGAAAGTAGGGTTAGAAGCCGTTTGGCAGGTTACTGTCAGAGATCGAAATCGAGTCGCACTTTTCGGAGATGTACTTGCGGGAGCAGTATTAGGATTAAAAAACATCCTAACCTTGACCGGTGACCACACAGCCTTAGGAGACCATAAAAAAGGGCGCGCTGTGTATGATATCGATAGTACTCAATTTTGTGAAATGCTTTCAATAATGATTGACGAAGGAACTGATTACGAAGGGAACGAATTGGAAGGTAGCAAAATCGAAATGAACTTTGGATGCGTTGCCAATCCCAACAGCAATCCCCGTGAACCTGAAATCTTTAAAGTTGGTAGAAAAGTTGAACAGGGTGTAGACTTTATTCAAACCCAAACTGCGTTTGATATTGACGAGGGAAAAGACTTCTTAAAAGACCTCGAACAGTTCAACGTTCCGGTCCTTCTGGGCATTTTCCCACTTAAGAGTTATGGTATAGCATGGTACTTTGACAAATTTATCCCCGGTGTTAGCGTCCCTAAAGACCTTCTCAAGGCCTTAAAGAAAGCAGAAAAGGACAACAAGGGAAATAAACCTGGAAAATACGCCGCTATCGACAAAATTAACATCGAATTCTTCGAGCCGTTTATAAAGGAGATCAAAAAAACTACTAAAGCTGCGGGAATACATTGCATGGCAGTGGAGTATGAACGGTTATTCGATCCATTGCTTAAGGACTTTTAGGATTTGGTGATTATAATCAATACAAATATATTTTTTATTAATTAAATTAAATTTTTTTTAAAATTGAAAACTAAAAAGAAGAAAATTTGAGTAAAGGATGAAAAATTTGGATGATAAAGATAAACGTATATTAGAAATGCTGATTGAAGATTCACGTCGCCCTTATCGAGAAATTGCGGACGCGATTAAACTTTCAGAATCGACTGTACGCAAAAGAGTTATAAAATTACAGGAAGATGGGGTTATAGAAAAGTTTACTATTAAAATTTGTAGAGAAGACGAACGCTGTATTATCGCGTTCATTACTATTATCCCAAAAAACGAATCAGAAATTAAAGAATTGTTAAGAGAAACTCAAGTTCTTCCTCAATGCGAGGAAGTGTATTTCTTGGCGGGTCAATGTGGGGTGTTAGTCAAAGTTAATGTCCCCGAAATTAACGAACTGGATGCTCTAGTGGAATCCTTCAGAGGTAGAAGCGATATCAGGAGCGTAGAACGCGTATGCGTCGTTCTTAAACCAATTAAGACGCTTTCCCAAAACGGTAGATTTCCATTTTGAATAATGGAACGATTTTTACTCCATTACTTACTTTATCATGTGTTTAAGTGGATCGATGAATTCTACTCCCTTAATATTTGCAATGAATACAGTCACGGCTCTCTAAATACATCGAAACAGTTTTGTTTTTAGCAACTTCATCCAAATTCTCGGATGTGTTATTATTTAAACTCTCTTGAGGAGGGTAAATAAATAATTTCCTGGGCATGTATAATTCTTTGTAGTAATTTGCTATTTTTCCTTTAGATTCCTTGAACTTATGAATGAGGTGTATTATATAGAATAAAAAACTAAAGACAAAAAGGTAATAAATTATCGTTCCGATTAATCCAATTAACATGATATCATCTTTAGTTGTTGAATTCTGAGTTCTAATAAGTAAGATATTCTTTTAACAATTCTTCTATTAGGAAATACTGATTTAAGAGTTAAATAGCTGATAATAAAAAGTGTATAAAATTTTAACTAAAAAACCGAATTTTACCGTTAATTTCTTCGCGATGTACTTTTTCTAAATCTTCCAAGTAATATATATGACTTAAAATTTCGCTTAAAGCCATAAATTGGTTAATTGCGTCTAATTTGTTTCCAAAGTGTTTAAGGGAGATTTCGTAAGGGGTTAAAGGATTGCTTTTTATTAGTTCTGAAATTTCCCTGAGTCGATTTTCATGGTGTTTTTTAATTTGGTGTATCCTCTCGATTGGATTGTAAATAATCTCCTGGTGAGCGGGAAAGATTATCTTTGGGTTAAGCTCTTCAATTGTATCGAGAGAATTCAAATACAATTTCAAAATATTATGGAAATCGTGATGTGGATACTTTTCAAGGATTATGGGGAGGATTAAGTACATACCAATGTGAGGAGTTATTCTGGATAAAATATGATCCCCAGCAAACAGGTACCGATTGGATTCGTCAAATAGGCAGATGTGCCCAAGCGCGTGTCCTGGAGTCCAAATAACTCTGAAAGAATTGGGGCCAATGTTAACAATCTCTCCGTCCTTTACCAAGCGGTTAGGATTTGGGTATACCATAAATTTCGGCCAATTAGCGAAAAAGTCGTGAATTTGTTTACCCTGATCTGCATCGACTCCAAACTCGACGATTTTCTCAGCAAATAATTCTGCGGTTTTATCTATTTCTGCGAAATTGTTTTTATCGGTTTGATACTTCAATAATTCGTTGGCAATTTCATGCATAACCACGGTTAACTCTGGATTTTTTCGTTTTAATTTCTTCGCTAATCCAGTATGATCTAAATGACTATGCGATATGAAGCAATAGCTAATGTCTGATGGTTCCACCCCAATTTGATTCAACGCTGCAAAAAACTTTTTGTCCCAATTGCCCATGTTTAAACCCGAGTCAAACAGAACGTGTTGGTTACCTGCTTTAAACAAATATAAAGACACAAACTTTACTTGAAAAGGGACATCTATTTTTATTTGGTATATGTTTTCAATCTTATTTACTTCTGATTTAAATCCACTCAAAAAAATCAATGTACCATTTTATTAATTACGAAAAGAAATGGTTCAATTTTTTTTATTTTTAGGTTTTCAGTATTTAAAACAAGATTTTGCTTCTAAAATTCAAAATGTAAAATATACATAAATTAAAAATAAAAGAAAAAAACGATTTACTTAGGTTTTACCAAATTTCTTGAAAGTAATTACTCCTACTATTGAAATAATTACGCTGAAGATAGAAAGAATGGCTAATTTGGCGAGAATTTCGACGCTCGTTATGGAAGTTCCACCGAAAATCGATGTAATTGCATTAGTTGCGTAATAACTTGGAAGGAAAAATCCTATCATTTCAGTAGTCTCGTTTAATGGGATGAAAGTTCCAAAAAACATCTGAGGTAAGATGAATATAAAAGATATTCCGGTTGCAGCTCCAGCTGATTTTGCTAACGAAGCTGTAATAAGTCCAAACCCAACGGAGCACAAGGAAAGTAAAACCATGAATATAAAGGCCATGAATACGCCTTCTATACCTCCGAGTGGTTGGTATCCTATAGATATTGACAATGTAAATACTATGCATACCTGTATTACCGAAGTTATCATGTTGGAAACTATATGGCTTCCTATAAATTCCGTGGAGCGAGTCGGCGTCAAATTTATTCTCTTTAACATTCCCTGCTCCCTATCGTCTGTAAATGATTGTGCTACCGTCATAATTATGAATATACAAGCATATGCAAATAATCCAGGAGCCATCATGTCAAACATATTCACAGCATCAGTTTCCCCGCCACCAATTGCTCCAAATGCTACGCCGAATGTTAATGTGAGAGCCGCAGGGAATAGAAGCATTAAGAACAAATTTGCTGGTTCTCTAATCAACTTTTTCAAGTTGACTTTTGTTAAGGCCCATAATTGTTGTATCATTAGTTTAAATCCCCTCCAAAATTCTTCTTCCTGTAATTTTCATAAACACTTCTTCCAAGTTCTTAGCGTCGTGTTTTTTGAGTAGATCCTTAGGTGTTCCTAATTCGATTAATTCGCCGTAATCTATAATTCCAACTCTATCGCTTAGCGCTTCTGCTTCTTCTATATAGTGAGTCGTAAGGATAATCGTTTTATCTTGCTGCCTTAGAGACTTAATGAAATTCCAAGTAGCTCTTCGAACCCTTGGGTCCATACCGACAGTTGGTTCGTCCAAGAACGCGATTTTTGGATTATTAATCAATGCTATGATTAAGTTTAATCGTCGAAGTTCACCTCCACTATATCCCTTAGTTTTCCTTTTACTAACTTCTGTAAAATCCATTAATTCCAAAAAGTTATCAACGCGTTCTTTTAATTCCTTTTTTGACATGCCGTATAACTTTCCAAAAAGCTCGATGTTTTCCCTTCCTTTAAGGAATTTGTATGTTGAAGGTTCTTGTGGACAAACACCGATCAGTTCCTTCACCTTCCTTAAGTTCTTTTTTATATCGTATCCCATCACAATTGCAGTTCCCTTAGTGGGTGGGATTAACCCATTTAGCATGTTTATGGTTGTGGTTTTTCCAGCTCCATTGGGTCCTAAAAGGCTAAAAAGTTCGCCTTTTCTGATCTCAAGGTTCAATTTGTTGACAGCGGTTAGACCATTAAATTTCTTCACTAAATCCTTGATCTGAATGGCCGTATCGTTATCCAACTCACTTAGTTCCTCTTCCTTCTTCGTATTTAAAGTTTGATGTACACTTTTCGACATTTTTTTATACCTCCTTTCTATTCTAATTCCTCTCCACAATTTAAGCAATATTTTGATTTATATGGTAGAATTTCACCGCAATTTGGACAGGTCTTATCGAGCAGTTCACCAGGAATCACTATTGACATCACTGAAAATATAGTGACTATTAAACTGTAAATCATCAATACTAACCATGAGACTCTGAACGATTGGCCAATTTCCGGTAAACCAATGGTAATTTCTAATATCCATAGCTCCAAAAGTAAAACTGGTAAGAAGATCCATGCGTATATTAAATTAAGTCTCTTGTCCGTTATTCGATTTTTTAACAAATATTGCCACAGTTCATACCCACCTTCTCCTGTAAAAACTATTAAGAAATAAGGTATAGATGCAGAGTACCCAAAAAGAGGATATAGAGCTAAAATATCCCCAACTATCAAACCTATTCCTACTATAGTGAGGACCACCCATCCAACCACCTTATCCTTAAATGATATCAGTATCTTTGGAACTCCTAGATCTTTTATTACGCTCTTTACAATCTCAAGTTCAGTCTTATCAGCTCCCTGATCTTTGATGGCATCTAAAAAATGTGCCTTAATGGTAGCTAATCGATCCTCAAGCTCTTCTCTTGATAAATTGTCCAAAGATTTTCTTACACTCTTCAAGTATTTTTTCATTTCTAATTCTGCTTCTTTGTTCATTTCCTTTACACCTCTTTTTTAATAAAGTGATTAACTTTTTCGTTGTAATCGTTCCACTCGTCTCTCAACTCGTTCAGGACTTTTGAACCTATTTCTGTAATTTTAAACATTTTTTTCGGCTGATTGTCCAATGTACTCCAAGTAGATTCGATTAACTTCTTTTTTTCGAGCCTCCTTAAAATAGGATAAATCGTATTTCCATCCGTGTCAATTCCACCTTCCTTTAAATTGTTAATCAAGTGGTAGCCATAGGTTTTTTCGCTGTTATTTTCAATGAACGACAATATTGCAAGTTCTAAAGTTCCTTTCCGTAGTTGTTTCACCCAATTTTGCATCAGGTCTTCGAGTGTTTCTTGTTTCCTTGACATTTCATCACTTTTTTATGAAATTTTATTTAAAAATAGTGTGTATCACACACTAATTATGGTGTATATTACACACTATTTAAATCTTATGCAATCCAATTTTAACTGATTATTTTTTTATTGTAATATCCAAAAAGAAGAAGAATTAGTAGATTTTCACTGACTACGCTAAATTATTGAAAAGTTGTACCTTAATCTGGTCAAGATCAAAAAAAAAGAATAAAAATAAATCGAATGAATAAGGTTATGTTTGAACGTAATAATAATAGACTACACACTTAAAATGGGAATTTTTTTAGAACTTCAATAGTTTCTGAATCTAATTTCGAGAGAGCGTATATCGCGACTGGCACGATACACCCACAATTTTCACACAAACGGGGAGAATTCCCCATCACGCAAAACTTTCTTTGTCCATTGGGGTAATAGCTTTTAACAAAACCTGATTTGAACACACAAGAGGGAACAAATTCTTTAGTATTATATAATTCTAACATTTTTCTCGAAATTAGTATGAAGTCACCGTAATCGCGCATTACTTTCCTAACATTTCGTATAGCAGCTGATAAGGTTTCACCCCGTAGTAATAGAGGATCTCCTGTATAGCCCGTGTACCAAAGGAAAAATAGACCTGACACTCCGCTATCGTAAGCAATTTTAACTACTTCTCCAATTTCTTTGTAGTTTAGACTGGTAACCGTGGTTGAGATCAGGACTCTTTTGTCATCTCGTATGTTTTCAATGACTTTACGGAAAATCTTAGCTCCTCTTATGTGATTGTGCATTTTTTCTCCACCATCCAAACTAACCCAATAAATGGGTTGCTTATTTGTTTTAAATATGGGTAATTTTATAATCCCGTTGGAAGCAATTTGAACGGAAGGAAAGATTTTTACGGCTTCGTGAAGCAAGTTTATTCGAAGAGTAGGCTCGCCCCCCGTGAGCGCGGCGCTGGTTATACCCATATCTCTGTGATATTCGAACACTTTTTTCCATTGTTCGTCAGAAAGTTCAGTTCTATTACTATATCCAGAAAGTTCCTTCGATGAAGAATTAAAATAACAATGCTTGCAACTCAGGTTGCAATTCCACGTCAAATCGTAATTCACTGCCATTGGGATTTTTTTGGCTCTTCTTTTAAGTAGAGATAATCCTAAATAAATCCCCATGTATACATTTTCTGGAGTGAAAAGCTTGGGCTCAACTAACATGATTTCGAACTTGAATTTTTTGAAATTCTAGTTAAGTAATAGGTCTTACATATAACTATTCAAAACTTCTGGGAGCCAATTTTTGTTGTTACAATCGATTTATAAAAGAATCAGTCTCCATTGTATAAATCGCAATAACCTTCCTTAATTTCTATGATTTGGGTATTATTGGTACGATTTCACAATTACTTCGAAAAAAAATAAGTAAAGAAAAAAAAAATTAACCTTGTAAAACAGATCTAATATTTGCCGCTAAATTCTTAGCATCCTCGTCAGATGAATTGAGAATTTTAAACAACTCGTCTGGAGCGACTAATAACGCCGCATCAATAAGTTTTTCTAACCCTATTTTGGTGTTTAATCTCTCGTTCTTTTGTAAATGAAAAATTACCCGCCCTAATTCGTTTTTGAGTTTACCTTGCCCTTCGTTCAATAACACTCGTAATATAAATGGACAAACTTCGTTAATGGTGTCTTTCGATACGTTATGCGCAAATTGATAAATTTCTTTGCGCTGCTCCAATGATAATTGATACGATTTTTCTAATTCTTTTTGTATTTCCATTTTTTTCTCACTTTTATTAAGTTTTCTTATATCTAATGTAAAAATATTTAACTATTTAAATCTATTGGGGCGTTTTCCGAAAAGATAGATATACATAATGCGCATATTTTCTAGTTTTAGGATTTTTTTAAGCACGAAAATCCGGAAATCGGAAAATTAGTATAGATTCCTTCACTAACGATTTTTTTCACACTTTGTCTCAAAAAAACGCAAAAAAAAATGAGAAAAAAGTTATAATTGCGACTTTTTTCCTATATTATTTAAAAAAAACCATACGAAAAAAAGCACGAAAATCGAATATTTTTAGATTAAATCAATACACATTTTTACATTTTTTACTTTTTCGATTATGATTGTCGTATTTTTTATCGTTTTCGATCAATTATTCCTGTTATAGGTACTAAAAGCGCAATAAACGCAATTTTCCTTCCATATGGTTAATATGTATCTATATTGATTAAAGTTAAATAGGTCTGCATCCTCTATTTTTTAGATAATCTACGTATAAAATTCAATCGTAAAAGTGGAAAATTATGGAAGAACAACTTCTAAAAGAATTAGACAAAATCGTTGCAAAGGAACGATTCCAAGCTCAAATGACCAAATACATCAATTCGGTGGGAAAGTGGCTCTTATACATCCTTCCTTTAATCCTGTTAGTTCTTACTCTTTTATCGATTTTTACCACCCTCGAAACTTCATTGCTATTGGTATTTATCGGAATTTTAGTTGTTTACGGTATAAATTCTTTTATGCTTGTAATGAGCGCTCGTACCACGAAAAGCTCATTAAAAGCTAGGTTAGGGTTTGAAAGGAAACGAGGTCGACCGATTGATAGTTTGGAAGGATTTGATCTATTAGAAAGCAATGTAAATCGAGTTATTGCCCTACTCGAATTTATCGCGTTAGTTTGCATTGTATCGTTGGTGCTTTTCATTGCTATGATCGTGTGGTCCATAGGCAGACTTGGAATTGACACGCAGCAGATTATTGGATTCTTAGCCGCAGGTTTTGCCTTAGTAGGTTTAGGAATGGCTGTAATCATAAGAAGTTTAAATTTAAACATACACGACGTTAATGGACTTCAAGATTTTTACTCTCCGACCACACACGAGATATTTTTAGACAATTTCTTCTGCGAAGTTTTCGCTAGCCATCTTGATCCGGTCACCTATTTGAAATTCGACGAATATCTCGCAGGTGTTAATGCAATTTTGAAACCTAATTTCGTTCAGAAAATCAAAGAACAGGAACCCGACGAGTTACCTATTACATTCGCTATGGAAAGGATTCTCTTCCTATACTACTTGAAATTCCAAGATGTTATCGACGATGAACTGTTTTCTAACGAGTTAGGTGAAGTAATCGATGTCACAGCAAAAACCTTCGATCTGGAAAAAGGATTATTGATTGAAAACGAGTGGTATTTTTCGGTTAGAGATGTATACAAACTTTTCAATTTTATCAAGAAGCACAATCCTGGCTTCTTTAGCATCATTGATCGATTGCAACTGGAACTTTCCGACAACATTGAAAGAGTTTCAAAAGATCCAATATACATGGATTCGGCTACTCAGGAATTAGTAAACACCGGAGCGGAACTCAACATTATTGTGTACTTGTACAATAATAATCCTGAAAGTAAACGATATAAATTAAAGATATTCGCCCCTGGGTTTACTCCTAAAGAATTGGTCATAGATATCGAGGTTGAGGGAAGAGGAAGCTTTTTAATTCCAGATAAACCAATCCCCTTGACTTCAAAAGAAGGAATTGATATAACTACCGTATTATCAACTATGTTAGAGAATGGAGATTCTACTTGGGTCACTCTAGAACCAAAAGAGAAAGGAGAGCAGACTATTCAGATTTTTCTAGAGTCCGAAAGTGGAACTATAATTGAGGGAAAAACTCGCGTTGTTAAAGTAAAGAAGGACTTTAAGCAAAATCTCAAGAAATTATCTTCAGTGGGTTCTCTAGTGGCAGGCGCAGCGGTTCCTCTTGCTAAAATCCTTCCATCAATGCTTAGTGGTGGAGCCCTTTTCTAAATCTTTTGAAACTTTTTATTTTTTTATTTAAACTTTCTGTCTATCCAGAAATTATAAGATCTTCTTATGAAATATTGTACGATGTTTTTCCTTATAGAAAGGCATGTAGGTCTTATTTGATGTTTTCTAATAACTAGAAATAGTAGAATTGCTAATCCTCTTGTTTATATATTGATTAAAATGTTCTATATATTACGATAGGATGCCGAGTTGTTATAATATAATATACGGATCCCAACATTATTAATTGACTTTTCAATCAAAATTAGTTCGTTATTAGTAATCGGATTATCCAAAATAATAAATAACTTAAAATGATCTTATTAATTTGTCTCTATTAGGATTGATATATCAATAATTTAATTAATTAAAACTAATAAAAATTAAAAAATAGGTGCTTAATCATGGTTGTTATAACGACTAAAAAACCATTTGAGGATGTACTTGCATCAATTAAAGGGATGCAAAAATTGGTGTTAGTTTCCTGTGGTACATGCGCAGCTCTGTGTCAAACAGGAGGAACTGAGGGATTAGAGGACTTAAGCAAAAAGTTAGAGGCAGAAGGCTTCGAGATTATTACTGGAATCGTTGCGGAAGAAGTTTGCGATAATCGCGTAATGAGAAAAGACTTGAAAAAAATTGACGAAGATATCCAAGAAGCCGACGCTATCATCACTTTAAGTTGTGGTTTAGGTTGTCAATCTATTGTAGAAACTTTAGCAAAAAAGTATCCTGAAAAACCTGTGTTTACTTCTAACGATACTCAGTTTATGGGTATGACTGAACGCATCGGACGTTTCTATATGCGATGTCAAGGATGTGGAGATTGCTTATTGAACGAAACTGGAGGGATTTGTCCCATAACTACCTGTGCCAAAGGTCTTATGAACGGTCCTTGTGGTGGTATGGTCGAAGGTAAATGCGAAGTAGGGAATTACGAGCGAGATTGTGGATGGGTCTTGATATACAAAAGATTAAAGGAAATGGGAAGGTTAGACTTATTTACTAAACTGCGTCCTCCAAGAGATTGGAGCGAATGCGGTCATCAAAGAGAAGTAATATTTAGATAGGAGGGATTTAAAAATGACCGAAACTAAAGTGTATTCAAAATTAGGACAAGCACTTGCTGATGGTTCCTTTATTTTAACCGGAGAACTCGAACCCGAGAAAACAACGGATTTATCTCACACTATCAACGAAGCTAAGGAAATGGCTCCTTATGTGATAGCTGCTAATGTTACTGACAGTCCATTAGGAATAGTAACTATTAATAGTTTGGCTGCGTCTCATATCGTACAAAGGGAAACGGGTTTAGAATGTATTTGGCAATTAACCGTAAGAGATGTGAATAAATTGGGCATCGTTGGAATGCTCATGGGTGGACATGCATTAGGCCTTAGAAACATTCTATCTTTAACTGGTGATCACACGGCATTAGGAGACTTACCAGAAAGTAAACCTGTTTTTGATTTAGACTCCGCTACGCTTGTTCAAGTGGTAAGGGAAGTAGTTGATAACGGTTCCATTAACGACCACGAAATCGAGCAACCTCCAACTTTACATGTGGGCGCAGCTGCGAATCCAAATGCTGCTCCAATTGAAGCAGAAATACTTAAAATCTCGCGAAAAGCCGAAGCTGGCGCTGAATTTTTGCAAACTCAGGTAGTATACGATTTAGACAGAACAATAGAGTTTCTTACCGAAATTAAAAAGTATAAAATTCCTATTCTTCTTGGAATATTTCCAATGAAAAGTTACGGGATAGCTAAGGGTTTTGATGAGTTTGTTCCGGGAGTATCCGTGCCAAAAGAAATTCTAGAACGCTGGAAAAACATAAAGAAAGAGGTTACCGATAAAAAAGACCAAAAACAAATGTACGACCAACTTAATTACGAATTCTTCAAACCCTTTATTACTGAGCTTAGGAGAAAGAATCTATTGGCTGGTATACATTGTATGGCGGTACATTACCCACGAATATTCCCCAAATTAGAGGAAATCATTAAATCTGCAGATTGAACCTTTAAGAACTACTTATTTTCTTATCTTTTTAATTTTTGATCTATTATATACGAAATTCCTTATTCTATTTCTATTCTCTATAAGAAATTCGTCATATTTTGTATTATTGCTTTATTCTGAATATGTGAAATCAAAAAACACAAATATGATCTTGCATGAAAAAATATATGCGGAAAACCATAGAAGAGAAGGCACAACTAATAACAAAAAACACTGAGGAAGTATTAAAAAAAGACGAAATCGCCGTCATGCTTGATAGCGTCGATTCAATTAAACATTATATAGGATTTGAAATATCGGGAAAGATTCATCTAGGAACTGGCTTAATTTGCATGTCAAAAGTAAAAGATCTACTTGACGCAGGTATTAATTGCTCTATTTTTTTAGCGGATTGGCATTCATGGATCAATGATAAACTTGGAGGAGATCGCGAATTAATTAAAAATATTGCCGCTGAATACTTTAAAGAAGGATTAAAGGCTAGTTTGATTTGTCTTGGAGGGGATCCAAATAAAGTAGATTTTGTACTCGGAACAGATTTGTATCACAATAATAATGACTATTGGGCAACGATGATTGAAGTTAGTAAGAATTGTACATTAAGAAGAATTCTAAGATCTATTACAATTATGGGTAGAAAAGAAGGTCAATCTGTAGATTTTGCTAAGTTAATTTATCCTCCAATGCAGGTGGCAGATATCTTTTTTCAAGGTATTCATTTCCCTCATTCAGGTTTAGATCAAAGGAAAGCTCATGTTATTGCTAGAGAAGTTGCATTAAAATTGAGAATTAAACCACTACTAGATAAAAGCGGAAACAAAATCAAACCAATCGCAATTCATCATCATTTAATTCTAGGACTTCAGAAACCTCCAGTATGGCCCGTACATCAGGAAAACCTTCAAGATCTATGGGCGTCAATGAAAATGTCAAAAAGTATACCAAATTCAGCAATCTTCATTACAGAAGAACCTGATAGTATTCGTAGTAAATTAAGGAAAGCTTTTTGTCCAGAACGAGAAATAGCGTTTAATCCTGTCCTCGATTGGGCTAAAAATCTAATATTTGTAAATGAGAAATCTGAACTTCTTATAGAACGCTTAGACAAATTCGGAGGGGATATCACTTTTAACAGTTATCAAGATTTAAAAAAAAGTTTTGCTAAAGGAACTTTACATCCTGCTGACTTGAAAAGTGCTGTAGCCGAATCTTTAATTAAAGTTTTATCACCTGTTAGAAGCCATTTTAAAAAACCAAAACTTGAAGCAATGAAACGTGAAATGGAAACCTTAATTGTTACTCGTTAGCTTTATCATAAAAAACCATATTGATAATACTGTAAGAAAGGGATTTGTTCTATTATAATGCCTTGGGAAATAACACTACGAAGTTGCTTCCTTTTAAGTAGTCACCTTTTACCCGATCTTCTACCCATATTTTTCCATGGAGATTGTCAATAATTTTTTTTACAAGGGATAACCCCAATCCCATCCCTTTTCCCGTAGTGGCTTTTTCTCTTTGAAAAATAATTTTTTTTCTCTCATCAGAAATTCCATTTCCATTATCCAAAATTTCTAATTTAATATAGCGCTTTTGTTCCGAAAGCCATCTACTTAATTTAAGTTTGATTTCAACGTGGGGATTAATATTGTGTCTTACGGCATTAAACAACAGGTTCTCAATTAAATCCAAGACAAGGTTATTTCCATTAATGCGTATGGTCTTATCTTCGTCTCTTGGGTTGAAATCTATAGTTATCTCTCGATTTTGAAAACTTTTTTGAATGAACTCAATAGCTTCCGTGATCATAGGTACAAGGATTAATGGATGGATTATAATCTCAGACTCATCTAGTTCTGTTATCTTTCTTACATTAGCCACCAATTTATTTCCCCGAATTACTTGTTCTTTTATTATATTTGTTAATTCCCCTATTGTACTTAATTTTTCGGGGTTATTTTTGTATAAAAGTATTAACTCGGAGGAAGATTGCACATTTTGGAGGATATTGTTAATATCATGGGCGAACAAATCTTTGTAAAGAGATGCACGATTGTACGCTTCTCTATATTTTTCTTCGGATTCCTTTAACTTTTGATTTGCATTAACTTGTTGAGTAATATCCTTCACGTATTCAATAACTCCGATAATCTCATACCCTTGTTGTTTTAACGGAAAAGATGTAAGTTCTATCCATCCCGTAGGGTTATTCTCAGAAGGATAGGGAACAACTGAGGTATGCTTTTCACCTGAGCTTAGAGTTTTCAACGAAGGGCACCATGAACAAGGTTCTTTTTTTTGTTGGTAGGTTTCATAACATTTTTTTCCAATTAAACCGCCCTCTTGGTCATACTTCTCCTGTATCCAACGATTTACGCGTATGATATTTAAGTCATTATCAAGAATGCTTAAACCATCTTGCATGCCGTCAAATATGGCTTGAAGAAATTCTTCGTTTTTCTTTAATTCTTCTTCGGTAGCTTTACGATCAGTAATATCTACCACTATTCCTTGAAAGTGCGTGATTTCACCATTTTGATTTCTCCTAATTCGTGTACGATCATCAAGCCACTTAAATTCTCCTTTCTTTGTAATAATACGATATTCTTGTACAAATTCGCTACATCCTTCTTTACTAAATTCTGAAACTTCAAGACTAACTCTTTCAAAATCATCTGGATGGATAATATCTGCAAAAACTAATTTTTTAGAGTAAAAATCTTCAGGTATGTAACCAAATTGGCGAACATTTTCAGACACATATTCGACTGGCCAACCTTCAATATTTTTCCAAAGAAAGACTACCGCAGGAGAAAAGTTTATAATGTTTTCTAATTCCTCACGGTCAGTTATTTTTAAATTATCCACAGTCATATTTATTTCTCCTTCGAAGACCTATCAAAATTACAATCTTAACACTTCAAAAATTAGAGTTCTAAATTGTATAAATCTCAAACCAAAAAGATAATTTAATCAGAATTTTTAAAATTTTGTATAAAAAACCTTTACTTCTTGATAACTTGTCTTCTTATAGCAATAAAAATGAAGTTCAAACCATTTTTGGAACTAATATTTAAATTCAATTTTCTTTGGATATTTTTATTAATTATTTAATTATTAGAAGCATTTATCCCGTTTAAACCGGCTTATACTTTTAAAAAATTATTAAAAACTTTAAAAATCATTTAGCTAATAGTAGTACTAAAGAAATTACTGAATTTGAGATTTCGTATTTTAATCTAAATGTAATGAAATTAATTTAGGGATAATATGGAAAGTTATGATTTTTTAGTTATAGGAAGTGGAGCCGGATTGAGCGTTTTAAACACGGGTCTTCAAATGGGGTTAAAATGTGCACTCGTTGAGGACACTAAACTAGGTGCTACGTGTTTAACCCGTGGGTGTATCCCTTCAAAGGTATTAGTTCATCCCGCGGATTTAATCAGGGAAGCTCAGCATGCCAAAAAGGTGGGAGTTGACTTAAAGCTAGAAAGTTTCGATTGGGATTTTATCGCCAAACGCATGTGGCATCAAATTGACGAGAGTAAACAAATCGAGGAGGGTTTGTCTCAAGTTCCTAACCTATCGCTATTTCGGGGAGTTGGAGAATTTATTGGAGATTACAAAATGGAGGTCAAAGATATAAATGGAAAAGAAACTCTTGGTAAGTTTAAAGCTGATAAAATTGTAATCGCTTCAGGCGCTCGACCTTTAGTCCCTCCTATTGAAGGGCTAGCAGAAACTGGTTATGTTACTACTAAGAGCTTTTTTGGGGAAAAATTCCCGGATAAACCTTGGCGTAGTCTCGTTATCATCGGTGGGGGAGTCATTGCCGCCGAGTTTGCTCACATCTTCTCAACCTTTGGAACGGAAGTAACAATTGTGGAAATGCTGCCAAGATTAGTAATAACTGAAGAACCCGAAATAAGTTCGTTTCTAGAACACAATTTCAAGAAATATATGACAGTGTTAACGAATGAAAAAGCTGTTAAAGCTTATAAAAGAGGTAATTCGAAAGTTATTGTGTTAGAAAACACGAAGACAAACCAACAAAGCGAAATTGAAGTAGATGAGATCTTTGTTGCAGCGGGTCGTCGTTCGAACGCAGATAGATTAAAAGTGGAAAAGACAGGTATTGAAATTAACCGACAAGGATGGATCCTAACTAATCAGTATTTAGAAACGACAAAAAAGAAAATATGGTGTTTAGGAGACGCAAATGGCAAATATCAATTTCGCCACAAAGCGAATTACGAAGCCGAAATCGTAACTAATAATATCTTTGCTCCTCCCGAGCACCAAAAATCTGCAGACTACTCATCGGTACCTTGGGCGATCTTTACCTGGCCTCAAATCGGACATGTAGGAATGACGCAACAAGAAGCAATGGATGCTGGACACGAAATTTATGTAGCAATAAAACAATACTCCTCCGTAGCAAAAGGATATGCGATGGGTTACGAGCCTAACGACGATGACGATGGGTTTGTTAAGTTAATCGTTGATAGATCGTATAGAATACTGGGAGCTCATGTTGTCGGTCCAAACGCAGCAGTATTAGTTCAGCCCTTTGTGTATTTAATGAATTCTGGTTTTACTTGTTCCATGCCAGATTTAACAGAGAAAAGCGACATACCCAAACTTGCGATGGCTTGTCCAGAAGGGGGTTCGTTCATGCCTATTTACAAATCAATGGTAATTCACCCTTCTTTAAACGAGGTAACAGGTTGGGCGATTGGCTCGTTGCGACCAATTAATATTAAAATGGAGCATCATAGACATTCACATTAGGTCTTAAAAATTTTTGCTTTGTTTCCTTTTTAAACCTCAATTTTTTTTAAATCTTCTTATAAGTTTGAAAAACCTATCTGTTATATAGATCTTAATTAATAGTAACATATAGATGGATTTAATCGAGGAGAGATGGGAAGATAATACAAGGATTGGGCAATTTTTTACACCCAGTTATGTTGCCGAATTTATGGTAAAAAATTCGTTAAAGTTCATCAATTTTAACACCAAAGAATCGCACTCATTTAAAGTTTTAGAACCATCTGTCGGAAAAGGCATTTTTTTAAGATCTCTCTTAAAAAATGGTTTCAAGAATATAATTGCCTACGAAACTGACCATTCATTTAAGCAATCTCTTGTAAAATCTTATCCTAATGTGGAATTTCGATTCTCAAATTTCTTAGGTTCTGATATAGGTGATAAATTTGATTTAATAATAGGGAATCCTCCGTATTTAGGTCAAAATTATAACGCTGATATATTTCAGGATTACATTAAGAAATATCCGATATGCGCCAAATTCTTCGTAGGAAATATGGATTTGTTCTATTTCTTTATTCATTTAGGAATAGAGAAACTTAAGCCAGGAGGTATACTATCTTTTATAACCACTAATTACTGGATAACTAAATCAAGCAAAACTGGAATTAAGTATCTTAAACCAGATATCACTAGTAAATGTCATCTCCTCCAGTATATTGACCTTTCGAATCTAAACTTATTTCAAAACGCCAGAGGTCAGCATAACTGCATATTTATCATAAGGAAAAAAACAGAACACCAAGTAAATAATCGAGAAGACCATGAAATTGAAATTATGCAGATAAAGAACTCACAAACAATGCAAATGGATGAATATTTCTATAAATCTGCCTTTAAAAGTATATTTCTTCCAAATTATAACGAAAATATTATAAAATACAATTCAGCGTTGACTAATAACAAATTATCTCCAAATGGAAGCTGGAATTTGCTTTACCCTAAAAATGTGGCAGAATTAGTTGATAAAATCGAAGGCGATTGCGTGAAAAACTCACAGACTACCTTCTTAAAGGATTACTTTTTAATCCGTAATGGATTAATTTTCATTAAAGACGAAATATTTGTTCTTATCCCTGAAAATAATATTATATTGGATGATAAGAGAGTTTTTGTTAAAATTGAAAACCAATTTAAAGAGATCTCTAATATTGAAAAATCAAAACTGAAAAAAATTTATAAAAGTAAAGCAATTAAAAATTTCTGCTACAAGAGCGAAACCTTTTCAGGCTATGGGATTTTCTTTAACAAGGATGAATTTCCACAAACTTCCGATGTAATACGGAATGATTTGTTGAGTAATAAATATCCAATCTTAACGCAATATATTAAACAATACAAAAGCGAATTGCAAGCAATCCTTAAAAACGCTAAGGAAAATCCCGAAGACTATTTTTTTCCAAGGCGGGGCGCCTATATATGGAGATTCACCAAAGATGATTCGAAGCAATTATTTAATTTAGAAGATAGTTACGATAACGGCAAAAAAATTTTTACAAGATACATTTCTGACACAAATATATTTGGATATTCCAATGATCAATATTACGCAACTTCGGATACCTACTTTCTTTGGCCAAAATATCCGGATATGAATATCAATTATCCCCTTATTCTCGCTTACTTAAATTCGCGCTTACTTACATTTTTATTTAAAGCAAAGAATGTGAAAATTAAAAGAAGTAAAACCAAGCTTGAAAATTTGATTCCGATCCCTAATTTTGAAAAATTAGGTTCTAAGCGCCCAGAGATATTAAATGCGATTGAAATTCTTTCTCAAAACATGATAAATCAAAATTCTAATGGAAACCATAACAATTTAATTGAATTAAACCGTATACCGAAGCTGATAATTTCTGAATTGCCACAATCGCTAAAATCCATTTTAAATAATCCCTCTAATTTACATAAATTTAATAATTCCAATCTAACTCAAGAACTACTCGATATTTTAATGTTTAAATTGTTTAATATATCGGAAAAACAAGTAGATTATTTAATAAACAAGTATTATCCTAATTAAAGGATTTTATAGATGGAGCGTAATTCTAATTCACAATGAAAGATTTTCCTGTTTATGACGATGTTGGTAGCTTTCCCCTCCCTGAATACATCGATAAAGAGTTGTTTAACCAATATTATTGGACCGCATACAAAGGAATTGTAAATAGGTCAAATCTCTCGGAAAATAGAGGCATCTATAACTATGTATTTCATCCAATCCTCCAATCCTTTCAATTAAAACTAAATGCTGGCGTAGAAATCATAAACTATCCCCAACACATGGATATGAACGAGCAATTTCTAAAACCGATCAGAGATTACCAAGAAGAACCTGGCTACATCAACCCTGAAAAAGCGGTTCTACCTGAGATTTATGTACTAAAACAGTTTGCAAAAGATTACTTCAATAGAACGCAGCACAAACTTAATTTAAAGGCGTGTGTAACTGGTCCAATAGAGCTGTATCTTAAGGAACATTCCTTTACCATTTACAAGGATATCGCGCTGAATTTTGCAAAGTCTGTAAATTCATTCATCAAAAGTTCACTACTCAACACCAATTACGTTGAAACCTCTATAATCTCTATTGACGAACCATCCTTTGGTTATGTTGAGTTATTTAATGTCAGTAAGGATGACCTTACAGATATTTTCGATAAATCGCTCGAAAACATTGATGTTGTATCTCAAATACACCTTCATAGCTTAAATCACGCAACAGTGGCTCTACAATCTAAAAACATTGATGTATTAACCAGTGAATACGCCTCAAACAAGCAAAATGTTATATCTAAACAATTATTAGTCGAATACGACAAATTTATACGAGTAGGCATTACTAGAACAAATATAGACAATCTATTAGCAGAAAAGTTAGATTCAGGTAAATCTTACGATGAATTAAAGACTTACAATGGGATGCTAAGTTTAATTGATTCAGAGGAATCTATAGAAAGAAATCTTAACGATGGTTTGAGACACTATGGTGATTGCTTGAAATATGTGGGACCTGATTGCGGTTTATCTGGATGGTACCCTCCCCAAGTGGCGTATGAACTTCTCTATAGAACCAGAAAAGTTATAGAAAAGGTCAAGAAAAATTCTAATTAGTCTCAACTCGTATAAACCCTATTTCTGATCCTCCTATATTTTATAGGTAACTCATTTTTTTGTTTAAAACTATTGATAATTTTGTGTAATTAAGCTTATAACTCCAAAATACTAAATTTTATATAGTTGAAAGTTTATAATAAGATCAGTGTAAAGTAATAGTTGACAACTTTTATTTTAATTAATTTAATAAAAATGGTGAATTTTAACGGGATTTGAAGACGATATTTTTGAAGAAATAAAAAAAATGTTTAACTTGGATTTAGATGTAATAGATTTAGAGTTATTCTTCTTACCTGACAACAATAAAGTTTCTAACTCCAAGGAAAAGAAAGCTTTCAAGGTAAGGTATCATATGGAGCCCGGTTGGACGAAACCAGAAATAAAATTTGACACGAGCATTGATCCAGAAGAAGTTAAGAAATATTTGAACAAAATAAAAAGCTCGGAATCCAACGATGTAATTTACATGAGAAGTAATCGAAAAAGTAAGCTCCTAAACGCTTCAGAGTTGACTTTAGTTCCTAAATCTGATAAAGTATTAACAATTGAAGAGCCTTACGCTGAGATTAACGATCTTGGATCTTCTATTGAGATATTAGTCGAAGTTCCCGGAATTAACGATGGCAAATTAACAATTGAGGTAACAAATAAGGAAAACCAACTTTTTGTAGAAGCATTAAATGAAAATAAGCAATACCAAAAGTTTATTGATTTAGATTTTCATGTTGCTGATGATCGATTAAATTATACCATTAAAAATGGTCTTATACTAATTCAAATTGAAAAGTGATAGAATAAATTAAAGAGGTAAAAAGTCATGAGTGGTTTTACGAAAGAGTTTGACGACGAAAATACCTTAAAGCTGCGTGTTAAAGACGCGTTCAAAGAAGACACAGGAAGAGGTATAATTAGGCTGGATCCGGACGCAGTGCGAGAGCTAAATCTCAGAACTGGAGATGTGATTCAGATATCCAATAGAAATATAAATAAAAGGACCGCAGCTTTACTTTATCCACCGAAGAAAGAAGACAAAGGTACCAATATCATCCGAATTGATCCTAGTTTAAGGAGAAATATAGGCGCTTCGTTAGACGACCTTGTAGAAGTTAGGCGAATCGAAGCAAGTTTAGCAGATAATGTGACTTTCGCAGGTTTGGAGGAAGCAGTTATTTTAAGAGACTCACAACAACTTGCGAGGAAATTAGAAAACAGAATAATCACTAAAGGAGACATTTTAAGCTTTTATAGTTATGGAAGGCGCGTAGACCTTGTCGTGGTGAATTTTGCACCAAAAGCAGAAGCAGTAAGAATTCATTTCGACACTAAAATTCTCTTAAGCGAAAAGAGTCACAAAGAATTAATCGAAATGGAAAAAACTCGGGTCACCTACGAAGATATTGGTGGCTTAGAGGACGAAATACAAAAAATACGAGAAATGATTGAATTACCCATCCGACATCCGGAGTTATTTAAAAGGATTGGGATTGACCCTCCAAAAGGCGTATTGCTTCACGGTCCTCCTGGTACTGGTAAAACATTATTGGCACGCGCGGTTGCGTATGAAACGGACGCCCATTTTATCACAATTAGCGGTCCTGAGATAATGAGCAAGTTTTACGGACAAAGCGAAGAAAATTTGCGTAAGGTGTTCGAAGAAGCAAAAGAACTCTCCCCCTCTATTATATTTATAGACGAGCTAGATTCAATTGCTCCAAAAAGAGGAGAAGTTACGGGAGAGGTAGAAAGACGCGTAGTAGCACAGTTACTTTCTCTCATGGACGGATTAGAAGGTCGTGGAGAGATAATTATTATTGGCGCCACAAATAGAGTGAATGATATTGACCCAGCGTTAAGAAGACCTGGGAGGTTTGATCGTGAGATCGAAATTGGTGTTCCCGATACGGATGGTAGATACGAAATTTTATTAATTCACACGAGGGGAATGCCGCTTTTTCAAGATGTAGACTTGAGATCAATTGCGGAGAAAACTCATGGATTCGTAGGAGCTGATGTAGAAGCTCTTGCGAAAGAAGCAGCAATGCTTGCGATAAGAGAGGTTTTACCTAAAATCAATCTAGATCAACCAATCCCTCCTGAAGTGTTAAACAATTTGCAAATAAAAAACTCTCACTTTCACGATGCGTTAACTAATATTGAACCTTCTGCGCTAAGAGAGGTATTAATAACTCAACCAATGGAAACTTGGGACGATGTAGGAGGATTAGAAGACGCACAACAGCAATTACAAGAAGTTATTGAATGGCCGTTGAAGTATCCAGAATTATATTCGCACTTAAATTCCAAACCTCCCAATGGAATTTTGTTGACAGGCCCTCCTGGCACGGGAAAAACACTTATAGCAAAAGCTTTAGCTCACGAGAGTGAAGTTAACTTTATATCAGTAAAAGGTCCAGAATTTCTTTCAAAATGGGTTGGAGAAAGCGAGAAAGCGGTTAGAGAAACATTTAGAAAAGCAAGAGCTGCCGCTCCGTGTATCATCTTCTTCGATGAAATAGACGCGATAGCTGGGATGAGAGGTAGATTTTCTGGTTCTCAAGTGACTGAGCAAGTAGTTTCCCAACTACTTACAGAAATGGACGGCTTAGAAGGTCTTAAAGATGTAATATTGATTGCCGCTACCAATCGTCCGGACATGTTAGACGACGCTCTGCTAAGGTCTGGAAGGTTTGGACGACACATTGACATACATATGCCTGATAAAGAAGCAAGAAAGGAAATTTTAAAAATTCACACTAAAAACAAACCATTGGCAAAAGGAATCAGTCTAGATAATATTGCCGAAAGACTTGAAGGGTATTCAGGAGCTGATATCAGCGCGATTGCGGAAGAAGCAACCATGTTTACTATTAGGAGGGCTGTGGATGACGCAAATGTAGACACTTCCGACGCAGATTCCGTTAAAAAGGTGAAAATTCACGAAAGCGAGTTTGAAGAAGCCATCGAAAAAGTTCTTAAAAGCGCCCAAAGGGCACAGAGAGCCTATAAACAAAGAGCCAAAGAACCAGAAGGCATGTTTCAATAATTTTAATTCTAATTACATTAAAATATGGTGAATATGAATGGTTTTAGAAAAAACTGAGAATTCGACTCAAATAATTAGTTTGGACGATTTCTTAGAAATAATTGGAAACCCTACGAGGAGAATAATATTAGCAAAACTGACTAAAGTTCCTTTAGGCGCTTCCGAATTAGCAACGCTATTTGGAATCAGAATATCAAGACAAGCCGTTCATAGTCAACTAAAATACCTTTCAGATTTGGGAATAGTAGAGAGTTACAATGCCGATCCACGGAATAAAAAATATAGAATAAAAAAGAACCTATCTTTAAAAGTTGATATTGCACCCGATTACTATAATGTAAGCTATTCAACTCGGGAAATAGAAAGAGATTCAAAACCTCAAAGACTAGATTACCAAAATTTTTACGAGAAATTAAAAAAACCGAACGAAAAACTTAATTTTTTGGGAAAACAAATCGCTGAAATTGAACGCGAAATAAGATCGCTAGAAGAAAAGCGTGCTCAAATGATCAAAGATAAACAATGCCTTATTTCTGAACTTAAAACTCTCATGAATTTGAAATTTAAAGATAGGCTTTTTGCAGAACAAGAAAACAAAGAAATGGAGATCCTATACACTTTGCTTTACAATCCATTAAAGTTTTTCACGAACAAGAGATTAAACATCGAAAAATTAATTGATGAGATGGTTTTCTCGAGAGTTGGTGGGATAGAAAGAAAAACGGAAAGACTAATGATTAATGAACTGTTAAAGCATATGTCTGAATTCTTGGATATCCTTTACGAAGACGAGGATAAATTTATTTTTGATATTTAGATTAATTTTTTATCCCTATTTTAAGTCCCATTTCATTAAAGAGGTGGAATACATGAACCTTGAACAATTTAAAAAAGAAATTCCTAAAATTTTTGAAAAAGTACGTAAAGACGTAAAAACCGTATATGGTAGACGCAGAGCGGGTCTCAGCTTAGGATTAGTTTCCATGGGGGTGTATCGTGGAGGATTCATTGGTGGGATGCATTTTCCACCTGGAACCGATATAGTGATGAACAGAACCCCTTTAGTCAAGATCCTTAGTGAACAACCTTACGAAATCGTATGGTCTTACACTTACCACATTCTTTTGCATGAATACATTCACTCATTAGGAATATGGGACGAGCAACAGTGTAGGTTACTAACCCGTGAGGTGACAAATAAAATATTTACCGAAAAAGACCACCCTGCAGTAGTATTAGCTAAACGAGGTATAAGTGCTTATTTTAAAAACATTTCAATGATGTACGCACCACCCAACATGTCTCCCGAAGGGTTGACAATTGAGTATATCAAGGGATTTGATAGGGATAGTTTCGATTATTATTCCTAAATTCCATCCAATATATGGGGTAATACAAAAGCTATTTCCTAGGCTCCCTTTATTTTTTATTAAAATTATCCGCATTTAATTCATTCGAAATAGCGTTATGTTATATTTGCTGTTGTTATTATAATACTCACTTTGAAATACATATTTCGATTTTATACAATCAGAAGTCCTGATTATAACAAAAAATAAAAAAAATAGAGGATGATTGATATCCCTGAAAGTAGCGAAGAGAAAAAAAAGGAAAGAAAGAGAGCTTTTGGGAAAGGATTGCGAATTATTTGCCAGATGGAACTTTTATAAGATATCACTAATTTTTTTACCATTTTTTTTAAAATTAAAAGCTATATTTTTAACAAATAATTAAGAGAACTATTCTATGATGAAATAAATGAGTTTTAATTGTATTAATTAATATAGTTATAAAAAAAAGATAAAAAGTTTAGAAGCTAAACATCTGTTTATTCATCTCCCATTGCATATACGATTGAGCTACTTTAGCCATGAAAGTCGCGTCGTCTATTGTACCACTCTTCAATTGTTGGATTAAGAGGCCTATTGTTTGTTTATTTGATTCAAAAAATACTCTTAAATCGTCCATCTCCAACAGATTTACAAGATCTGCTTGAACATCATCCCATGTAACATCAACAATAGCTTCTCCAGCTTGCCATGCTGCAACTTGTTGAGATGCCGCAACGCCCTCTTGAGCAGATACAGCGGATTTCGTTTCCTCTACTTCCATTTTAGGTTTATATAATCCGTGATCTTTATGGAATAGTTTAACATATTCGTAAATTTTTTCGCATACTTCTTCAAAAGTGGCGGGATTATAATCAATACCAGGTTCTTGAGAGAGACCAATTGAATTTATATCTGACCAAGATACATCAGTACCTCTCAAAGGGTAAATTGGAACTTCATATTTACGGGAGAGTTCAATTTCGTGAGCACAGTCAACTGAATTAAAAACGGATTTGTTTGTTCCTAAAAAGAAAACTACATCACTAATTGGGACATTCTTATCCATAAATTCATCAATGTTACCAGATAAATCTTGTTCACAGAGGAGGACATTATATATCTCGGGCTTGGCTTCTAAATAACTAGCTAAATCCGCTAAACGGTATGGATCATAGTCAACTACGGCATGAGAGACAAAAATTGCCATGGACATTCTCTGCTTACAGTAATCTAGAACGGATTCAATATCACGTTGAGCCATTGATGCTTCAAAATCAGAAAATGGATTTTCTTTTAGTTTAAGCTCAGTAAGTGTTTCTAAGATCCAGATCATGTAGGGAAGACTTGTAAATTTATTTTTTGAAAGACCGAGTTTTTTTAATTTATTTAATTTTCCAATACTTTCAGGTAAATTTGTTAATTCATTTGAATCGATTGGGAGTTCTTCTAAAGACTCGAGTTGACTAATAGAATCTGGTAACTCTATTAATTTATTCTCACTCACATCCAATTTCTTAAGATTGCTCAACTGACCTATACAATCTGGAAGTTTCTTTAAATTATTCCTATTAAAATTAATCTTTTCTAATACAGGAAGTTCACAAATCGTTGATGGCACTGATGTTAATCGGTTTTCCCTAATATTCAAATCCTTTAGATTCTTAAGTTCCCCAATTTCCGGAGGAAGAGTTTCTAGTTGATTGTTCCATAAATTCAAACTCTCAAGATATTCTAGTTTTCCAATACTAGATGGGATATTTTGAAGTTTTCCATAACTATGTCTAAATGCTTTTAATTGCTTCATATCACCAATAGACTCAGGGAGCGAAGTCATAGGATTTATCCCCATTGATAGTGATGTTAAATTTACCAGCCCCGTTAAATCATCTGGTAGTGATTCAAGCTTATTGCTATTGATTGTTAGTTCATTTAGTGAGGATAAATTTCCAATAGATACTGGGAGAGAATTTAATTCATTTTTTTTTAAGTTGAGAGATTTTAAATTTTTTAAGTTTCCAATTGATTCTGGTAAAGAAACTAATTTATTGTCCTTTAAATCAAGATTACTAAGTGATTCCAAATTTCCGATGAATTCTGGTAAAGATTTCAGTTGATTTTTACTAATATTAAGATCCTTTAGATTTTTCATATTAGATAATGAATCAGGCAATTCAGTGAGATTATTTTGACTCAGATTTAATGATTCTAGAGCTGTTAAATCTCCAAAATCTTCAGGGAGCGAGCGGAGTTGATTACTAATTATAGATAACTTTTTTAAAGCAGTCATTTTACAAATTGAATTTGGGAGATTCTGCAACTTCATATTATTAAACTCTAAACTTTCCATTTTTACAAGATTAGATATCGATTCTGGTAGCTCGGTCACTGGATTATTATAAAAATATATTGACGTTAGTGAGGTTAAGTCTCCAAAATTGCTTGGTAATTCTCTTAATTGGTTATTAGATAAGCTAAGATTAGTAAGTTTAGACAAGGAACAAAAATCCTCTGGAATACGTGTAAATTGATTATCATCAGCATAAAATTCTTTTATATCTTTACAATTACCTATTCCAGTAGGGAAGGAAATTATTTTATTAGATCTGATATCTACTTTCTCTAAAGCTTCCAGTTTTGAAAAATCAGGTAGTTCACTCAATTGATTCCAATAAAAGTTAATATTTTTCAGTTTGGTACAGTTTTCAAGGCTAGAGGGTAGTGATCGAAGATCATTTCTGCTTAACCATAAATTTTCTAAAGAACTCAAATCACCAATAGAATCGGGAAAAGAACTAATACTATTAGATTCTAGAGATAATGTAACTAAATTTTTACATTTGGTAATACTAACTGGAAGACTCTCTAGATTTGATCCATTTGCAGAAATGTTATAAAGTTGAGTTAGATTTCCTATTGAATCAGGGAATTTTCCTATTTTTGACTGATTCAAATGGAGCTGAGTAACATGGTTATCTTTAACGGAAAAACTTCTAGTAGACCATTTCGTCCCTAAAAATATTTCAAATTCATTTAGAACCTCAATTTCTTCTTTAGGGAGTTGATGTTCCATATATTCTTCACTCATTGTAACTTACCTCCAAAATTCATTCCAGATTGCGTACTCTTAAATTGTTGGAATACAGTAAAAATCGTATTAAAATACATTCCAAACTGAAAAGTACCCGACCTCCATTGAAGCCTTAAAGGCATAATCGATGCTTTAACCATATTAAAACATTTTTCTAAATCTGGTAAATGGAAGATTCGATCAAGTTCTGCTTTGAATGTTGTAAAACTAAATGGGTCTCCCACCTCCACCTCCCCTAAAGCAGCAAGGACGATATCCTTTTTTGCTTTAAATATATTATGCTGCCTCTTTATCTGTTGTACATATTCATATATGTTATTACAGAAACCATCAAAATCATCAGGAGTGTATTCATGTCCTAATTCTCTACTAAGCTCAACTTTTGAAAGACTTCCCCAGTCGACATCAAGACCTTTCATAGGGACAATTTGGATACCTTGATTTCGAGCTTCATTAAGAATTTTTACTGGCTCGGGATTGTTTATAGATCCAGCAGTAGCAAGAAATAATACTAAATCCGTTGAAACCAGATTGGCATCATCCATTGGTAAGATTCCAAAAACTTCTGGTTGACCTTCGAGAAATTTGATAAGATCTGGAATCCGATGAGCATCTGCATCAACTCCTGCGTGAATAATCATAATTGCTATACTAGATCGTTGACGGCAATAATCTAGAATAGCTGCTGCGTCTCTGGTAGCAACTTCTTTTTCTTCATCTGATAACGGATTTTCATTAAAATTTAATTTTGCAAGACTTTTCATAGGCCAAATAAAGTAGGGTAGCTCAGAAAACTGATTGTAGGATAGATCGAGTGATACCAGTGACAATTTTGTTATAGATTCTGGTAGTTTTGTTAATTTATTTAATGTCAAATTGAGATTTTGCAAAGAAGTCAATTCACTTATTGATGGAGGTAATACTTCAAAACCGCAAACTCCTGCATAAAGAAAATTAAGAGTTTTCAGATTTCCAATACACTCAGGCAACTTATTAAGAGTTCTATTAGTGCTAATTTGTAATTGAGTAATTTTAGGTAAATTACAAATAGAATTCGGTAAAGTCTCAAGTTTACATTCATTCACTTGTAAAATCTCTAAATTTTCTAGTTGATCAATGGTATCTGGTAAGGTAGTTAAAGAATTATCATTAACCTCCAAAATTTTAAGACTCTTTAATTCACCAATCGTCTCGGGAAGATTTACTAAATTATTTTTATTAAGAATTAATTCTTCTAAAGCAGTCATTTTACCAATAGTAGGTGGAAGTTCCTTTAAATTATTGCTATTCAATTTTAGTTGTTTAACTGAACTTAATCCTTCTAAAGTATCAGGTAAAGTAATAAGTCGATTTTCTTCAAGAAAAACTTCTATTAACTTGGATAATTTTCCAAAACTCATAGGAAGGGTTTCTAATCCTATATTTTGAGCTCTTAACGATTGTAGGGCTTGTAAACCTCCTATACTCTCTGGTAGAGTAACCAATTGATTTGAAGCTATTTGAAAATCTTTTAAAGCAGTTAGATTTCCAATACTATTCGGTAGCTCTTTTATGTTATTTCCCGTAAGTCCAAAACTTCCTAATGCAGTTAATTGTCCAATTGAATCAGGTAATTCTCGAATTTGAGAATGAAATGCCTGTAGATTTTTAAGTGCAGTTAATTCTCCAATTGAATCGGGCAACTCTCGAACCTGAGTATGAGTTAAGGTTAATTGTTCTAAGGCTTTCATATTTGTAAAAATATCAGGCAGTTCTCTAAGCGGGTTTTCCGATAATTTGAGATAAACTAACGATCTGCATAATTGTAAACTCTCAGGTAGAGAATCAATATCGTTTTTTTCTAAATCTAGATGCCTTAAGTTTGTAAGATTATCAAATGATTTAGGTAAAGACGAGAGTTTATTTTCTGTTAAATTCAATTCTTCTAGAAAAACACAGTTACCTATTGATTCAGGTAAAGTAACTAAACTTAAATTTCTAAGATAAAGACTAACAATGTGATTTTCTTGAGCTCTAAATCCAAAATTATCCATCCAACTTCTTAATTCACCTTTTGCACCCTCTGGGGGAGGAAGTTGCATTTGTTTGTTGATTATCGCTTGTGCCATTTGTTTAACGTATAGTTTTATAGTTTCCTGATTTACCTGAAATATTGCTTTTACCTGAGCAATGGATGGATGGTTTTCCCCCATAGCGGCCACTCCTGCTTCATAGGCTTCTTTTAATAAAGTTTGATACTCTGAAGTTAAAATTGCTAAGTAATAATCTTCAGATGCTTTTTCCAAGTCTTCTAAGGAGGGATCTGTCGCGGCTAAATTGCTTAAGTCTTGTAGTTTTGGTTGAAGTAAAAATTGAAGCTTTTGGTTGAGATAAGAAAATTTTGCCGATTTTTTTCCAACTTCTCTAGCGACCGACTCGTCCATTTCTAAACTTCGTTTGAGATCCTTAACATATTGGTGGTCTTCTCCATACATAGCTTTAAGTTGACTATATTGTGCTTCCAATTGTGTCTTACCCTGAGGTGTTACCATATTCAAACAAGCTTGAATCGTTTCTTCTTCAATTTCTTCCAAGGTTTTCTCCTTTGGTTGAGCTCCGGGAGGTTGTCGTACCTCAAGACAAGGAATATCTTTCCCTAATAAACTTTTTAACTCTTCAAGAAAATTTGCTTCATTCGCATATAGTTGGACATTGTTATATTCTTTCAGTTCGGTCATTATATTCGCCTATTTTCAATTTTTGCTTAAATTAAGGTTTTTATTTAGATTTCTTATTTAATTTATTAAAATAATTGCATTTATGTTAATCACTATTTAAATGTATTTTTAATTCCAAGATCTTATTCTGAGGGTTGTTGCAATCTCTGGGCATCTTGTTGATCTTTCATAAAGCCATATTATTGTTTACTCTTTTTTAAAACTTTTTTTATCATAAGTAAGTTTTTTCTCATTTTTTATAGACCTCAAAATTAATTATTAGAAACATTTAGATTACATAGAAGAATACAATAAGTTAAGGTTGATTTAAAATCTCTTGAAATTCTGCCAGCGACAATGGACCAGAGGAAAAAATTGAGAAAAGTATAGAAGTTCTTTCGGAACGACTCATTCTCAATTGGCACTATCAAAATGTGAACAAGAAACTCACACATGACATTACAAAATGCATCGGATGTAGTTTATGTAAGATAGTTTGTCCAGTCGATGCGATCGAAGTTGGACCTGTCCCAGAAATTGCTTAAGGAATACTAGACGATTCGACTCCAAAGATTTTGATTGATCATGAAAAGTGTTGTTACTCTAATAAATTTTTTGTAGGGCACATTGATATAATTCTTTATTCACATTCGCAATTAATAATTAGCGATTACAAATTGAATGAAGAACAAATTTTTAGATCTACTCTCCAACTTATCATCTACAACTATTTATTGAAGCGCAAACTAGAAGAATATAATTTTAAAAATTGTCAAAACATTATTTGTGTATTTTTTACTAAAGATGTGGCGTATTCTTTCAATCCTGAAAAATTATATCCTAAGCTTATTGAATTTATTGAACGAATGAATTCTCAAAGAAAAGCACCACTCTTAACCAGAACTATCCCTAAATCTACAGAAAAACTGAAAAATGCTTGCTCTTTTAGAGAAGTTAATCTAATGATAAAGTATGAAGGAAAAACAATGATTATTAAATTTATAAATACTAAATGGGAAATGCTTTATATTATTTTGATGACTATTTTTGCGATTATAATGATAATATGTAATGTAATTGCGAAAAATGGTTGGGACTTATTTGTTATCGCTACGATTGTGTGGCTATTGTGTTCGATTTATATTCCAAAATATACAACTACGCGTTCTAGGACATTCATAATTCTTGTTTTTTTTATATTTCTCGATGGAATTATCGACAGCTTGTCTACAGGATTTTGGAATTGGATTGGGTACCCTTGGATTTTATGGTATAATTATGGGTTGTATCCATTAATACATCCACTTAGTGTCATCTATCTCGTGACTCTATGGATATTTTCCATACCTATTAGGTCTCTTATAATAGGAAAATATTTTGTCATAAATTATTATAATGTAGATTTCAACGATCGACCACAAAGATTTGAAAAAATCGTTAATAGAGAGAATAAGAGAATTTTATTATTTTATTTTACAGGATTGGTTATTGTAATGAGTTTCATCTGTGATTGGATTAATTTCTTAGTAAGACCAGAAATACCCGATTTTGAGAATTATATTCCACCACTTGGTCTCTGGACCCCTGAAAAGATGGCAATAAGAACGACAATACTTTTAATAGTTGGGGTATATTGTTTTTATTTAGCCGTTCAAGAAAAAGAAACTAAGGGCTCATCAATACTAATTCTTCTTCTTCTGATTTTAATAATAAGTTCAGTTACATTTTTAATCGCATTTATCTGACTAATATTATTCTTGCGAACATCTAAAAATCAGAATTTTTATTAATTAAGAAGAAGATACATCAGCTCGTTCAATAAGCCCATTGGCTTATTTACTCATCATATTAATATATAAATTTAAGTTTCATTATTTTTATAGTTTAAAAGGAGAATCAATTCTACAATTCCATTAATATTTCTAATGATTAATCTTAATACTAATTAAACAATACGATAATTAGATTTAATTCAAACTATTTCTGATTTGATTAGAATTGTGTCTGGAGCAGAATTAAAAAATTCACATGAAAAAAAGGATGAAATAGATAAAAGCTTGGATATAGTTCCAGATCAATTTATATTAAATTGGAAATTCAAGGATGTAGATAAGAAACTTACATACGATATTAAGAAATGTATTGGCTGTTCTTTATGCAAATTAGTATGCCCTGTTGATGCTATAGAACTTGGTCCCATTTCAGATATCGCACAGGAAAAGATAGATAATTCGAATCCTAAAATCTTAGTCGACCACGAAAAATGTTGCTATTGCATGTTGTGCGCAGTTGTGTGCCCTAATGATGCGTTCCATGAAGAAATAGAACCAGAGGGTCAAATTAACCTCGAAGAATATCCTTCTATTGGCAAATTTTACAAGATAGATAAAGCTAATTGTATTGAAGATCAGGAAAATGATGTTTGTAGGTTATGCTTAACTGTTAGGGACAGGAATAACATTGAAGATTATTACTTAATTGAAAAAAAATGTCCAACCAATTGTTTTCACATTGATTCTCCAATTAAGGGAGAAGTGATTATAAAGAAAAACATGCTACATAAATGTTCTCCAGAAAATTGTAAAGCCTGTGTCAATATCTGTCCAGTAGAATCTTTCTTTGTCCCTGAAACGGCAGAAGACGTGTTAAAATACGGTAAGATAGCATGCAACGAAGATGAATGCTTTTACTGCGGAGCTTGTGAAAATTCGTGTCCAGACGATTTAATAATTGTAAAAAGAAACGATATTGGGATTGTCGAACCCAAGAAAGCTGGTAATTTCGCTTGGAAAGAAGCATGGATCCGTAGTATAAAAGAAATATTGAGAAGAAGGTTAGTTGAAAGCAAAGATCAAATCCCTATCACTATTATCGAAAAGGAAGTTGAAACGGCGAAGGAAAAAGTTATAAGGCAAATCCCTCAATTATCCAAAGAAGACAAGGAGGAATTATCGCGATTAAACGATAAAATCCAAAAATTTCTCTGTTCTTCAAAGATTAGATATTGGATAAAAGATAAAAAACTGGATAAAATCTCAAAGGATTTAAGAAAAGTACTATCAGAGTAAAAAAATTACTGATAAGCGAAAAAAATTATTAAATCGTTGATTTTTTATATTCAATTAACTAAAACGCTTTAGAAAAAAGAATGTCAAATCAAAATATCTTTAAAATAATTGGAACAATAAAGGATGTTAAAGGTCATTGTACAGCTCACCACAAGGTTGGACAAGAAATTGAACTAAGCTGCCATAATGCAAACGAACTATGTGGTTTTTTTTATCACGACATATTTCCAACACTCGAAACGCTTCAATTCGGAGGATCTTTTCCATGGAGTCCAGATCCAGATAAAGTAGAAGTAGAATGTCCTGATAGGCAAAATATTGTCAAAATGGAGCTCAAGCGAATTAGAAAATAATTTAAGCTCACATATATATCTACCTATCTATTTTTTTATTACAATTCATTAAAATGGAATAATATCAAATTTGAATTTAATTTGATTGACCATGATTTTCGATTATTTATCTAGCAATCCAAGTTAAAATCATCTCTATCATTAAGATAGGTTTAATAAGAAAAAACAAGCTATAACAAATTGATTCTTCCCTTTTTTTATTAGTATCTCGCTAAAATATTACTCTGACTGATAAACTGATTTAAACATCAATCCCATAAAATATATATAAAATTGTGGTCTTACTTTTTTTTATTAGATTATTTTAGCAAGATTTTGGATAGTTATCCAAAGGAGCTCTTCCAAATAGAATTAATGTCAAATTACCCCATAAAACGAAAAAATTGTCTCATTCTATTAAATTTACAGTAATTGGATTAATATGCACGATAATCTTCGGGACTTTAATTTTACATTTGTCGTTGAGGATAGGACTCAACACTCAACATCCATTTGGAGTGGTTTGGTCTGGTTCGATGGAACCAGCAATTCGAAAAGGTGATTTAGTAATAATAAGAGGAGTAGATGCTGTTTACATAAGAGATGGGAATGGAAATAATAATACAGGCGATGTGATTGCTTTTAACGCACAAGGATTGTGGAACGAAGCTCCAGACGAGCCAATTGTGCATCGAGTAATAAACAAATGGAAAGAGGGAGGACTGTGGTATTTTCAAACTAAGGGTGACGCAAATTACTACATGGATAAGGCTCCTATACCAGAAAATAGAGTTTTGGGAGTAGTTTGTGCAAAGGTACCCTTTATAGGCTTTTTGTTAATATTTTTTGTGGATTTAAGGTATTTTGGGATTCTTGTCATTTGTATGCTTATTATACTCGTCAGTATAGTCGTAACTAATAGGAAAAAGAAATTTAATTGGAAGTACTATCAATAAGTTTATTACTAATCAGCTAACTGCTTGGATATATTATGAAAGAATTCAATAATTAAACTTTTTTAAGACAAAAAATTTCAAAGATTGAGAAAGGATCCTTTCCATTTTGATTTAAAATTTAACTAATTTTCCTGAATTAGTATCAAATGTGTTTTTTCGTGAGTCCTTACTAGCCCATTCCTTCTTTAATATGAACTTTTGGACCAATTCATTGGCATTTTTTGGTAGTTCTACTTTAAATTCAATGAATCTTGGTACCATAAAGTAAGCCAAATTTTGTTTTAAATAATCCAGAAATTCTAGAAAAGTCAATGAAGAATCATTTTTAACCGCCACGCATAGTTTTAAAGCCAATTCAGAGCCATTTTTGATAGGAACCTCAAAAGCGGCGCTTTTAACAACTGCAGGATGTGAGTCTGCTACACTTTCGACATCCACCGCGAAAAATATATCATCTCCTCTTCGGATCATGTCTGTCTCTCTCCCTAGGTAATAAAGAAATCCGTCCCTATCTTTGTAGCCAAAATCTCCCGTACGGATCCAACCATTCTTCCCTAATTTAGGCATACCTCGTTTCTCCTCCAAGTTATAGTATTCTAGTTCAAAAGGAGGTCTCATTCGCGTTATAATCTCTCCAATGTTATTTCTCCCAGGAGGCATGTTGTTTCCATCAGAATCGATGATCCTTATCTCGCACCCTCTAATCGGTTTACCAACAGAGCCAAGCTTTCCTCCTTGGGAACCATAAGTATTTATTGCCACTCCAATACCCTCAGTAAGCGCCCAACCTTCTATAATTTGTATTCCGAACCTGCTTTCAAATGAATTCCAAATCTTTTTAGATGCTCCAAAACCGAAAGCATACGTCAAAGAATGTTTTCTATCGGTAGTTTTTGGTTTTTGATTCATCAAATCTGATAAATAGGCGCCTAAATAACAAAAACCTTGTGGTTTGAATTTAATAATATCGTTCCAAAAGTTTTGTGCGTTAAAATCTTCTGGAATAATAACTGAAGCATTGTAAAACATTGCAGGAATTAGGGTAAAATATTTAGAATACCCTTGGAATAAAGGTATAGGGCAATATATTTTGTGGTTGGGATTTTTAATTCCAACCTTCTCTAGTTCCTTTCCAACGCCATTTCCCGATAAAACAAAGTGATTTCTATACAATACGCCCTTAGGTTTTCCTGTAGTTCCTGAAGTGTAGGAAATTTCTAGTGGTTGGAAATTTCTTACTATTACTTTTGGATTGTCAGAATTCTCTGATAAAATATCATTAAAATTGATTTTAGACCCGCTAAATTCAAATCCGATGGGGGCGTTTGTAATTAACGCTTTTTTAATCCGAGGTAATCTAGTACTACTCTCTTCGAAATTCTTTAAATAGTTAAAATCAAGGATTATTAAATCTGATTCGCTGTTCTTAAGGACATATTCTAACATTCTGCCTTTTAACAAATAACTAATTGGTACTGAGATAAATCCTGCTTTTGCGACTGCTATCCAGCTAAATATCATATCTGGAGAATTTGGAAGTAATAAAGCAATTTTAGGATTATCTAATTTTAACTTTTTACATAAATCTATAATTCCATTACCAATCCGATTTGAAATGTTGTTTACATCCTCGTAAGAATAGCATTGGTCTTGAAAATATATAAAAGGTAAATTATAATTATCTTTAGCTCGCGTTTCAATCAATTTTGACAAAGTAGCGTCAGAAAATCCATATCTTTGCGTTATTTCTCTCAGACTGTAGGTTTTATGTACAATTAAATTTCCTCCATTTAACTCTATGATTACTTCCTCTTTGTCTTTAAATGGAAACGATTTATCTTTAGATATTTTACTTGGGATGTACATCCAATAACTTTCATATTTAGCGTTTCCAGACTTTTTTTTTGAAATTTTTCCTTTCGCTGTTTTCATTGACTTTTACAAATTATGCTTACTAATGTAAAAAATTATTTACTATAGTAATTAATTTTCGAATTTAATCTTTTTTCCCAAGAAATTTTGCGTTACTTTTCAATAAATACCGATTTAGAGACCATTGACTATTTTTTCAATAATAATTAACCAGAAAGAAAGTCTAAGCAGTAATTTGTTCAATTAAAACTTATAGAGTAAACTCATATTACACATTAAGTCGAAGGGCTATATAATTTGACACTTAAGTAATTGGAGTTTCATTAAAACAGTTTACTACCGTAATATAGTTTTATCAACCCAAAAAAAATTAAACTTTAAATAATATTAAAATGAAATTACCTATTGACAATCTAAATATAATAAAACTTTTTAACAAAAAGTGATCTATGATATGGAAGCAAAAACTAGAAATATAATAATAGTAATCGTCATTATTGCAGTAATTGTGGGCGTAGGAGTACCCCTTGGAGTAGTTTTAGTAGCACCTGCTTATGGTGCCGTACAAACTGGTGTTCTTGTCACTCCTGGAGCCCCCGCGGGCGTTGCATCAGATAGAATCATTAGGATTGGATGTCTTAGTGCAATGACTGAGATACAAGGCGAGGGTGCTTGGAAAGGAGGGTATATGGCAGTTGATGAAATCAATCAAGCTGGCGGAATTACCCTCGGTGGAGAAACTTATTATTTTGGGCTTATATCGGAAGATACCTTTGAAGCAGATGCTAATCTTGATGTAACTAAAGGAACGCTTGCAGCGCAATTAATGTTGGAATCGGATGATCCAGATATCATTTATGGCGGATTTAGAACAGAAGCTTTATCTGCATACGAAGAACCTATTATGGATGCTAAGAAAATCTTTATAAATGTCGGTGCAGCAACAGACGATTTCTGTGCAGATGTGCTTACTGATTACGCGAGATATAAATACTTCTTTAGGATCTCACCAGTTAACTCTAGCTCTTTAGTTTCAGAGATCATTAGGACTATAGGATATCTCAAATCATACATGGAAGCTGTTCTAGGTAAACCGATAAATAAAGCCGCAATTATTAGGGAAGATCTTGATTGGACGGTTGGAATGGGATATGTTTTAGATGGTGCTTTATACTCAACACTTGGAATCCCAGGATTACCCCAATTAGGATTTGAAGTCGTTGAACATGTAGCATTTCCAATCACAGCAACAGCAGAAGACTTTTCTCAATACTGGCAAAATATTGAAACTGATGGGGCTCAATTAGTAGTTCCTGTTATTTCAGCGCAAGGTGGAATTTTAATGACTACGCAGTACGCACAAGTTCAAGCAAAAAGTCTAATTTATGGAATTAATGTCATGTCTCAAGATTTGGGCTTTTGGGACGAAACTGGCGGAGGATGCGAATATGAAATCGGATTAACATCTCTTTGCGAGGGTTCTTATTTAACCCCCACTACGCAAGTTTATTGGGAAAATTTTAAAACTAACTACGGAGAAGCTCCTATTTATACGGCATCGGCAGGTTATAACGCAGTTCAAATGATTGCGACTACAATAGAGGCGGCTCAATCACTTGACTCCGACGACCTTGTGACTCAATTTGAATCGTATACTCCTGATAATACCATTCAAGGGTTAAACGGTGATTTCTGTTTTACAGCATCTCACGATGTATTTGAAGGTTATGACCATACTACTGATAAAATTAGGGCAGTATCTTTAATGGCTCAATGGCAGGACGGAAAGAAAGTGTGTATTTCAACGGGTGGATTGGTGTATCCAGATGCAACTCCATATGGTGATGTGGTGACGGGTAGTATCCAATTTCCAGACTGGAATGGTGACGGAGTTCCAGATATAAACTAATAAATCAACCAGAAAATTAATATTATTAAATTTTTTTTTTATTTACTTGAACTCATTAATTTCCTTATGAAATTTTTTACCAAGTTTTACTCTAGTTAAGTAAATGTTGAATTTAGTTAACTACAATCAAAATAACGCTATTTATTTCAAAAAATTTAAAAAGACTACAATATTTTTAAACTGCATATATAAATTAATGAGTTTGATAAAAGAAGATGTTTCAATTTGCAGAGTTATTGATTTTTGGAACCGTTCAAGGGGCAGTGTTAGCATTACTTGCATTAGGGTTTTCTTTGGTATACGGTGTAGGTGGAGTCCTAAATTTGGCTCACGGTGGGTTCTACTTGCTAACATGTTATATTTTGTATGTTAGTTTGCTATTCTTCGATTTAGGTCTTGGACTCTTAGATCTTACGGTAAGTATTGTTATTTCAATAGTAGTAATATCCATCGTTGGAGCAGTCTCTTATTTAATTTTGATTAAACCGTTACAAGACTCCAACATCGGTGTTGTTATAGTCACTTTTTCGTTTGCTTTTTTCCTTGAGCAATTAGTAAAGATTATGGTGGATACAAAAACTCACACAATCCCTGTGTTTAGTACAATTTTAAACTTTCCCGGTAGCGTAGAGTTTATAGGCGTTACATTTTCTTCTCAATTTGTAATATCCATCTTGGGCTCGCTAATTCTCGTTGCAGTAGTTGGATTGTTTATTAGTAAAACGAAGATCGGAAAATCCATTCGTGCTGTTGCTCAGGATCGTGAAGCAGCAATGCTAATGGGGATTAACGCTAACAGAGTTCTAATGGTTACGGTCGCGCTATCGGCTTTTCTTGCCGGTATGGCAGCTGTATTATACGGTCCAGCTAACGCAATTGCGCCCCATATAGGATGGAGTTTTCTGATAAGCGCGTTTGCGGTAACCGTATTTGGGGGAATGGGAAGCATCTCAGGGAGTATAATCGGTGCTTTTATTATGGGATATGCAAAAGTAGCATTTAGCTATTTCATCCCAGTCTATGGTACGACTTTTGCTACGATTTTTCCATTAATAGTAATAGTAATTATGCTTCTCGTGAGACCTCAAGGCTTATTGGGAAAAAAAGAGGTGCGATAGTAGGTGCAAAAGCAAATTAATCAGGTTTATCAATATTTAAAGGCATGGATCTTCACCTTTCGAGGCGGATTGACCTTATTCTCTCTAATAGGTCTAATTTTAATTCCAGTAATCACAGGAAGTGATTATATTGCGTCAGTCATAATTACAGCCCTAATTTTTTCTATCTTTGCAGGTAGTTGGGATCTGTTAGCAGGTATTACTGGACAAACAAGCTTCGGGCACGCTATTTTTTTTGCGATTGCGGGTTATGTAGCAGCAGCTTTAATCAAAGCAATTAATTTTCCGTGGTTTTTTGCTTTATTCCTTGGAGCTATTGTTGCTGTATTATCTGGTTTAATTATTGGGATACCATGTCTAAGATTGAAAGGACCTTATTTATCTTTAGGAACTCAAGCCTTTTGTTTGATTTTATTCCAAGTATTTATGTTAGGCTCTTTGAAAGATATATTAGGAAGTACAGAAGGAATAAGTGGTCTTCCCGCTATTGCAGACAGTTATTTGATAATTTTCTTCATCGCTTTAGGTTTCACCATATTCTCTTTTGTTAGCATGATTATGATAAAGAAATCAAATGTCGGTACGATCTTTCAGGCAATTAGAGACGATGAATTAGGTGCAGAAGCTTCAGGTATCAATACAACCCGATATAAATTACTTGCTTTTATGGTAAGTGGTTTTTTCGCGGGAATAGCTGGTTCTCTTTACGCATTAAACTTAAGAGCGATAAATCCAGCAGCTTTTCAACCCCTCTATTCTTTCTACGCGATTGTAATGGCAGCTTTAGGAGGAATAGCGACGGTCGCTGGTGGTTTGCCAGGTGCTTTTATATTTGTTGTCCTAGGAGAACTCTTTAGGCCAATAGGAGAATTTTCGATGTTAATATTCTCTGTTTGTCTTATACTAGTCATTCTTTTTGCAGATCAGGGTCTTTTAAATCCAGCGATAGAGCATCTTAAAGAATTTTACGATTATATAAGAGGAAGATAGAAAAAAAACAGATTAGTTGATGATTAAAAATGGGAGTAATTTTAGAAGTTAAAAATATCACAAAGAAATATGGTGGTTTAACTGCGGTTAATGACTTTAGCTTTGAAATAAATAGGGGTGATTTCGTTGGATTAATTGGTCCAAATGGAGCTGGGAAAACTACCTTATTTGAAATAATATCAGGGTTCCAGAAACCAACAACAGGAACAATTAGATTTGATGGAGTCGATATTACAAAATTAAAGACCTATCAAATTGTAAATTTAGGTATTGCCCGTACATTCCAGTTAGTAAGGTCCTTTAAATATCTCTCACTTTTGGATAATGTTTCAGTCTCTTGTCTATCACCAAGGGGAAAGAATGTTGCAAAAGATCTTGGAACCGATGAGTATGCAAGTACTATTTTAACATCAATTGGCTTAGTCGATAAAGCACGTATTCCACCTGTAATACTTCCTCACGGAGATTTAAGAAGATTGGGGATAGGAAAAGCTCTCGGTACTAATCCCCAACTATTACTGCTAGACGAACCATTTAGCGGTCTTTCACACGAGGAATCAGAAGGTATAACCCAATTGATAAAAAAATTAAACGAGGATGGAGTAACTATTTTTTTGACTGGGCATGTTCTTAGAGAATTGATGAATTTAGTTCCGAGGGTTATCGCAATGCACCAGGGAAAATTTATTGACGATGGTCCTCCCTTACAGGTTGCTAACAATAAAGTAGTACTTGAAGCGTATTTAGGCAAAGGAGGTGAATTTGCGTGAGTTTACTTGAGTTAAAGAGGGTTTATCACTATTATGGAAAAGCCCGTGCTTTGGAAGAAATTAATCTAAGTGTGGAAGAAGGTAATCTGGACGCTGTTATAGGACCAAATGGTGCGGGAAAAACGACATTGTTGCGGGTAATTTCAAAACTGGAAGAACCTGACCGAGGTAAAGTACTTTTTAACGGAGAAAGAATTGATGAGCTTGAACCTTATCAAATCGCAGCTAAAGGTCTTATTCAATGCCCAGAACGAAGAAGGTTATTTTACGATATGTCGGTTATAGAAAACCTAGAAATGGGGGCATACAAGCTAAAAGACAAAAGCAAGTTCAAGGATCTATTAAATTTTGTGTTTGAAATATTCCCTCGACTCGAGGAGAGGAAAAAGCAAAGATCTGGGACGTTAAGTGGTGGCGAGCAACAAATGCTTGCGATTGGAAGGTCTTTAATGAGTGATCCAAAATTTCTCACGATGGATGAGCCCTCTTTGGGATTAGCGCCAAAAATAAAGGATGCAATCTTCAAGGCGATAGTAAAAATCAAAAACGAAGGTAAAACCATATTATTAATAGAGCAGGATGCAGTTTTAGATATGAGCGTAGCGGATAAAATTTATGTTATCGAA
>JAHPYY010000129.1 GCA_019058515.1 Promethearchaeota archaeon
ACGGTAATTCTCTACGCTGAAAAAGACTTAAACGATGCCGTACTGTGGAAGCCAGGAGTTAAGCAAAATGTTAAAAACTTCAACGCAAAAGTGGAATTAGGATATTTTAATCAAATTATTTTCAGCAAAGCGTTGTGGAATGTTCCTATGGCTCGTATTGCGCATTCACCTGGTAAAAACGAAATTGTAAACGATTTAGAAATCGAGGGAAAAGAAGTCTTAGAACAAACTCAGAAGGCAGATAAAGAACTTATAAACTTACAAGAGAAGGAAATGAAAGAGTTAGACGAGAAAGCAAAATCCTTCGAAGCTGGAGAAAGATCCTGGAGAAAACTTTACACCAAAACCAAGAACAAGCTAAGCATCTTAACGGAAAAGAAAGTAAATCAAGAATTAGAGGAATTTGACAAGGGAGTTGACTCAAATATAAATGTCGGGAATTTAGCAATAGTTATCGCTGTCATAGCTATCATTGTAATATTTTTTGTTCTTCTTATAGTATTTCCTCCTCCAAACATAGAGACAGTTCCAGCTGAACCCATTACTAGTTCAATATTTCAATTAATTAAAATCTGGAGGTTTACATGAAATCGCTTTCTTCAGATCGTCAACAAGCAGCCGATTTAGAACGAGCTAAGTTTCATCGAAGCGTTCTGGGCGAATTAGAAAAGAAATACGGTGAACTCGAGAATTTAGTAGACGAGACGCTTGACTCCATACGGATAAGAATAATCGACGAAGTAAAGGAACACGAGGAACTTTCTAAAGATACGCTAAAGGATCTGAAACGAGCGACGGCGATTTTAGATACTGCGGGTAGTGTAATTGGAAATAAAATATTGATCAAGTATTTAAATCAATTAGAAGACGCATTGCATCCAATGTGGCCAGAAAATTTCTTAGACGAAATTCTTATCGATAAACGATTTCAAGATTATAAAAAAGTAGTCCATATTGCAATAGGTATGGACAAGCAAAAGTGGGATTTTATCATCCAAGAAGGAGCAAAAAGTTCATTTTATTCCAGAATCGAAGATAAACTCGAGAATTTAGACAAGTTATTTCAAACCTACAAAAAAATGAAAAGCAAATCAAAGGAGGAAGGGTAACTTGGAGGGATACGAAGAAAACAAGACGGTAAATCCGTTAACGGACTTAAGCAAATTGGAAAAGTTAGATCTTTACATTAAAACTGAAGAAGAATCAAGAAAATTTCACGACCATTGCGATGTATATCAATTTGATAAAGAAGGAGACAAAGAATATTTTAATTTACGATTCAACAATCCAGCGTTAAAATCGTTTCTTAACATAGATAGAACAATTGATTTTCACAAGGATATTTTAAGACAAATAGAACTCGGTTCGAACGATGTGTTTTTTATTTACGGACCACGAGGAGAATCGAAAAGCGAATTTCTTATGTACTTGATGAAATATTGGAAAAACGGATACGAAACCATTAAAAGAAAACAAATTAACAAATATGGATTAATTAATTACGTGGGATTTTCCGATTCTCAAACGAGCTCGATTTTTAGAATCATGACAGAAGGCGACATTGCTGGTCGGGACGAGTCTCCGTTATCTTCTGGGGAAGGTGCTAGAACCGACGACAAAAATCTTCAGAACGTAATAAATCAGGTAAGGGCGTTGCAGACCTCCCTTATTTTTGTAAATCCCCAACCGTTGGATGTGGATGCGGATTACTTTATTGAAACCGCTGGAAAAGACAAAGAAAACCGAATTTCTAGAGCAATTTGGTACGATAGACGGCGGCGAATCATGGGATTTATTTTCATTAGGATTCACGACGACGAAGATTTTCGGAAACGATACAACGAGAAAAAGAAATTAAACATGATAACTTTGTTGCATAGAGGAGGAGGGGTATGGAGCACCTATAATCTGAAACAATACACTGACGACCTAATTAGACTTTACGAATACTGTTCAGAAGTGGACGCTCGGAGTTTAGCTGATGTAAAAACGGACCTCACTAATTATAACTTACAATTCGACCCTAAAATTGAAGAAGAAGCAAAAATGATAATTGGAGGTAGTAATAAATACATTGAAGATGTAGCTCGAACCGTAACTAGAGCGATTTCGGGAAAAATAAAAGGCCTTCCAAAAGAATTCGCAAACTACATAGAAAGAACGGAAGATACAATTGAATCGCTCAGTAAAGAAGAGCAAGAAGAGTTTCTCTCTAAAATAGGAGTGGAGATCGAAGACGAAACAAAACAAAACGAATTTTCGATGTTTATGACTAGTTATTATTACAAGATTTTACCCAGAGTATTGAAGACGAGCCAAAAGAACGCAGTAAAAAAAGAAGATATTTTGGATATTTTAGAGATGTGGTCGAATGGAATTGGTATTCAGAATATTGGGCTTGAAGTTAATGTGCATCAAGGGATCGTCCAAGATATTCTCAAGTTATTCAAAGAGGGTAAGCGACACCAGGCTAATCTTGACGACGAATTCAGGCTCTACAAAATGTACGAATATTGGTGTGCGTATAAGTATAACCTGGTTGTAGTGTCTGGGTATAATAAACCTGACTGGGTCAAGGAAACCAATACTGGGGATATTCCAGGAGAATGTAAATTGTACGATAACATTAAAAATTCTATCAGGATTCATAAAGAAAAAAAATTGCATTCGTATCGACAGCTTAAGAACAATATTAAATTCAATTACATCCCAGTGTTCTTCCGAAACGTTAAATGGGGTAATTTTGATCTACTTTTTAAGGTTCCATTTAACGACGATCCATATTTTACTTTTGTTAAAGATTCTGCTTATAGATGCGATTCTTTAAACGAATTTAATTTTGACGATATATTTAGGAGCGAGGTGTCTGAACACGATAAACCCTAAATTCAAATTTAACATTTGCGAAGCCCATACGCCTCACGAAAAGCCTCTTAGAGACCTAGAAAATGACGCCCATAAGGTTGGAAACTATCGTTTGCACTCGAAAAATAATGGGCAACCCCTCCTTGTTAATTTTAATTTTTTTTTATTTTATTTTA
>JAHPYY010000130.1 GCA_019058515.1 Promethearchaeota archaeon
GAATCGTACACAGGTGAGTTTAGGGCAAAAATACAGAAATATTACAAAGAAAAACCTGAAACTAGGTACATTGTTGACAAAATCGTTCCTGATTTTGCAGAGCGAACAGATTTAGTTGGAGATAACATCCCATTCTTGAAGAACATAGTCTTAGGCGTAGTTTACGGTATGATGATGGATTTGGGATATCGAAAAGACTAAACAAAATAAGAAATATTCATAATTTTTATTGAATTAACAAGAAATATACTAATTTTTTCCTTAATAGTGTTATATGGCTGATACTGGAAACCAATTCGATGTATGTATCATCGGCGGAAGCATTGCTGGTAATTACCTCGGATATCTGCTCTCGAAAACTAATCTTAACACGGTAATAATCGAGGAACACGCTAAAATTGGCGTACCATTACAGTGTGCTGGGGTCATCTCTCAAAAGTTAGGCAAACTAATTAGGTTGCCTAATGATGTCGTTAAAAACCGAGTTAAAGTCGCTAAATTAATAGCACCAAGTGGTAAATCTATACGATTACAAGGAGACGAGCAGCCTTACATAGTGGATCGACCATCGCTAGATAGACATTTCTATCAAAAAGCAAAACTGCAAAACAATATCCACTATCTCCTTGGAGAGAAATTCAAAAATTTCAAATACATAGTCGTAAATGGGGAGAATTTTGTTCAGATCTCTACTTCAAAAAGAGAACTTATAAGCAAAATTCTTGTCGGGTGTGATGGACCTCTCTCATTAGTCGCCCAAAAATTAGGAATAAAAAACACAGTGTTAAAAGCTTTGCAAATTCGAGTTGAGGCTAAATTTAACCAAGAACAAGCAGTGATGATCTTCAATCCTAAATGGAATGAGTTATTTGGTTGGATCGTACCTGAGGGCGGAAAAATATTTAGAGTAGGTATTGCTAGTAAAGAAAATATACGATCCAATCTAAATGAGTTACTCGTAATGTTGGGAGTTGATTTTGAAAAAAAACTTGATTTTCAGGGGGGATTGATTCCTTACGGTTTGATGAATAAACTTTCCCACGACAACATTTTATTATTAGGTGATGCTGCTGGTCAAGTTAAAGCGACAACTGGAGGAGGTGTAGTAATGTTATTGACCGCAGCTAAAATAGCATTTTCTTGCATTAAAAAATGCTTCGTTGCTCAGAATTTCTCAAAGCGTATTATTAAGAAGTTCTACGAAAGAGCCTGTAGGAAAGCTATAGGCAAATCCTTGAAGTTTCACTATTTATTGAGGTTGTTTTTAGAAAATTTTACCGATTTCGAGTACACAAAGCTGTTTTCAATTGTAAAATCGTCTAAAGTTGAAGAAATATTGTTTTTATACGGAGATATGGACTTTCCTGTAAAAGCTATTCTCAAACTCGTTAAGAACTATTATGTGTTACGGTTTTTAATTTCGGTTTTGATTAAAAATCCAAAACTCGTTTTCAAAATGGCTAAAGTATTTCTTAGGTGATTTTATTCACATAACTGGGGGTCTCATCGAAAAGAATGCTATGGCTCCCCCAGTTAAAAAATACCAAAATATCATATAACCAATTATGTAGAACGCTGTGATGGCTCCGTACCACTTAACGCCTGAAGGTAAACCAAGGTCTTCATTATTTCTTTGAACGATCGCTCTCACGCCCGCAGCGTAATAAATTAACGATACCAATAAACTAACGATGTACACAAACAGAAAGAAAAGCGAAAGAGTGAAAACTGGAACGCCAAAGATAGTAAATTCATTTAACCACGCCCAATACCTCACAATAAGATAGGTGGGTATAACGCTGTGTATTAATGCACTTAAAAAGCTAACAATTGACCAAAATATTCCTTTTACAGGGTTAGAAACCATTTTAACCTAGCTTTCTCTTGCTTTTGTTATTATATATTTTGGATTGTTTAAAAGATTTCCATCTTTTTGCTAATACTATAGATCTTATATTTGTTTCTGAAAATGCTATAATGAAAAAAGAAAAGACTAGCTTTGGACTTTATCACAAAACCACCAAGAAAGTAAAGAAATAGAAGAAGATTAAAGCCTTATCTCAATTATCTTTATTTATTTTTTAATTTCTAGATCGAATTGTGTAAGGGTTAGATTCCCGCTTTGTTGGTTATAAATACGTCTAATAATAAAACAGTATCGTAGATATCTTGTATCTTGAGCAAGGATGTTGAGGAGTGAATATATCGGCAAGGGACCGACACCACCGTGGTTGGAACTCCTGCTTTAACCCTTTGTATTTGTGACGCGTCCGTCGCGCCGTATAGCGGTCTTTTATATTGGCATGGGATGTTAGACATTTTTGCGTTATGTACCAATCTCTTGTTCATATAACGACTGGAAATCATTGATTTATCGGCGATGGTTATGGCAGGTCCTTTGCCCAAATACGCGGGACATTCCGATTCCTTAATGTCGGGAACATCTGCTGCGGTGGTGTTTTCTATCGCAATTCCCATTGTTGGGTTTAGGTTGAATGTTCCAGTTATAGCCCCTCTCATCCCTAATTCTTCCTGGACGGCAAAGTTAAAGAGTAATGTGGATTTAAGTTCAGGACCTCCTTTAAGTAACTTCAGCAATTGTAAGAGCACATTACACCCGGTTCTATCGTCAAACGCTTTTCCTCTAACCATTCCGTCTCCCATTTCAACGAAGGGAGTGAACACCGTTCCAACACTCCCGATGTTTATGTTGTTCTTCTTAACTTCCTCGGATGAACTCATACCTAAATCAATATACATGCTTGATACATTGATTAGCTTTTTTCTTTCTTCGATCGATGTTAAGTGAGGTGGTTTAGCTCCAATAATTCCATGGAACTGAGTACCATCATCATTCTGTAAGATTACTGGTTTACCCGGTAAAATCCTTTTGTCCCAACCCCCTATCAATTGAAACCTAAGAAAACCCCTTTTATCAATATGAGATACCATAAATCCAATCTCGTCGGTGTGAGCGTCAAAAAGAATGCGTTCGTTCTCTTCTGTCCCATTTTTGACGGCGAGTAAGTTTCCCATAGCATCGATCCAAGCTTTGTCGACTAAATTATTCGATTCAAGTTCGTCAAGTAAGTAACTACTAACCGCATCTTCGAATCCAGACACCCCAACAAGGTTGGAAAGTTCTTTTTGGTACCTTTTTATGGTTTCTAAATTAAAATCCGTCATAAATTTCTCTGTTCGTTAGTATGTTAGCTTCTAGCAGTTAGTTCGATAATATTCTAAATAATTAATTAAATACTTTAAAGTTTAAGCTTGCGGGAGTAAAGTCAATCTTTATTAGCAAAACGATATAAATCTTCTAAAAATGAAGTGTTTAATCTTCCAAAAGTTTCACGTTTTGAAATAACTGCAGATGATGCAAATAAAATTAAGCGTGGCTTTATTCCAGAGCTGGTTGAGGAAGCGGAATTATGATCCCTATACTTATCCTATGCAATGATGATATTTAGAATAAGTAGACCTTGGATTGAATAAAATAACGATGAAATTCTTGAAAAAGTAAAAAAAAAAGGGTAGTTCAATTGTCCTGGAAAAACGCGAGATTCCCAGCTGCTTATTTTAACGATCCCAAAGTAATTAAATGTGGATTAAAGCAATACAAACCAGAGTAAAAATAGCCAACTTAATTTTTTTTACTTTTCTTCTCTAATGATTTTATTTCTGCTATGGACCGTTCTGCTAAAGAAATAGCATCAGCGTATTTTCGGCGGTATTTCTTAAGTTGAGCTTCTAACTCGATAGTTCTATTTTGTAGCGAAAGTAATTCTTCATTTTGCGAAATTTCGGGGACATGAGTTTGAGTTTCCATCTTTTCTTTTAAATATTTATACTTCTCTTCCCAAACTTTAATTTGGGTGAGGAGCTCTTCTTTGTCTTCGTCAATTGAAAATGAACTTCCAGATTCTAATTCAGAGCACTTATTTTTCCATATAGCAAGCTCATCCTCGGTTTCCTTTAATTTTGCTCGAAGTTGGGCAATTATCTCGACATATTCACTTTCAGATTTGGGTTCTACGATTTCCTTAAATATGGTCTTTCCTATTTCAAGCTCATCTGCAGATTTTCCACCTAGGATTCTTTCTTTCCTTTTCTTTAGGCCATCTACGGTTTCTTCTGAAAGAAAATCTAACGGATTGAAACCAATTCCTCCATGTTGGGTCTTTCTCTTTCTAACTTGAACAAAGATAGGCAATCCTTTTACCGCTTCACCCGATATGATCGCCTGTCCCTTGTTTAAACCTGAAATATCACCTTTATTTTCTCTGCTAATATCTTCGGCGCTATCAATCGTAATTTTAATATCATTAACATCACTTAAGTTATGTACAATCCAGGTACCTGCCTGAGCTCTTATGGTTGTGTCGAGTAATTGAGGGCGTTGCGTACCCAAAACTAAGTTAGCTCCGAATTTTCTTCCCTCTTGCGAAAAGAGTTTTACGGTTTCACATGTATCAGTTTTCTTTTTACCGGCAAAAAGGTGTGCCTCATCGAGAAATAAGTAAAATGGAGGAATTTTTCTTCCTGTACTCGCATCGTATAGCTTTTTAAGCAGTTTCCCCGCTATGATTTCTTGAACTTCAAGATCAAGTCCTCTTAAATTCACGATAGTACATAACCTTGGTGCTACTATATCTTTTATATCTAATGAGAATAAGTATTCTAGATCAATATCTCCACCTCTATTTATGTTTAAATCTGCAAATTCGATGATATTGTCCACATAGACGCTTTGATTCGAATCAGCTGTTGGTTTTTCAAGAGAAGGTGTTGCTGCTTCTTGATTTTCTTCTTTTGGTTCTAAAATGTCAGCGCTTAAGTCTTTACCGCATAACTCGCAGACCTCAGCGTCTTTAGGGACAGGTTCTCCGCACCAAGGGCAAAAACCCTCTTCTAATTCTTCTGGTTTCTCTTCTTCCTCCTTAAAATCCTCGCTTTTAACTTTCAAACTCCCATATTCGCCGTGACGATCGAGAATTACGATCGGGATTCCTTTTTTGAGAAATTCCTCGCACAACACTCCCATGGTATACGATTTACCCGATCCTGATTTACCAGTAATAAAAATACGGCCAAAGTTTTTTACTAATAAGTTTACATCGTAATCGTAACTTAACAGCGTTCCTAATGAGATTGAACGCTCTGGGGGATTTGATATACCTAATAGTTGTTTTATTTCTTCTTCGTCGGCAAGAAAGACTTCAGAGCCCATTTCAAACGGTCTATCTGGTCTAGTGCCTAGCACTTGCAACTTCGCCATTAAACCTTTAGTATCATTCCAAATTTCTACAATATTAAGCAAGTGAGATTCTCTCTCTTCCTCGGGTTTGGTGAGATCGTCGTAAATTACGAAATAGTTGTTTCTACCAACGTCTGGATTTGTGATTAGCATTTGTACTTCGTGAATTGTCGTTCGTCCTGTTAAACGCCCTACATTTTCTTTATTTGGTGTTTCCATTTTAATCAACGCAACATAAATCGATTATCTTTGTTAATATATTAGAAAAGAAGTATAAGATATTTAAATCTTCAAGACTCCATTCGTTTTAAGTATAAATTGTAGGATTTGTCGAAGTCAATATGGGATTTCAGATAAGGGGAATTTTTAAAACAAAATTTTAATAATTAAACTTACTAGTAAATAAACTATAACCTACAAAAGAAGAGAGGAAAAATGGAAGAGCTACCGAGAAAAAAAATTGTAAGGATGTTACAATCGTTTGCTGTGGGTGGAAATTACGATAATCCAAGTGAATTTACTAAAAAAGTCAATAAAAATATTAAAATTCTTAAGAATAGCGATAGAAATCCCATAATAAAGGACATCAAATTTAGCGTGTTTTCAGATTTGCGTTTTCCTAATTTAGCGCCGAGCTATTTAGCCTTTATACTTGCAGAAGTAGATGTAAATATTACGCCAGAACCGGAAGTTACGGGAAGGAAAGGGAAAAAGAAGAAAAAGAAGAAGAAGTGACTAAAATAGGTTAAATAATTTTAGTTTAACTGAATTAGGAATTCTAATAATAGCATTGTCGAGATGAAATTAAGTTTAATTATGGAAGGATTTGATTATTCCTAAGTGTGATAAATAACAGACTTTTCTATCATCCTTACTGGTTTATACGCTTCCTTAGCTTTCCTCAATCCCGAAATTCCCAAGTCTTGTTCTCGGTTTATAAGACTGACATCGTTTGCAAATTCTTTTAAGAACAGGTTATTGATAGATTGATAAGAACCCTCGTAGTTAATATGAGCCTTTTCAAAGTGAATAACGAGAGTGGATTCATTCAATTTTTCCCCTAATGAATAACTTACGCACTTTCTTTCAACAGAAATCATCGCTCCGTACATATTAAGCTTATTGTAGTTATCAAACGCGTTAAGGATAGCTTTTTGCTCCTCTTCTAAACTCTCATTACCAGTGCACTCGTTAGCATCGCACCATTCCAGCTGAAGCTTTTTAGCTGCCTCTGTTAATTCATCTGTAATTACATGAAATTCAAAATCGTACTGTTCTAAGAATTTTTTTAACCACCTCCTTTTCTGTCTAAATTTATTTCCTGGAAGATTTATCAGATCCTCCTTGGAGTAAATGTAATCCCAGTTATCGCGATCGTTAAAAATTAAGTAAGATTGATCTGAATATTTTTGGTTGGCTTTAAAATGCGTTAATACATCATTTGGAACCCTATGAAACTCACATCCGGGAATCGAATTGAATATTTTATACATTACTTCAGCAGGATTAGATCCTACAGGTGGTAAGAAAAATATTCCATCTTTGTTGTGAACTATGGATTTATTCCAATTCTTAAAAAAGGCTCTAGAAAATACGAGTAAATGATCTTCAACTTCTTTAAAAAGAAACATGTAATAATCTTTCCATATAAACAAATTAGTAAAAGTGAACTCAGATATTTCTGGAGGAAATTTAGAGAAATAATTATCAAAAAATTGTTTATCATCAATTTCTATTGGTCTTGCGTCGTTTAAGTCCATGAATATGGTAGAATTTTACGAAATTTAAATTTATTTTGATTATAAGTTCTAAAAACTTTAAATACTCAAAATCGTATTACCATATCAAACGATTTTGGATGGCGTAATAAGTGGAATTCATTACGATACTACAAAATATCTTTATAATTTTCCTAATAATATTTCTATGCTTCTTGTTTTTTCTTTTTGTCGTCCTCAGGATTATTAGAAAGTTGTATAAATTCCCGATACCCGGTTTTTTTACCAAATTAATCGATAATGCATGGCGAAGAAAAGTCATTCAAAATCCAAAAGTAGTAGCCGAACGATTGAAATTAGAGTCCGGTATGAATGTGCTTGAAGTAGGTCCCGGGAAAGGAAATTACACCAAAGCCATCTCTGAAAGAATTATGCCCGAAGGAAAGGTTTATGCGATAGATATTCAAGAATACGTTATAAACAAGCTTAAGGAAAGAGTAGAGAGAGAAGAAATACCTAACATTGTTCCTATGGTTGATGACGCTTACAAATTATCATTTGAAAACGAGTCTTTTGATCGTATTATTTCTATCGCGTGTCTTCCAGAGATACCTGATCCCATAAAAGTATTAAAAGAGTTTAAGCGTGTGTTAAAACCGAATGGAATAATCTCTTTAAGCGAATTGCTTCCTGATCCTGATTACCCTTTGCGGAGAACTGAGAAAAAGTGGGCGAGAAGGGCTGGTTTAGAATTCATTGAGGATTTTGGTAATTGGTTCGTGTACCAGTTAAATTTTGGAAAACCATGATCTCATTAATTCTCTGAATTATCTACTTCAACATCGATTTTATCTTCTTTAAGTAATCTGAGATAAGCTTCTAAAATTTTTATTACGCGCTGTTTATAAGACTCTTGTTCAGGATAGTTGTAGCTAAAAGTCTTCCACTTAGGCCTCTTGTGCCCAACCTTAAACTTTAATCCTCTCATAATAGTATTATAAGAATTGGCATTAATTTTTGTAGCAATTTGATCAGCAATGATATACCAATGATATCGAGTCCCTATCCCGGCGCCCGAATTTTCTGGTGCAGAATGCATTCGAGTTTTTTTGCTGCTAAACTGGATTTTCCATTTTTCAGGAGTGATCTTTACCTCGTTCCAAATACCATCTTCGTAGATCCATTGATGAGATCCTCCTACTTTCATACCTGTGTAAACTTGACCTTGAAAATTCTTTTCTGAATTGTACATTTTAAATCATATATCTGATTAGGTCTAACTATTAAAGGCGACGTAATTATTTAAACTGAATTAGACTTATAGATTATCGAATTATTGAGAGTTCTCTATTAGTACTACCATATTCGCGGTATGAATTCTTTATTGAGCAATTTGGCAATCATTTTGCTTTATGATTAATCTCTATAGTTTATAATATCTATAAAGTTATAGCTTAAATTTAGCAATTCCAAGAATTTAGTCAATTAACTACCTTTAAACTAATATATGTATTTTAAGAACCCTAAAAGCGACCTCATCAAAAAGCATAAATAGGCGAGCTATGAATGTTATAATAAAACAAGTAGAAGCATATCAAAAAATATTTATTATAAACCCCAACAATTTTATTCTTCTACTAAAAAAGAGTAAGTTAAGTCTCCAACAAAAATATAAAAAAATAAGAAAATTATTAGGTAAATCTCTTTCTTCTCTACAACTTCTTTACTATTAAATCAGCAAGTCTATTAGAATATCCCCACTCGTTATCGTACCAACTTATAACACTCACGAGGTTACCAATAGCCTTGGTCCAAAGCGAACAAAAGATAGAACTGTGAGCGTTGCCAATTATGTCACTACTAACAATTGGATCGTCGGTATATTCTAAAATACCTCTCAATTGTCCGTTAGCGTACTCCTTCATTTTTGCGTTAACTTCGGCTGCTGTTGTTGGGTTTTCTACATTTACTTTTAGATCTACTACAGAACCGTCTACCGTTGGAACTCGCATAGCAATACCATCTAACTTTCCATTTAACTCTGGAAACACGCTTCCAATAGCAACCGCTGCTCCCGTAGATGTAGGGATGATATTTTGAGCACAAGCTCTCCCTCTAATCATTTTGATGGGATCTCCAGAAGTTGCGGTGTCTACTGGTTTTTGATTTCCCGTGTAGGAATGAGTCGTAGTCATTATTCCATGAGTTATTTTGTAATTGTCATGGAGAACTTTAACTACAGGTGCCAAACAATTAGTCGTACATGATGCGTTAGAAACGATTTTATGTTCGTCGGTAATCTTCTCATCATTACAACCTAATACTACGGTTATATCTGGATTAGTAGCAGGGGCGCTGATTAGAACTCGTTTTGCTCCTGCTTGAAGATGTTTAGACGCTCCTTCCCTTTTGACAAAAAATCCAGTAGATTCTAAAGCTACATCAATATTGTTCTGAGCGTGTGGTAAATTAGCAGGGTCTCGTTCTGCACTCACCGGAATTTCTTTGCCATTCACTACTAATGCTTTTTCTTTTGCCTCGACAGTTCCGTTAAATCTCCCAAACACCGTATCATACCTTAACACATAAGCTAAATACTTAGGTTCGAAAAGATCGTTTATTGCAACGATATCAATGTCTAAATCAGGTCTTGCCATGACAGCTCGGAAGAAATTTCTTCCTATCCTTCCAAATCCGTTAATTGCTACTCTTTTTGCCAAATTAATCAACCTTCAAATTTGTGCTAATTTTTAAATTAGAATTTGCAAACTAAATAATAATCCATAATTTAAAAGACCCATAGGTAAGTAATCTTTTTATACACCTAGGTTTAATACTCGATTATGAGCGACTATATTAGTTTAATATTAGAACGAATCGATGAAATGAAATCAGAAATTGTCGAATTTCACAAAAAATTAGTCCAAATCCCCTCTGAAAATCCACCTTCGAAATACAAACCTGTTTCGAACTTCACAGCTGAAAAATTTAGAGAATTAGGGTTAAAAACTAGTCAGAAGCGAAATAACGTGATAGGAGAGTTATCTAATAATTCAGGTCCTACCTTAATACTTTACGGCCACCTCGATACCGTCGAAGCGTTTAAAGGTTGGACGAAAGATCCTTTTGGGGGAGAAGAAATCGATGGAAAAATATACGGTAGAGGCTCTTCGGACGATAAATCGTCAGTAACTGCCACGATATATGCAATAAAAGCCCTGTTAGAAGAAGGCATCGAACTTAAGGGAAATATTAAGTTAATTGCGGTGGTGGACGAAGAGACAGGTGGTTTTAGGGGTGCAGAATACCTTTTAAGTAGCAATTTAGTTAGCGGTGATACGTGTTTGTTAGGAGATGCTTCAGCTGGATTTCCCTACGCGTACTGCGGAGGATGTATGTATATTACTTTTGTCACCTACGGTAAACAAGCGCACGGATTAGGATTTCCCGATTTGCCAGAAAAATATCGGTCTGAAAATTCGGGAGTGAATGCGATCGAACGCATGGTTAAAATTATGAGCTTTTTGCTTGAATTAAAAGAAGAAATACAAGAAATAGAGTCAGAGTACCCTTCTGCAGAAGGTTGGAACGCTACTGTAAGCAGTATTAATATCGCTCAAATAGAGGGAGGAAACAAAATTACAACCGTTCCAGATAAGTGTTTTCTCCACTGTAGCGTAAACACCATTCCTGAGTTAGACATTCTCAGCATTCGAGAGAGAATTTTAAACTTTATTGAAAAAATGAAGGAGTACGACCCGTACTTCGACGCTGTGGTTCAAATTCCCGTTGCATATGACCCAACTGTAATCGAAGAAAATTCTAAATTTGCTCAAGCTGTAAAACAAGCGTTTAAAGTAGTTTACGGCGAGGAACGTAGCTTTAAAACACTGCTTCCTTCGACCGACTCCCATTGGTTTCAAGAGCGAGGAATTGATACGATTTTAATAGGCGCCTCTAGAAGCGATAACAATATTCACACAGTGGATGAATTCGTCTATATTGAGGATTTGTTGAACCTGACAAAATTATTTGCGATATCAGCATTGAATTATCTTACTTAAATGCTTTATTCACAATATAATAAACTTTAAACAAGAGATCACCATTTTAAATTATATTATCAAAACAAAATATTCTAAGATTTTTTGAATTATGTTTAAGCCTCACTTACTTTGCAAACGTAGCTTGACATGGATAAAGACGAAATAAAATCGGCCTTAGGAAACACTGTGGTAGTGGTATCAGGTATACCGCGTTCTGGGACCTCCTTAATGATGCAAATGTTAGAAGCGGGAGGGATAACTCTATTAATAGATAACAAAAGGAAACCTGATGATAACAATCCAAAAGGTTATTACGAGTTAGAAGCTGTTAAAAAATTGGCAACGGATCATTCATGCATCGACGAGGGGATTGGTAAAGCGGTAAAAGTAATTTCTCAACTGTTAGTGTATTTACCAGACACCCATAATTATAAAGTAATATTCATGCAAAGAGAAATGGATGAAATCTTACGTTCTCAACAGAAAATGCTCGGGATCAGTAGCGATCAGGACGAGGATTTAGAACTTGTGGTAAAAGTATTCGAAAGAGATTTAATTAAAGCAAAAGCGTGGGCAGATTCCAAACCTAATGTGGACCTCGAGTTTGTGAATTTCAAAGATGTTATTGAAACTCCCCTTGATGTTATTCAAAAAATAACCTCATTTTTACAGCTTGAATTAAATATAGATAAGATGACTGAAGTAGTGGATCCTGATTTGTATAGAAATAAGCCCGAATTAGAATAGATGAATTTCTCGCTCCAGATTATACTTTATTCAAATATAGTTTTTAAATCCTGTATGTTATATTGTTATTAGACATATCAACTTCTTTTAAACGACTAATTTGCCTTCATTTGACTTTGATTGTAACATCCAGAAGATTTTTAAATCCAGATTTTCCGAATTACAAAAGACGGATTGGAAAAAATGGTTGGAACTAGACTCTAACGAAGAATACGAGGAGTTGATATTAAATAATTCCGGATTATCAAACTGCGACGATTTATGTGATAAAATTCGGGAAGAAACCACTAATTCCAGAAGTTTCTCAAAAGATCTGGAATCATTTGTTGCGAGTTACGATGATTCAGACCCGTTTGTGATGTGTCACACATCTGGAACGACGAATTCTAAGATTTCTGCGTTAAAATGGTTTCACATGTCAGATGATATCATTCGAAGATTTTGGGCTCCAGGGATGCAAGCGATTTTTGAATCAAGTGGCCTTAATAGAAATTCATCCGCTGTTATCTTTGTTCCATCCCGAATTGCTCTTGATGGTTTAAAAACAATAGAAGATAAGAGCTATATCTCCCTGTATTCGTCAGAGTTCTCTCAACGAATAATGCTTTCGATTATTAAGCCAGCAGAATATCTTTTTTTCGAGTATAAAAATTCTAAGAACTTGTCGGTTATTTTAAAAATATTGGATTTACCTAATATTTCCGTTATATCCGCTCCCGCCGCAACAGTATTAGGGTGGGCTGATATTCTCAAGTTAGAAGACGGCTTAAGGAAATCTATAAATCTTCTTAAAGAAGATACCGATGAGATTAAAAACTATTTAAGAAAGATCGAAAGAGAGGGTATAAACACAGTCGCTAAAGAATTGAGAGATGAATTGTCCAATAAGCTTTCACAAGCAACGCTTGTGTTTAGTATCAGTTCCTTATCAGAAAAAGACTGGGATTTAATTCGAACATTTATGAGATGGGAGAGAGGGAAAGAACGATTTACTAACTTATATGTTGCATCAGAAGTTGGTCCTTTCGCAGCAAGCATAACTAATGATGACTACACACTTTCTCGACTTAATCGAATGTATGTTTTTCCTTTGGTAATACCCGTACTCGAACAAAAAGGTAAAAAGATGCTAATTACCCAATGTAAAGAAGTGATAGGAAAATTGTATGTTTCTCGAATTAATGAAGGTACGGGTTTGTTTAACATTGATATTGGAGATGTCGTACATTTAGCTGATAAGGGCGCCCCTTTACCGCAGATTAGTGGAAAGATCTTACGTTCTTCGTTCAAACTAAAATACGAAGTAAAATTTTCTGAAGAGATTAGATTTAATCAAGATTATAGCGTATACGCAGGAGATTATTTTACTCTTGGTGACTTTGAGATTTACGAGCCTCGCTTATTACTCGAGTGTCTCAGGAAAGATTGTAATTACAATGGTGACGCGGTGGTGCTTTTAAATAAAAAAGAAAACAATTTAGACAACTGGGCGCTAGTGGTAAAATCTAATTCAGATTGTCAAAACGCCACGAGTATCGTAAATTTAATTACGAAATGTGGTATGCAAAATGAATTTTTCGATGCTATTCGTAAAAGCATTATCAAAATCAAGCCGATTTCTAAAGAACCTGTGAATTTTTTGACTGATCGAACTACCATTTTAAGAAAAGTTAGAAATGGAGAAGTTCCTAAAGGTATACTAAAAAAATGGCCTCTTTATTTGATATCACCTAAGAATTTTTAAAATAAAAATAAAGTAGTTAAAGACCATCTATATTATTTAATGTATCTGATAAGAACCGAGGATCGTTTTTAAGAAGTTTCATCGCTTTTAGGGCACTTTGTTCCTTGTCTTTTATTTCCAACATGAGGTCGAAATTTACATTTCTCGTTTTCTCGATAAAATTTTTGAAATTTTCCATGGAAATACTGTCAGCATGACTTGGCTTTCCTTTTGTAGGATGTTGAGAGCTATAGTGTACGATTGGTATTCCATCCTTCTCGTTCCATGTATCGAAAGCGAAGTTAAATGCATCTGAAAATGACAATCCTCTGTTTAAGTATTCATAGTGATAGGCATCGAATATCGTTGGAATTCCTATTAGTTCACTGATCTCGACGCATTCGCTTAAACTATAGCTTTTATCGTCATTTTCGATGACATGGCGCTTCTTAATCAAGGGATCTAAGCGTTTATAGATCCTTTTGAACCGTTTTACGCTTTCGCTTTTGTTTCCATATACACCCCCCACATGAGTTATTATTTTTGCCGATGAATCTAATCCAAGTAAATCTAACACATTAATGTGGTAATAAAGTTCTTTAATGCTATTTTGAACGACTTTTTCGTTTTTTGAGTTCAGGACTGTATATTGTCCAGGATGCATGGTGATCCTCATGTGTTCTTTTTTAATATATTTACCAATATCTTTAAACTGAGGCTTAAAATAGTCCTGCCAGTTAAATTTTATTATTGGATGGGAGGCAAAAGGAATTAAGTCGGATGTTATTCGAAAGAAAAAAATTTGGTGTCTGGCATTATATCGCAAAATTTTGAGCAAGCAATCAAGGTTTTGGTCGATGGTTTCAATTAATTTCTTTTCAGAATAATTTTTCAAACGAAATGTTCGACTACTTCTACACTCAAGCGATAAATTAATACATGCATACCCAATTTTCATAGTATCTTTCCTAGTTCTTATAGGTGATTTGAGAAAAGTAACTTTAAGAGAAATTTGATTAATATTTAAAAAGTAGAATATTTTTATTAAAAGATTAAAATCTTATATTAATTTCTTTGTGAAAAAATAGATTGGTATCCTAATTTAAACACTTTTCGGTAAATAAATAACTACAAGGAATAAGAAGTTGACGGAAAACAGTGCCAAAGCAGAGGAATCAGGAGTTATAAAAGAAGAGGTAAAGCATCAATTCAAATTTTATATAACAGCATTTTTTATTACCTATTTACTGTCTTATTTCATACCCTCTATTATCTTTGCTGCGTATATTATTCTAGTATTCTTCCCATTCGTCCTAATGGTACCAACTTTTGTAGAACTCTTCACTAGTCTTGAATCGATAATTGCATTATTATTTACTCCTCTTGTACTAACCCTTTGCTATATAATTAGAATGTATGTGGTGGCGTCCATATCAAAAATTATTTGGAACTACACCGAAAGAGGTTCTCCTTCCAAAGAGGGAATCATTCCTAGAAATATTCCAAGTAAGACGCTGAATTTCTACCATATTCGGAGTTTCTTGATAAAATACCCAAAAAATCTGTTCATGAAGGGATTATTTCCCTGGGCAATTAATTGGCTATACAATTTTATCGGTTCCAACAAGGTTGGTAAAGGAGTTACTATCGAAGAACAATTTGGGGCAGATAGATTTGTAGAGTTTGGAGATAATTCATACATCGGAGTCAACTCCGGATTTAGCTCGCACGCAGTAGATGGTAGTTTTGGAAATATATCGTATTTCAAAATAAAACTGGATAAAAATGTAACCGCGGGGGGAATGAATTGTGTCGCTCCCGGGGTGACAGTCGGGGCGAATTCTTACCTTTTCCCATTCGCAGGAGCTACAAAATTTAATCACCTCAAGGGAAATAATTACTATTACGGAGTTCCACTGAGAAAGATCTTTAAGAAAAAAATTACTGAGTATTCCTCTATACCGAAAGAAATTATCGAAGAGGAACAAAATTATCAAGCAGATCCTCAGAGTTTTGAGGTGCTAAAAAAAGTTATATCAGAGAACTACTCTCCAAACTATAGTGTAGAAGCTTTAACTCAAGCTGAAACTGAAACTCCTCAGTTAAAACCACATGTAATCGATGATAAAGATAATTTTGCTGTTGACTTTAGCACGAGTAGCTCAATTAATCGTATAAGCTTAAAATTTCTCTTCTTATATTTGCCAATATTCTTGGCAAGTGGACTTCTTGCAGGAATGTTCTGGGAAGACATGTCCTTTATAGCTAGTCTTTTTAATATGGAAATTCTGTATATTTGCCTATTGCCAGTTATAATATTTGCTACTTATAACATGTTCTATTTCTTTTGCGTTATTCTAAGCAAACTATTTTTAATATTCATTAACTTAATTCATAGACCTAAGGAAGGAATATTCAGAGCGAAAAAAGGAAACACCGACTTTGAATTTTGGCGATTGCGAACTGAACTGAAAAAACTTGTATTGTGGATTAGTAATAATTATCCGCTTCCTTGGATTGATGCATTAGCCTTTAGATGGTTTGGGATTAAAATGAACTTCTCAAGCCATCTACCCGATGCGTGGGTAGATGCAGAATTCATTAAACTCGGTCGTAAAGTGACGGTGGGGCAAGGAGCAGTGGTCATGTCTTCGATGATTGTAGGTAACTACTTAATAATTAAGAAAGTAATTTTTGAAGATTATGCCGTCATCGGTGGGGTTTCAACCGTATCTCCAGGAACTTATGTGGGAGCTGACACGGTATTAGGAGCGCTTTCAGTTACAAATTACAACCAAAAACTAGAACCTGGCTGGATTTATTTTGGAATTCCCGTAATAAAGCTTAAACCGAATAAATACGCTGAAATGCGACGGGATTTAATAGTAAAAAAAGACGTTGACAAACGAATTAAATACACAACGGAAACCGAAGTAAACATAGATGAAGACAAAAAAATCCTCGTAAAGAGCAAAAATAGCAATAGCGAGCATTCAAACAAAGGTGAGTAATGTGTCTGTTCCTGCATCGATGAGAGTTGGTCCGTTTACGGCTGGCGTATTATTAAAGAAAAAGTATTTAATTTTTCACTTTTTTCTAATTTGGAGTAGTTTAATAGTGGGTTTTGTAGAATTCTGGTTGTACTTTCGCTTATTATACTTTCAACATATAGCTCATTTTTACATTTTTCTACCAATTTATATTTTTTTTATATATATAAGCGTTGGACTAACCTCAATATTGTTTGCAAAGATATTGTTGATTATCACTCACTTATTTCACAAGCCACGAGAAGGTATTTTTATAAGGGATCGTAGAGATAAAGATTACAGATATTGGTGCATTAGAAATACCATAAAAAAGTTTCCAATATGGATTTCTCACAAGTTCCCAATCCCATTTATGGATAATCTCTGTTTTAAAGTTTTCGGAGTGAAAACAAATCTTTCCAACTCCCTGTTTGAAGGATGGGTAGATACTGAATTTATTGAACTCGGTAAGAATGTAATTATAGGCAAAGCTAGTATAATTCAATCCTCGCTAATCTTAGGGAACTTACTCCTAATTAAAAAAGTAACTTTTGAAGATAATGTAAGCATTGGAGCGCATTCGATTGTAGTGCCCGGTACATACATTAAAAGAAACACGATATTAGCCTCAAACTCGATGACTACTGTAGATCAAGTACTTGTCGAAAATTTCATTTATATAGGTATTCCTGCTCACAAATATAAACCAAATGTATTTCAAAAGGAAGATCTCGAGGAATTCATCGGTGACATAAAACAAGTTGAGGAATTGAGAGAAAAGTACGAACAGATATATGTGAAGAGATACGATAAGGAAATGTCCCAAAATAAAGAAAACCCTAATTGTGTAAAAACTAGTGAAACTATAGAAAAGAATGATAGATGAAAAAAAATATCCCAAGTCTCAATTTACTTATCTATATTCCTTTAATTTAAGTTAATAATTTATTATCGCATAAAATATAACAAATCCTAAAATATTGTGAATCATGTTGTGGTTAACTATATTATTCTCTGCGTTAGCGTTATTTACTTACATGCACATCGCCTTTCTTGTAGGAACCTTAAAAAAAGATAATGGAGTAATAGACAGTTTCTATGGTATAGGATTTGTCGTAGTTGCGTGGGTTAGTTTACTGCTGACTGGAACTTATCATATGAGACAAATAATCGTGACAATTTTGGTTTCGATATGGGGACTAAGATTATGTATTCATGTTACATCGAGGAACTGGGGTAAACCTGAGGATTTTCGATATCAAAAAATGAGAGAAAGATTTGGAGATAAGGTGCTTATTAAAAGCTATTTAAAGATATACCTCTTTCAAGGGCTAATAATTCTCCTAGTTGGGTTTCCAGTTTTATATACCAACAGCAATGATAATCCTGATCTATCTTGGTTGGATTTTATTGGTATAGGATTATGGGTAGTTGGGTTTTACTTTGAAGCAATAGGTGATTATCAGCTAAGAAAGTTCTTAAAAACTCCGAACAAAACAAAAAAAGTGATGGATCAAGGGTTATGGAAATATACCCAGCATCCAAACTATTTTGGAGAGGTTACGATGTGGTGGGCGTTTTTTTTGATGGTGCTAAATGTATCTTTTGGATTCGTGACGATTTTTGGACCAGCATTAATCACCTTTATGATAATAAAAGTATCGGGGGTTAGGTTATTGGACAAAAGATACGAGGGTAACGACGAATATGCGGATTATAAGCGAAGAACTAGCACGTTCATACCTTTACCTCCAAAGAAAAAATAGTACTTCATTTTTTTCCTTTTATGTAATTCATCTAGAAAAAAAGATTGAAAAGTAAACAATAAGAAAAAGAGTAATTTAGTTAATCTCCCTTTTTAAACAAGGGATCTGCTTCTTGTAAAGTACGCCTTTGAACTTTGCCTAATATATTCTTAGGCACTTCATCGATAAATTTAATCTGAGTAGGACACTTCCACTTCGTGAAATTATCTTCCATCCAAGATTTCAATTGATCTGGAGTAATTTTTCCAACATAGCTTGGTTCTAGAGCAATCCACGCCTTTATAATTTCACCGACTTTTCCTGCAGGATCAGGTAATCCCGCTACAGCCGCTTCGTTCACTGCTTCGTTCCTCATGAGCATTTCTTCGACTTCTTTCGGAAAAACCGAGTGACCTGCCATTTTAATTAGTTGTTTCTTTCGATCTCTAATAGTTACTAGTCCATCATCTCGCATAAAGCCGATATCTCCCGTTCTTAGCCATAAACGCCCGTCCCACTCTTGAATCGTGTCTGCGGTCTCTTCTGGTTGATTTAAATATCCCTTCATAACTTGTGGTCCGCATACGCAAATCTCTCCTGTATTATTTTCTCCATATTTAGAGCCAGGTAATCCATCGGCGATTGGCCCCTCTTTTAAATCGTCTGCTGTTGTTGAGAAAATCCCCCAATCCGTTCCAGGTATTGGCATTCCTATATTCCCGAGGGGAGTTCCCCCAAATAAACTCCCAGAGCTTACAACAGGGCTCGCTTCGCTAAGTCCATATCCTTCTACAATCGTACCTCCGGTGTTTTTCTGGAACGCTTCTTGTACCGGAGAGTGTAGCGGTCCTGCTCCCGAGATACATTGTTTTAGCTTTCCCATAATGTCGTATTCTTTTAATTTTGGAAACTCTGCAAGTCGCTTGAATAGAATTTCTGCACCAACATAAGCAATCCCCTTATAATCGACTAATTTTTCGATATGTTTAAGTAATTCTTCAGTTTCAGGAGGTTTTGGGAATAGCATCATCCAGCCTCCGAGACCAATTCCCACATTCATAACCGCTGTCATTCCAAAACTGTGGAAAAAAGGTAATACTCCAAGATCTCCTAATCCGGGAGCCTCTCCACCAAGCCACTCCGCACATTGGATAGCATTTGATACTACATTGAAATGCGTTAGAATCGTTGCCTTAGGTACGCCTGTCGTACCTCCAGTCATTATATAAGTAAGCGTGCGTTCTGTAGGGTTAATTTTAACAGAAGGTACATTTGGAGTTGTTTCGAGTAACTCCAGAAACTTGTAAGTCTTTTTAAAATCTACTTTTCCCTTAGGAATTTTCCCAACAAGCTTGCCGATAAATTTAATGGCTCCCCCTAATCCCGATGCTAAATCAGTGATGTTAGTGGAAATTATTATTTCAATATTGGTTTTCGAAATAATAGGTTTCACTAATGGTTCGTAAAGAGCATCCAAGGTGATTAAGCACTTTACATCTGTAAGTTCAATATGGTGTAAGACCTCGAGTGGTTTGTATGTGGGATTGATACCCGTGACTATAACGCCTAATTTCGCACAAGCGTAGTAACTTATTACATATTGGAAACTATTGGGAAGGAGCAACCCTACACAGTCTCCTTGTTTCAGTCCTAAGTTGTGCAGACCTGTCGCAAAGGAATCGATCGCTTTCCCGGTTTCATCGTAAGTCATCCAAGATTCCAAAAACCACATTAACTTGTCGGTGGCATACTTTTTCCTTTGCCTTTCAAAGAATTCACCCAAAGTAATTTCTTCGAATTCAAGGTTTTTTTTTACCTCTTTCGGCCACCAGTTTTTAAACCAGACTTTATCTTCGCTTACATGCCATTTTTTTGTTGACATTTTTTTTAGAAATTTCAAATTATTTTTAATAACAATCTATGGTAAATCAGATCTAATTTAAAAGTAATTTCATTTAATTTTGAAGAAAGTGAAAAGTGTTAATTAAATATAGTTAGAAAAGTAAATTATTGCTTTTTACGATGAGTTACGACAAGGTATATGCAATAAATAAAAAATAAATAAGAAAAAATTAAATAAATTTTAATTTTCTACGATTTAGAATAATTAGCGTAATCCCAATCCCAATTAACCAACATATAATAATTGGAAATTCAATTCCAGAAATCTCATAAAGACCTTCCCACCGTTCGACGTCGTTTTCGGCGTCGTAATCAATTATTGAAGGTTCGTCGTCTTGCTCTCCTCCTCCATCAGTATCTCCACCATCAGTATCTCCACCACCAGGTATATCGTCGATAATATCTTGAATATCTCCTCCCGTTTCACAATACGTTTCAATTACACTGTTTGGTGCTCCGTCCATATATTGGAATCCAGAATCCAACACATCGTCGTAAATTGCTGTAAACGCCCAAAGTAATGTGTTTGAGACGGTTATCACTTCAATAGGGATCTCAAAGCTCATTGTGTCTCCTGAAACTGCACCTATTACCAAGGGAGTTCCAGTTTCTGACCACTCTGAACCATTCCATAGACCTACTCCTTCTTTCATCAAAATAACATAGTCTTCTTGCACAAATGTGTAATATATCTCGGTTCCGTTCCTGATACTTAATGTATATATATAATTTGATTCAGATCGAAAATTGCTATGCATTGTAATTGTAAATTCTTGACCACTTCTGACAAGGCTATCGATGTCTAGTTCAATATAAAGAGTTGTATTTTCACAAGTTTCTGTAACTGTGTTGTATCGAATTATATCATTCATAGAATCCACGATAGTGTCGGGTGTAGAGATTTTAACCTTTTCTAAAGATAAGCTATTAGTAGGGGCACCATTAAAGAAGGTTAACATTAACAAGCACGCTAAAATCGCAACTTCCTTGTTGTATTTCATCTTTTTTCCACCTCTCCTTTTAAAATTTCAAGTATGGATATGTTATATTTTAACCTCATAGAATATCAATCTTCTCCTGGCCATTTAATATTCACGATTAAAGCAATTGCTACAATTATTCCGGTTGCAATTATGTAAGACACTAAATTTGTAATAGGAAGAATTGAGAATAAAAAATCGATGTACTCCACTATTAATAAACCTAAGGGGTCGGTTAACGGTTTGATAAAATTTAAAATTGCGCCAAAGATATCCGCAATTACTTCCAAAAAATCTTGAAACAACATTTTATTATTCTCACCTCTACTACATCATTTTTTCTGCTTGTATTTTTTCTTTATTAATAGTAAAATCGACCACATCGTAAATTTTCACAATTATCGTTAGAGAATACAAAACCATCGATGTAAGAACCATTCCAGTAAGATCAAGGATAAACTCTCCTAATCCTAGTATTTGAATGGGGATTGCAGTTAATCCCGAATACGCGTAAATCCACATATAGATCGTATTTAATACGACTTGGAGGATGCCAATCCCCGCTTTTCTCACAGATTTTGGGGGAGAGGAATAGTAAAAGAACGCTGAGCCACATAACAGCAAACCAATAGCAAATGTGTAAAATACCGTCTTTTTGTATCGCAAATATGTAATTCCTAAAACAGCTCCGTAGCTTGACAGATCCAAATTGTAAAGCGATGTAATGGAATAATAAGGTATCACAATAACAAACACCGCATATATTCCGGTGGAAATGACTCCTTTAATTATGTTTTTTGTAGCACCCATTTTTTTCCACCTACTATTAGGGAAATGAAAACATATTTAAATTATATGTTTTAACGGTAAATGAGAATAAACCATATGCATAACCACCATGAAATGTAATATTTGCGAGCATTGAGATAGGTGCAGTTATATTTATTTCGGATAAAGATGGAACATTTTGCAAGTCATTGCTATTCATAGTAAAATTACCTTTGTACGATTCTCCTTGCAAAATCGATGGATAATCTACTCTCTTATTTATGATAGTTCTCGATTCTATAGGATTATTAAACAACATCGCAATTTCCAACCTTATGTAAAGATTCGACAAAGGATAATATCCAGCATTAGTAATATTAAAGGGAATAATCACGTATGTCAGTGAAGGATCAAATAGATCAAAATTTGCATCAATTTCTCCGTCAGGAATGGCAATATTACCAGGATTTGATATAATTTGAACTATCGATAGCCCTCCGAAAGTAGCTACTATTGGAACAGTAAGAGTCAGTACTGATATGACAATATATATTATTGTTCGAATAACTCTTGCAATACGCATGGTTTCACTTTTTCTTAGATTTATATAGGTTTCTCAATTGGGTAATAATTTAGAGAGAATTGATAATATTTCGTCCAAACTCTAAATTAACCTATATATTATTATCCTAATATATCTATTTAAAATTAATGCGACAAAAATTTTCTTATCGACAATAAGACCATCTTAACTTCGAATTATTTGTGATTTCTCCAAATATAAAATCTTAATTGTATATCTTAAAAAAAACAAAAAAAAAAGAGTGGTTACTCCTCTCCTGCTGGTACTCTACCTAATAGGCGAAGAACAGCATCAGCCATTTTATTTTGGCTTCGACTTTTGATTCCTTTAATTTTACCTTCTTTTCCTAAAACCCGGAGCATAATCC
>JAHPYY010000131.1 GCA_019058515.1 Promethearchaeota archaeon
ATCCATATCAGAACTTTCAAACCCTCGGCACTGAATAAATATCAATAAACAAATATCTATAGATTTCTTCTTCAATTCTTTTACATCGGAACCAAGTAAAAGCAATTGATCTGAACTTAATATATTTAATTCTGGGAAGGGATATATTAATGAATACGACATATTAGTTATTCCACCAAGTTCCAATCCTGCGTCTTCTTCTAAAACTAGATTCTTGTAGCAATTCACTCCAAAATTAATAGTTGTAGTCTTTAATTCATCGTCGCGTTTTGAATCTAATTGAAATATTCTAAAAAATTTATCATTATTCTCGTCTGATTGTTCTTTAAGGAACACTAATATCTGGTTAAAAGTATTTTTAAGATCCATAATCGATTGGCAATTCGAAAAACTCGATAGCGTTTTTAATAGTCTCACGACTTACGATTTCTTGGGACAACTGATGGGTATAGGCTATGGATGCTATAGAATATCTAACATTTGAGGGTACATTGACCGGGCCTCTCAGATAGGGATGCTGGTAATAACTATCCGTTTCTGTTACTAACGAAGTTATTGATGCGGTTTTGGTCGCCTTTTGCCAACGAGTAGAACTATAGGCAGAACTAGGCACGGAAAGATAATAACCTTTTTCGGAAAGTAATTTTCCATATTGTTCAGGACCAGAAAAACAATGCCACATCACTTTATTCGGATCTATCCTAAAATCGTCTAAAACTCGCAGAATTTCTCGATTTGCTCCATCAGGGTCGTTAAAAGGATGGTTAGGATTTGCTTTATCTCTTTCGTGTGGAGCTGCATTTCGAATGTGCAGTACATAAGGTTTTTCTAATTCCTTAGTTTGCTCAAAAACTTTTTCCAGTTCTTTCACTTGTCTCGTTCTTCCTGCTAAGTCTTTAGCGTGGTGGAAATCTAAGCCGATTTCACCAATAGCTATATAATCTTTTGGGTGGTTAAGTGTATACTCAATCCACTTTTTCCATTCAGCTTTATATTGGTGTCCTGGGGTATAAGTTACGGTCTGGGGTGCCCAACCATTAGTAAAACCGTACTTTTGAGTGTGAGTTTTCTTGAAATCAAGACATAATCTAAGAGTGGTGTTGTCAACTGTACTAGAAATTAGAAACAGTCCTCCTTTTTCAAAGTACTCTCGAAATTGTGTCTCATCGCTAGGCAATTTATCGTTCTTTCTTGGGCGCGGGAAAGGTAAATGACAGTGTACATCAATAAACATTAGTCCCTCTATTGGTTCAGATGTTTTTTTTACCTTGTTCATTTATGTAATCTTATTATCAGTATGATGTTGTCATTAATAGGCATTAATACGATTTATTTTTTGTTATATTGAACTGAAGATGTATGCTACTTTCAAAAGATTACGATTTGGCTTTACCTAACAATCTATTTTATTCTTATACGCTTGTTTTTTGATTTCTAAAATTCATTTATAAATTTTTTCTTTCGAGTTTATTTAAAAATAAATTCTTTTATTATTTCTTTGGATATTGGTTTTGGTTTTAAATTTACATTTCAGATTACGAAATAATTATGGAACGTTACAAAAAGTTTTACAAGGCCCAATTTGAAGGTAAAATAAAAAAAAAAGTAAGAATCGATCGCTTTTCTCTTGAGGAGGTGGTGAGAGAAATTTTAGAATACATCCCTCGAGAAGATGATGGAGTCATAGAAATTTATGAAATTGACTTTAGAACAAACAAAAAAAGCTTACTAAAACGCATAATTGTGGCAAACGAATTACATTTAACTAGGCATGAATCTATACCTTTAAAGCTTCAATAAGATATCTCAGCTGTCTCATTTTAAGCAATAAGTATATCTTTCACTAATCTTCGAAATTAAGTTCCATCTATGTATTATTTGGATATTATATTAATAAATATTGGAATTTGATTCAATATAATTTGATTATGGAAGTTGATCCAAGCGATTCGATGGAATTATTTGAAGTCGAGGTAGAAATTTACAACGCAAAAGTGAAGCTACTAACCTGGTTATTTGAAGAAATTAAAATGCAACCCCCAGAATTAAAGAGAATTTTAAACAAAACGAGTCAACAATTGCCTTTAAATCTGTAAACTTTAATTATTCGTTCTCAGGATACTCCTGCGAGGTAAATCTTTGGTGAGTTTTAACATTTCCTAATTAAGATTGATTTTCCGAGCTGGTTATTTCTACTAAGGGAAGATCTCTTATATCAGGAGGGATATTGTTTATTTGATTATAAGTTAAATCAAGTTCTTTTAGATTTACCAAATTTTTTAAGTATCTTGGTAAGCTTTTGATCTTATTTTGTTTTAGAATTAACTTTTCTAAGCTTATTAAACGACATATCGAAAATGGAATTCTCCTTAAATCGTTATAACCCAAATCTAAGTGCTTTAAACTTCGTAAAAGGACGATAGAATAAGGTATTCGAGATTTTCTCAGATTCAGATAACCAAAGTTCCTAATAGTTTGGAAAAACATTTTGGGATAACTTATTCGAGCAATTGAAAATTGGTGTTCGAGAGAGTGACGTATATACAACCAATTAAAGAAGTTTAATTTAAGGGTATCCACCTTCCCATTTCTTATCATTAACCAAGGATATCTCCCTTGAGGTTGCTGAATTAACTTGTAAAATTTAACGAAATTGTCGTTTAGTAAATAGTTCTTATAGTTTGAAGCAAGAATACTTTCGAGTTCTAGAAAAAATACCGCTTCTTCTCTATTTACCCCAATTGTTCTTCCTATCTGCTTTAGTCGAGATTCTAAGAGATTCAGTAAGATCCTAGAACTTATTTCCGCCCTGCCCTTTAAAGAGAAGTATATACTATTTAATACTTGAGGAGCATCATCGTTAGAAATACTCCATTTAATTACATCATACCCATGCCTGTAATACTTGCTTATTATTTCTCTTAACGCTATTCTCCTTACATGAGCAGACTCATCAGATACAGCGATGTTTTCTAACGAATTAAAAATAAGTTCTGAGAAGTAGTTCACTTTACCAATGAATTCTACGCACTTCTTTCGCGTAATGTAATTTTCACTTTGTTCAATTAACGAAAGTAGCAATCTTGTAGCCTTTTCTACACTCAATTGGTTTTTAACGAAGGATCTGTAAATCTGTGCCGGATCTGACTCTTTTTCCATAATACCTTCGATATACACCCTTATGTTTTTAACGGGAATAGGAGATTACTCGCGCTAATTCAAAAATCTAATAATTATAGAGATATTGCTCTTTAGTCCTAATAAATCTACCTAAAAATGACGAAAAGTAATGATCTGATTAGGATTGAACTAATAAGTGAAATGAAAATAAAAAAAAAGAATCAATGAATGATTTGATGATTTTATTCAGCTGCGGCTGCTTTCTGCAGAGCTTTAAGCTGCTTGTTTAAAGCTTTGATTTCGCCCTGAATTGCTTTAATATTAGCTTTCTTTTCAGAGGCTATCTCTTTTAGTTTAGCCTTTAGCGCATTAGCTTTAGCCTTAAGTAGAGCAGCGTGTTCTTTTGTCAGGGTCTTTACAACAGTAGTCTTTTCTCTTTTCTTAGCAGCCCATTCGGCAGCTTTTTCAGTGGCTTCGTCTAATAAGCCTTGTTCTGTGTTTAACTTACCTTCGGTGTCTTTAATTTGACCGTCGTACTCAGTTTCTATTTCCTTCTCCGCTGCTGCTTCCTTCTTAGAAGCTTCTTCCTCTACCTTAGTGATTTCGTCTTCCTTAGCGCTAATTTGGCTTCGAATTTGATCTTCACTCATAATTTTGAAACTCCTTCTATTATATTATATCGAGACTCCTAGTTTAATATTATATTAAATTTAGTTTTTTATTGAATTATGGAGTTATAATTAAAAATATTTGCATAGTTTTTAATTCTTAGCTTTTTCTGGTATAATTACATCCATTCTTATTAGGATGATTTTTTGATTGACTAGATAGGATTTTATTTAATATAAAAGGGAATTAAAGTAAACTTGGACGGAGATTCTATAAAAGTAAAGAGGAAAATAAAAAAGGTAGGAAAATTTGGGTTATCCTATTTGTTCTCCTAACGCGAGTTTGCACAAATCGCTAACTACATAATTTTTTAGTCCTTTTCTTTGAACTTTAGCACCAATTGATTCCATACACATAGGACAACTGTAAGCACATCCCTGCGCTCCGTGCTCTAACATATCGTCGATGTTTTTATTTTGAGTTTCTCTCATTAGTTTTGACTTACCAAAAGTGGCCATGATTCCCCCGCAACATAACGCATTTTCACGATCATATTGTCTTGCCACCCGTTCTACTCCGATCATATCGAATATCTCGTCTAAAATGGGATCAACTTCTGGATTGAACCGATTAGAGCAACTCCTTTGATAAGCGATTTTCATGTTTAATTTTTTAATATCAGACTCGTGTGCTTTTAAATAATCGCGAAGATATTCGTATATATGAATGGGTTTAAATCCCTCTGGTAGGGTAATATCATTTCTTTCACAAAACGATTTGTAAAATCCGTAGCACTCGTCGTGATAACAAATCATATCCTTAATGCCTTGTTTTTTTACATTTTCGAGGATGGTCGGTGCTCTTTCTTTAATGACGCTTTCTCGAGCATAATGATGGTACATTAAGTTACAGAAAAAATCGGTTCCACTTACATATTGTAAATTTTCGAATAATTGTCCTTCCATATTCTTCGCATTAATCTTCCCAAATCCACATTTGTTCAACACAGGTTTATTTGGATCGATATCTTTTAAGCGTAACTGGTCGTGGGGTGCAAATCGTTTGATAGTGTTGTCCCTTACGGATTCATTGATAGGGAGGGCGTCGTACTTTTCCTGTAAATCCGTAATCAAATCAAACGGATGAGAATGGTACGGACAGTACTCATCGCAGGCGAAACATGTAACGCAATCAGATAAAACATGAGACGATTCTCCACTAATCATCTTCAAAATTTCTTGTTTTGCTAATTCTGGGCTAGAAAACTCAATAAATTGGCATCTAGTCAAGCAATCTACATTTTTACATTCTGAACAATTCGAAGAATTAAATGTCATATTTCCTCAAAATACATATGAATAATTATACATTTTGATTATGATTGTTGAAATGTAACTTTAAAGAGGGGGTCAGTACTTACATACTTGTATTAGTTATTAAAAAAAATCTGATTTATAATAACTTATATTAATAAATAAAAAATGGAAATGTAATATAATGAGCGGATATACATTAACAGAAAAAGTGATTAAAGAACACCTTGTAAAGGGAACTTTGGAGAGAGGAACAAGCATCAGCATCAAAATGGACCAAACATTAACTCAGGATGCCACTGGAACGATGGCATATTTGCAGTTTGAAGCTATTGGAATCTCTCAAGTCCAAACGGAATTATCTGTGAGTTATGTAGATCATAATACACTCCAAACTGATTTTAAAAATCCGGATGATCACCGTTATTTGCAGAGTATTGCCGCAAAATATGGACTTTACTTTTCTCGCCCTGGTAATGGCATATGTCATCAAGTTCACTTAGAACGCTTTGCCCGACCGGGAAAAACATTACTAGGTAGTGATAGTCACACCCCCACTGGAGGAGGAGTGGGAATGATTGCGATAGGCGCGGGTGGTTTGGATGTGGCTGCAGCTATGGCTGGAGAACCATTTAGCCTTAAAATGCCTAATATGGTAAAAGTATATTTAACAGGGAAGTTACCCGATTTTGTTTCAGCAAAAGATATCATTCTTGAAGTTTTACGAAGAATTGGAGTAAAAGGGGCGGTTAATAAGGTTCTAGAGTATGTAGGCCCCGGAATTAAAACTTTATCAGTTCCCGAAAGAGGGACTATTACCAATATGGGTACAGAAACGGGAGCAACCACATCTATTTTTCCCTCTGACGAGATTACTAAGCAATTTTTAGAGGCTCAAGAGAGAGGAGACCAATGGGTCGAATTGTTACCTGATGAAGATGCAGTGTACGATGAGACTATAGAAATCAACTTGTCTGAACTTGAACCGTTAATAGCGCTACCACATAGTCCTGGAAATGTTAAAACCGTGAGAGAATTAGAGGGGCTTGACATTGATCAAGTAAGCATAGGGAGTTGTACTAACTCGTCCTTAAGAGATTTGAAGGTCGTCGCAAACATCTTAAAAGGTCGCCAAATCAGTGAAAATGTGAGTCTTACCGTAAGTCCTGGATCTCGACAAGTAGTAGACCACTTAATAAAATCAAATGAATTAGCGTATATAGTTGAATCGGGAGCAAGAGTGTTAGAAAATGCGTGTGGACCTTGTATTGGAATGGGATTGGCCCCAAAATCTGACGCTGTGTCTTTGAGAACCTTTAACCGCAACTTCTTGGGGAGATCCGGTACGAAGAGTGCCAACATTTATCTCGTAAGTCCTGAAACGGCAGCCGTGTCTGCAATTCACGGAAGATTAACTGACCCAAGAAATTACGGAGACTATCCCTCGTTCGAAATGCCAGATAAGTTTTACGTAAACGATAACATGATAATACCGCCAAAGGTGTACACTGAACAGGTTAACATTGTTCGAGGTCCAAATATTAAACCTTTACCCGATTTTCCATCACTACCTGCCGAATTACAAGGAGAACTATTGTTAAAAGTCGAGGACGATATAACCACGGATCACATTATGCCAGCAGGAGCCAAAATTCTGCCTTTAAGAAGCAATATTCCGGAAATAAGCAAATATGTGTTTAATGTGGTTGATTCTAGCTTTCCCAACAGAGCTTTAGAAAAGGAAGGAGGGTTTGTCGTAGGAGGAGTTAATTACGGTCAGGGTTCGAGTAGAGAACACGCTGCAATTGCACCAAAATATCTCGGCGTAAAAGCAGTTATTGTTAAATCGTTTGCTAGAATTCACCTTGCAAATCTTATTAATTTTGGAATTATTCCTTTAACGTTTGCTAACGATAGTGATTACGATAAACTTGACCAAGGAGACCAATTTTCCATCAATTTAACAGTTTTGGAATCGGGAAATGTACCATTAAAAGTTCTCAATAAAAACCTTGAAATTCCATTGACTCATTCTTTAAGCAAACAGGAAATTGAAATTCTCCGAGCTGGGGGCAAACTCCCCTTCATAAAGCAAAAACAACCGAACTAAATCATTTCTATTTTTTTTTATTATTATTTTACATCGATATACCACAAAAATTTGGTAACTCGAAGTTTTTAATAACTTGCTACTTATTATCACATGTATGAGCAGACATAATTACAGATTTAACCCTAAAACGAGATTCTCTTCAAGAGTAGAAAATTATATCAAATATCGTCCATCATATCCTTATAAAATAATTTCATTTCTTCAAGAGAAAGCCATTTTAATTAAATCTTCAATTATCGCAGATGTTGGATCTGGTACGGGTATTTTAAGTAAATTATTTCTTGAAAATGGGAATAAAGTCTATGGAATAGAACCAAACAAAGACATGCGTAATGCGTCGGAAATTTTTCTGAAAGATTTCTCTAATTTCGTAAGCATTGATGGTTCGGCGGAATCGACAGGCCTAGATGATAATAGTATTGATTTAATAGTAGCGGGACAAGCGTTTCATTGGTTTGATGTAAAACAAACAAAAAAGGAATTTAAGCGCGTATTAAAACCTGAAAAATATGTGGTTTTAATTTGGAACAATCGTATAAAGAAGGGAAACTCATTCTGTGAAGAATATGAAAAATTTGTGTCTGAATACGGTACAGACTATAAAGAAGTAAGGAAAAACGAAAAAAATATCAATAAGTTCTTTCAATACGAGCTTAAGACTTTCGAAAACTTTCAGACACTTGATTTGGAAGGTTTTAAAGGAAGAACGCTCTCAACCTCATATATGCCTTTGGAAAGCGACCCCGTGTTTCCAGAAATGGCAAACGATTTAAAGTTAATATTTGAGACGCACCAAAGAGACGGTATCGTGAAATTTGTGTATAAAACAGAAGTATGTTACGGAAAATTAACCTAATTTTACTGAAACTTTTCCCTTGGTTGTGGTCTCTTTATTGGAATTCCTAAAGGGAAGATAAACGGCATGTTAGTAATACATTGGATTAATTAAGTTTTTAAAGATCAAAAACAAATTATCTCATAAAATTTAAGATCATTTTATGATGAAAAAATGACAGAAGAACCATCAAAAATTAATGGAGGAGATGTACTAGTTAAATGTCTCCTTAAAGAGAACGTAAAATATCTGTTTGGTATTCCTGGCGGTCAATTCCTAAACATGTACGACGCTATCTACAGGTGGGGAAAAGAAGCAGGTATTGAAACTGTATTATTTCGACACGAACAAGCCGCGGCCCACGCTGCAGACGCTTACGCTCGAGTTACTAATACTCCGGGAATCTGCTTTGGAACAGTAGGTCCTGGAGCGATTCATTTAGTACCAGGAGTAGCTACTGCCTGGGCAGACAATATCCCCGTAATCGCTATTGTGCCTCAAGTCAATAGTAAATTCCAAGATGCTTACACCCTACAGGGACAACTTGACCAATTAACCATGTTTAAACCAATTACAAAATATCAAAAATCAATTTGGAAATTAGAGGATATCCCCGATGCAGTACAAAAAGTATTTAGAGAAGCAACAAGTGGAAGACCAAGACCTGTGTTGCTTGAAATATTCGAAGACGCATTTTTAGAAGAAATCGAAGAAGATAAAATTAATATAATTGGTAAAGAACAATATAGAGCGATTGAACCTCCCGCAATAAATCCAAAACTCGTTACTGAGGCGTTCAATATTCTGAAAAGCGCTCAAAAACCTATTATTGTTTCAGGAGGAGGTGTTTCACGATCTGGAGGCTGGGATTTATTACAAGAATTTGCAGAATACACCAAAATCCCAGTAATAACTACGCTTATGGGTGTAGGAACGATGTCAAAGAATTCACAATGTCTTGTAGGATCAAGTGCAGCATCTGCTGCTGGTATGAAGGCAGCTTTAGAAGCTGATACTGTTCTTGCTTTGGGTACTAAGTTTTCTTATACTCTGGGACATGGAGACGAACCATTTTGGAAAGACTCTCAAAATTTAATTCAGGTTGATATAGATCCATCTATTATTGGAAGAGCGAAACCATTAACCTTAGGAGTTGTTGGAGATTGTAAGCTATTTCTAGCACAGATACTAGAAGAAGCAAAGAAAGGAGAAAAAGTAGCTAGTAGAGATTGGTTAAACGAATTAGTAGACATGAGAAATAATCAAATGGAAAAAACAAAGAAAAAAGCTTCAAGAGATAAATCACCAATACTCCCTCAAAGATTAGTAAAAGATGTATTAGAATTTATCGATGACGAGGCTATTCTAATCTGTGATGGAGGTGACATCGCTGTTTATGCTGTGGAACAAATTGACTTTTATAATGACAGAAAACCTTTATCTTATCTTCAAGCGATTAGTATGGGTGAGCTTGGAGTAGCAGTGCCTTACGGAATTGGTGCGAAGTTAGCTAAACCAGATAAACAAGTTGTTGCGATTGCAGGTGATGGCGCATTTATGATAAATGTTCAGGATCTCGAGACAGCAGCTAGGTTAGGACTCAAAAACTTAATTTATGTTATTGCTAATAATAACGCATGGGGGATGATCAAATCTGGACAAAAATTATTTATGGGAAAGCGTTATATCGATGTAGATCTTCCAGAATTCAACTACGCAATATGCGCCGAAGGTTTTGGATGCTATGGAGAAGTTGTAAACGACCCAACTGAAATCAAACCTGCATTAGAGCGAGCAAAAAACTCAGGGAAACCAGCTATATTGGATGTTAAAATAGCTTTTGGAACGCCAGATGGAACCAAATTATTGGGAAGTATGGGAATTTTATAGAACGATTTGGGAGAAATAAATCCCAAATCAATTTCTATTATTTATAAAGTAAAATGAGGGAGAATTAAAATTTGAAAGGAGCTATTTTTAAGGAAATTCACCACACAATAGTTACAGACGAATTAGAAAAACCATCTATACAATCTGATGAAGTACTTATTAAGGTAAAGTTTGTAGGGATTTGTGGTTCAGATGTGGAAAATTACCACACGGGTAAAATGGGGCTTTCAGACAAAATAATTGGACATGAATTTTCGGGGGAAGTAGTTGAGGTGGGAAGTGCTGTTCGGAAGATAAAGCTTGGTACTCGAGTAACAGCAAATCCAGGAATCGCATGCGGAGAGTGTTATTGGTGTTTACATGCATTAGAGAATATGTGTAAGTTGCAGAATTATTCCTTGGGAACTACGGAACATGGAGCTATGCGAGAATATGTCAATGTAAAGGCTGAACGGTTACATATTTTACCAGATAAAGTGTCGTATGAAGAAGGCGCTACAGTAGAGCCGTTAGCCGTAGCAGTTTACGCCGTTCAGGAATCTGGACTTAAATTGGGAGATACAGCTGCTGTATTTGGTGCTGGATCCATTGGATTAATGGTGCTTCAAGTTTTAAAAGTCGTAGGTGCGAGTTATATTTATGTGATTGAACCAGTTGAATCTAAAAAAAAAAGAGCTCTTAAGCTGGGAGCAGATAAAGTGTTAGATCCGAAATCTTGGGCTAAGATCATAAGAATGACCGATAGAGTAGGTCCAGATCATGTTTTTGATTGCGTAGGGATACCACAAACGATAATGAATTCCATTGCCTTAGTTAAACGAGGAGGTCATATCACGATGATAGGTCTTCACGCTGGATCTTTTGAAATGAGGGGATTTATGGGATTATCCTTAAATAATATTACAATGAGAGGCGTATACGGCTATAATCAAGATACATTCAAGACATCGGTGCGATTGTTCGAGCAAAAGAAAATAAGTATCGAAGATTATGTAACAAATAAGATATCTGTTTATGACGTACCTGCTATGTTTAAAAAGTTAGCTAATCCACCGCACGAGGAAATAAAGGTGTTAGTAGAATTTTAAAAAAGTTGACTTTTTTTTAATTACTTTTAGAAACTCTTTTAGTGAAACATGTTAAATATGCATTTTCAAATATATTTAAATTCTAATAACTGATTAGAAATATACAAGTTTTATCTGTTTTAAAATAAATTAAATTAGAGTGAGATACATTGAAGAAAAAAGACTTATTTCTATTAATAACATTTGTTATATCGCTAATGGTTTTTGCCATCATATTCATTCTCGCAGAATTAAAAAGAATATTCGGGATTGATTTAGTACCCGGTGAGTATGTTAGTGAATTCATTAAATTCCTACCAGGAAATCTGTGGATAAACACTTTATTGTTGTACCTAATGCCAATTGGAGCTTTCGTGCTGTTTTACCTTCTCGCACCTTATTTCGTTGTTTTTTACTTGAAGCTGCATAGAATACTCTATACTTTTAGAAAAAAACCTGTGTATGGAATTGTTAAACTATCTGACGAGGTGGGAGTGGGTAAAATTTTTTTACGAGGTTTTATCCCATGCTTGTTTTCGTTAACAATTAGTGCGTTGATGGTCCAGTTTGGATTTGGACCATTACTCAGAACAATTGGAGAAGACACTCAAATTTTAAATTTGGCAGAAGCTGTGTTTCTTGGAACTTTCTTCTTTGCTTTTTTGACTCCCTTAGTTTTTTTCCCTATTTATCTAATGGAAGATTGTGGTTTAATTTCCTACAGGAAATTTCTTGACGATCGCAGAGCCCCCCATTTAGAGGGAACAAATGTGTTATTCATGAACCTATTGGAATCCTTTTCAGGATATTCGACTATTATCGTGTTAATAATGTATATCTGGGGAACATTAGAATATTACTTTACGGAACTTGAACCTGGAAATCCCGCAGTTTTAACCCCTTTTATATTGATCCTGCTTCCATTTATCGTAATTGGATTAATTTCCATTCCGGTTTTTCTCTACGAGTTTAAGCTCGATAAATTAAGGGAAACAGTTCGTGAGAAAATCGAAAAGTACAACTTACCACTCATAGACCTTCCAGATGTTTAAAGATTAGAAGAATAATGCTTGAGCATCCATTTCAATAAAATTAACGTATATAATTTTCTTTTTTCTTTTAAGTTAAGTGAGTAAGCTACTATTCTCCCAATGTGTCACATATAACATTATTTATTTATAGTATAGAAAACAACTATATTCAATTAAGTTTATGAGAATTCTAATGAAGTGGTAATTTAATGAGAAAATTGAAAATTCCAACTACGATACTTCTTTGTATTTCAATAGTTTGTCTACTATGCGTAGTTATCTCATCTAACTCGAATATTCTATCAGAGAGTCAAATTTGTTCCGTTAAAATAGATTCAGATACCATCCACAATTCGAATTCAGTCGATTTAACTGATGTAGTAGAATTAGAAAATTTTTTAGACGATCTCATTATTCCAGAGATAGAGAAATCACATACCGTTGGATGTGCTATTTCAGTTGTTAGCAACGGCACCATACTATTATCTAAAGGATATGGGTATGCGGATCTAGAAAATAATAAACCAGTTAATGCGAATACTACCCTCTTTCGAATAGCATCCGTATCCAAACCAATTACAGCCACCGCAGTAATGCAACTTGTCGAACAAGGAAAGCTTGATCTAAACGAAGATGTGAATACATACTTGAAAGATTTCCAACTTCCTCAAATATATCCCCAACCAGTTACATTACATCATCTTTTAACTCATACCGCAGGATTTGAAGAAGGATTCCTCTGCTATCTTTACAATAGAGAAACTAGCGATATCACGCTGGGAGAAGTATTGGCGGGAGGTATTCCAAGGCAACCGTGGGCTCCCGGAACGATTGCATCCTATTCCAATTACGGATTAGCGTTGGCAGGTTACATCGTGGAGGTAGTATCGGGAGACCTTTACGAGGAATATGTTGAAGAAAACATTTTAAAACCATTGGGAATGGAACACACAACTGCCTGGCAACCTGTACCATTGGATATAGTGAGTGATCTCTCAAATGGGTACGATTACTATGGCGATGAATATGTCGAACTACCGTTTGAATATATAAGCACACCTCCTGCCGGAGGAATTAGCGCATCGGCAACCGATATGGCAAAATTTATGATGGCTCACTTAGGGAGAGGTCAGTATAACGGGATTAGGATTTTATCCGAAGAGATGATTGACGAAATGCATTCAAACCATTTCTCACCTCATTCAGGACTCAATAGTATCTGTTATGGGCTTTTTGAATCTAATGTGAATGGTATGAGACTTCTCTTGCATGGGGGAGACATTTATGGATTTCACACAACACTATTCCTTTTTCCAGAGAAAGGTGTTGGCTTTTTCATGTCTGTAAATACAAATACTGGCGTAAATGTAGGAAATCTAATACTCGATGAATGGTTCAAGCGCTATTTGCTAAGCTACGAATCCGATCCATCCGCCGTAACTCCTTTGTCGGGTTTTCAAAATCGAGTTGGAAGGGTAACAGGTGAATTTATATCAACTCGTAGGAATCACCAAAATGTGGCTAAAATCGCCATTATATCTCCGGCTAGTTCTGCCAACCTTTTTAACACAATCCAAGTTTCAGCTAACCCAGATGGAACGATACAAGTCTTAGGACTAACTTTGGTTGAAACAGAACCATTATTATTTGAAGAAGTAAATGGCTTAAATTTTAAAGTTGCTTTCATAGAAGGAGCAGATGGGCAGATCGCATTCATGTACATTAATGGCGGCGTTGCCTCCTATAATAAGATGCAATGGTACGACACCGCGGCATTTCAATTCACCTTTTTGATATTGCTTTTAGGGATTTACGCATCAGCTATATTTGTATGGATAATAAAACTAATTCTCAATTATAAGCGCAAGGAAAAGAAAGAAACAGCTAATGGCTGGCGAGCTGGATGGGTAGTGTTTGGAAACGGATTATCGCTGTTTGCGTTAACCTTTTTAATTTACTTTGGATTGCAATATATAATCCAATTAGGAATGCCTAATGTTTTATATTTCTTAGGATTTACCATGATTATTCCTATAGTTTCTGTTGTATTGACTTGTTTTACAATATATTACTGCTATTTGATGTGGTTTGGGAAAGGAGCTCCTGAAAAGAAAATTCAATGGGGTATTAAGAGTAGAATTTACTATTCTATTATTATGGTAATGGGATTATATTCCGTATGGTTCTATTTATACTGGAATTTGCTTGGATTTAACTTTTAAATTTTTTCCCTATTTTTTAACTATTCTTTCCACATAATCTCACATCTGGTTACGACACTTCAGCTTTAAATGATATCCTATATATGTCCAAACCGTAAGATTCATATTCTCATCTAAAAGGTGTTATTTAAGATTGCTTATTGAGAATAACTAAAAAAAATGTGACTGGAGTTCATCCGACACCTTTCGAAATGAAAGGATTTATGCAACTTGCCTTGAACAACCTCACAATGAGGGATATGTACGGATATAATCAAGAAATCTTCAAAGCGGCCATCCGTCTAATCGAACTAAAGAAGGTAAGTATTGACAAAATTGTTTTGATAAAGATGTGTATCTTGGATAATTTCAAATCTTTCTATGATAGTTAATTATCTGGATCTCAATATCAAAGGGATTTTATTAATTTCTTACATATTTAATCTACTCTTTGTTCGTTATTGTGTATTGAAATATATTAAAAAAAGTATCTTTTAAAAGTGACCCCAATGATTAATTTCGTAGTACGGTAGTAAAAATAACAGGGGTTATTTTATGGGAAAAATTGAATTCAATTCAAAAACTATTAAGAAAAGTATAAAATATGGTGATCTAAATTAACATTAGAGGTTTTGCTTATTTAAATTTAGAAAGTGAGCATGTTTCACATTATGGACAAGAACGGTGGGATAACTTTATCCAAGACTATAGAAAAACGCATTCAGAATTTCCAAGAATGGTGTTGTCTGCGAATCTTATGCCCACAGAGATTTACATCTCATTTGTAGAGGAATTAATTAAGGAGTATTACGATGGTAATCAAAGAGTATATTGGGTTTTTGGACGGAATGCTGCCAAAACGACTTTGGGTGAAAAGGGACTCTTAAATGTGTATATACGACGAAAAAGAAGTCCAAAGGATTTTATCTCTTCCATATTAGCTCGTATCTGGACTAATTACTTTGACGAGGGAAGAGAGTCTTTTGAACTTGAGGGAAACGTAGTGCATGCTCGTGTATTAGATCTACCAAATTATCACCCTATTTACGAGTTTACGATAATGGGATACACTGAGAGCGCATTGGAAATAGTGGGTATAAATGTTAAAGAAATAAAGAAAATAAAAAGTAGTGCTAAAGAAATCTATTATCAATTTGTTGTAGATCTATGATAATGTTTATCTAGTTTTAAGTCGAAATAATCGTTTATCAATGTATAAAACTTTTTTAACGCTTCTTTACCCCGATCTGTAGTTTGATATCTAATGTTATCCGACTCGTCGATATGTTCAATCAAATTCCGAGAAGTCAGAAACTCAAGCACTTCTTTTATTACGCTGGTTTTTAAGCGAGTTTCTCTTAATAACCATGTTTGGGTTCGTTTTTTCCTTAAGCAAGACTGTAATACTTCAGACCAGATTTCAAATTTGCTCCGTCTCGAAGAAGCCATAGCTATATTTTACATTTTTGATGATTAATTTTCTAATTCCTGAGCCCATTCTTCTAATTTTGGGAATAAATTTTCCCATTTTACAATCTCGTTCCTTATTTTCAATGAAGTTATGAAGCTTGCAATCCAAAAGGTGACCATTAATAGAAATATTATTGCAATAGTAAGGTTTGCATTCTCAACGTCTAAAAGAGTTGCAAACAGGATCGTAACAAATATACCTGAAATAAAGTTAAACCCCAAGAATAAACTCACTAATTTACTTAAGTTTGTTTTTTCTTTTGAATAACGGTTAAAGAACGCATAAAAGTTGTTTATATACGGAATAATCGCATCGAAGATCTGAGAGTTATCTCCCTTTTTAGACCTGTTGCGATTTATTAAGCGGTTTCCTCTGATTATAAAAGCACCATAAAGGGAAAGTTGTATTCCGATTTGAAATACAAATATTATTAGTAAAACAGTCTCAAGTATTGTTACTATAGTTCCAAATAGGCCATAACGTTGAGCTATCGCTGTTGTTACTTGTCCTGTTATAAGTGAAGAAATCCAAATAATAAGATTTGTCGTTGCAAATAAAAAAAACAAGATAAGCGTAGAAAAATGTATTAAAAATAATCGATTCACCTTTTCTATTTTTGATGACAATAATTTTTGACTTTGAATTAACCCATTATTCCTTTTCTCGTTCTTATTCATGTCTTCACCTCTAATGTAGTTACAATATACAACGCAGCACGAGTATTTAAGCGTGTAAGGTGAAATAGTAGCTAGGGACTATTAGTCCTCTATTATTTATTAATAGATAACGTTTGATATACTATATATTTTGGATAAAAAGCTTAAATTTAATTACTTTTGTTTAATAAACCGCAATTTCATTCCATTCAAAGACTTTTCAAAAGAGCTCCCATCTAAACTTTTTCCAATTCGACGAATTTGGGAATAGTCCTCTTGGACTAATTCAAATCCATCTCCTGCCAGATATTTCGAGAGGAGGAGCTTAATAAAAGTAGAAAAGTTTTGATGCATATCGTGTTCTCCTTCGAATACAAATTCGTTGTCTTTATTCGTATAGGAAGTGTTATCAAACCAATTTTGACCATCCACTGTAAATACTGATTTAACTATATCGATTACATGTTCAATATTGTTGGAAATTTGTTTACATGGTAAATTGCAATTATTGTCCTGAGCTCGAAGGATCCATTGTTTATGATCCGATTTTCCATTTTGATACGAAATTTCTGCCATTTCCTCCAAAGTTTTGGCGTCAGCTGCATGTAGCAATCGAGATAAGATATTGTGGCTAAAAATTAATTTGGGATTTGGTCTTTCGGTATTTATTGGAGCCATAGAAATATATTGGTTAAGTGCTTGTTTAATTACTTTAGAGGTAGACTTGATGTCATAGGTATCTTTAATAAGCTCAATTTCGCTAATAATGAAATCATCCAAACGTAATGTTATTATGGTCGACGAAGATTTCTTATCGGGCATCTTAATTACCTTTGAAAAAATACATCTGATTTAATGTAATATATTTCAATTGATAAATTTTTTTGTCTCCTAATTAAAATTCTTAACAGAGTAAAAAAAAAACATTGAAACCGAAATATTTATATATTGAGAATACATTTTTTTGTTTGTAATACAATCTATTAATCAAATCTTATATTACAAAATTGGGAGGTAAAAAAAATGTTTCGAATACATCCAGATGAGAAAAGATATAGAAAAAAGAAAAGAATAATTATAATAACACCCCAAACCGTAATTCGTCTTCAATAAACACTATTCTTTTTATATATTTTTTAATACATATAAAAATATGTATTAGAAAATATAATTGAAAAATTCAAACTGGAATTTCCAAAACTTAATGGATGGCTAATATTTAGCCCAATTATCAAATTGACTCAAAACTTTTAAATAATAGGATTGAAGAAAGGGTTTCCACTTACGTATCACCCCATTTTAACACGGACGGTATGAATTTTCCTATCGTTAAAGATGGGAACTAAATTATTTTTCAACACATTAGTATCCACTGTAATTTCCTTAACTCCTTTGGATACATTATCTGGGTTGAAAACATTGAAATCGTATATGGTATTTCTATAATGTCTGATAATTTTGAATTTTTTCCACTCTTTAGGTATACAGGGATCAACTAATAATCCGTGAAATTCAGGCTTAATTCCAAGAATCCAATCTGTCGCGGCTTTCAAAGACCATGAAGCAGTACCTGTAAGCCAAGAATTCTTTGCAGCCCCAAATTTAGGATGGTTGTCTCCAGTTATCATTTGAGAATATACATAGGGTTCAGCTTGATGAATTTCCGAAATTGTATTTTTATTTGTTGGAGATATTTTTCTATAATATTCGTAAGCGTATTCACCTCTACCTAATATACATTCTGCAATAATCGCCCAAGGATTTGAATGACAGAATATCGACGCGTTCTCCTTAAGACCTGGAGGAAAAGTACTAATACCTCCTAGATCAGGATAATACCGTGTGAACGGAGGATTAAGGAGCTTAATCCCGTATTTAGTAACAAGATGCTTCCGAACAGAGTCCATGCAGGTTAATCCTCTTTGCTCATTTGCAACATGGCTGTAAATACTCCAAGATTGAGTGTTTAAGAAAATACTACCCTCGTCGCAATCTTTACTACCAACGATCCTGCCATTATCCGTAAAAGCTCGAATATACCATTGACCATCCCATGCTTTCTTATTAATATTTTTATTCACCTCTTTTGCCAAATTTTTATAATATTTGGCATCTTCTATGTTTATGAACTCGTTTGCAATTTCACTCAAATTAAATAAAGCCTTATGGAATTGCATTGCGATCATGACGCTTTCACCTGCTTTATTTGGTCCATGAAGTTGCAAAGTGTCATTCCAATCTGCAGTTCCAATTAAGGGAAAACCGTGAGCTCCAAGATTACTGTTTGTGAATTCGATCGCTCTTTGAAGATGATTATATAATGTATCTTTTACTCCTTCGACATATTCTACTTCCTCATTTAAAATAGAAGAATCTCCCGTTTCTTTCAAATAATTGCTAACAGCAAAAATCATCCATAAGTGATCGTCACCAAAAAAATGCATGATAGGATTAACATAATCTGGATATTCGCCCTTACCAGTAAGAGGAAAATAATTGTGATAAACCTTTCCGCTCTCAAACTGAATTTTAGCTAAATCTAATATCCTTTTTCGCACTTGAATTGGTAAAATATGACATATTGCCAAAGTATCCTGATTAGAATCACGAAATCCTATCCCTCTACCAATCCCTGTCTCGTATAAGGATACATAACGAGCCCAATCAAAGGTAGTTTTACATTGATAAGGATTCCAAATATTTAGTACTGTATTGAAGTCGTTGTCAGGAGTTTCTACTATTTTTTTTTGTAAGAAGTTTTCCCAGTTTTCCGCTAATTTGGAGAATTCAGATTCCACTTTTCCCTTATCCTTAAATTTTTGAAGAATTGGCGAAATGTTTGATTTTTTCTCTGTAATTCCAAGTATAAATACGATCTCTTTAGTTTCTCCTGGTTTTAAATAAAATTTGTGACATGTTGCAGCAATTGGATTTCCTCCTAATGCTATAGAATTAGAGCAATTGTTGTTTATCACGCTTTTAGGATTATTCTCTGAATTATATTTTCCTATAAATTCTTCTCTATCACAGTCAAAACTAGTTATTTCATCGCTAGAAGAAAAAAAAGCAATAGGCGAAGAATCATCAAAAAGATGATAGATTATAGAGTTATTTTCTTCGTTATAGCTTGCAACGGCTACATTTTGAATATATTGAAGGTCTCTTTGATCTGATATTGCTTTCCATAAGCAAAATTCTGCGTATGAAAATAAACTTATGTTCTTCATTTGAGAGGATTTGTTATGAATTGTGAATGACCAAATTTCCAAATCGTTTTTAATTGGGACTAAGAATAAGATCTCTGCGGTAATTCCCTTATATGAGGATTCAATAATACTGTATCCTAGCCCGTGCCTACACTTATAACTATCAAGAGATTTCATTACAGGTTGCCAGGTCGGAGACCAAAACTCTGCATTATTATTACCGTCTCTAATATAAAAATATCTACCAGGTCTATCTATTGGAAGATTGTTATATCTATATCGTAGTATTCTTTGATCTCGTGGATCTATATAGAAGCTATAACCTCCCCCTGTGTTAGAAATAATGGCACAATACTTACTATTACTTAAATAATTGGTCCAGGGAAGCGGGGTGTCCGGTCGGGTGATCACATATTCTTTCCGCTCGTCGTCAAAAAAGCCATATTGCATTTTGTTTCACGAATACCTATGATTTAAAGTAATCATTTTATTTATTTTAAGTGAGATAATCTTTATTTTTAATCTTTACTCAGCTCAGTGAATTTAAAATTTAAATATGAGTAACCCAAAACTTATTTCATTTAAGTAAAGACATGTTATCTTGATTTATCTTGATTTAATTCTTGTAATGTAGTTTTTTTCCGCATAAAATCGAATGCAAATTCAATGGTTAATCCTCCAAGGAACCCGAACAAATGAGCCCAAAAGATTATAACAGGAGCTAAAGATACATATAAAAAGAATAAAATAACAAACGAAAGGAGTAGAAGTAGGAGAAATTGTTTTTTAGTTTTAAATACTATAGCGCTTGCCCCCATTAAACCAAAAATCGAACCAGAAGCACCTTGACTAATTGTAGTTATCGGCATTAAGTATAAGTATGAAATGTTCCCAAGCAATCCTGAAAGCAGGAAAATCGTAATATATTCTAATCCAGATATTTGTTGATCACATTCTAAGATAAGACCGAATAAAGATAGTAACAACATATTAAGTAACAAATGTAAGATGTTCACATGAATGAAGAGTGAAGTAAATAATCTCCACAACTCTAATTCGTAAATAATTTTTTGATTAGCTTGATTAAGTAGTATTATTGCATCATTGTGTAGAACAAAGTTAGTCAAAATAAATAAGAAAATATTGATAAATATTAAAGAGAGGGTTATTTTCACATCTCTAATACTTGTTAAAGTTATAATCTCCTTGCTATCAAGATATCCTGTATAATTCTCCTTAGTCAAGTAATTAACTACAGTAGGATTTCCTGTTTTTAGGCGAGATTCTATTTCTCTTTTGAATACACGAAGAGCAATACGATCTCCAGCCTCCGCTAATTTTTTCAATAAGGGAAAAGCTAGCGTATAATGTAGCAATCGAGTATCATAATTGTTTTCGACCCAGAATTGTATAATGCTGCAATGACCCCAAAACTCAGCTTCTGGAGGAATTATATTTGCATTTTTGATAGAATTGTTTTTTTCCTTGAATTTTTCATTGTACGGTTTAAAATCGCCACTAGTATTCGACTTAAATGCTTCGTAATCAAAATCCAAGTTTTTGCATTGCTTAAAGGGAATTCCACTTACATAAATTATTGTTTTATTTCCAATCAGCTTCAGGTTTATGTATTTATTTACGTTAAAATTATGAAGCAAATTGATATTCCTCTAGTAATAAGCCTAACTTATAAATAATGTATTAGATTAGCTTTTATATATAATTAACTTTAAATTTTTATTTGGATTTTATAATTGATATAACTAAATCAAATTGTAAAAGAATCTGGTTTAATATATTAATTACAATTATTATAATGCTTATCTTTTTTTCCTTATCAAGTAATTTAGAAGATTATTTAGAAATTTTTAGATAATGAATGAAAAAATTACAGATAGGAAAAAAAGTATATTATTAAATATTGATCAATAAAGGGATTTAAAAATGTATTTATAAACAAGTGCAAGTTATTTTTAAAATTTAAAAATAAAAGACACAAATTCTATATAAAGAAAATCCATTAATGACAGAAATGTTTAAATAGATTTTTCGTAGAATTTTCATTTGATGTGTTTCCATATCATATCTAAAAAAAATATTATAAAATAAAAATGGAAGGTAAAAGTAAATATGAATAAAACAAAAATATTGCTCGTTATAGTAACGGCTTTAATGTTAACTTCTATAATAAGCACCGTTGTTCCTACTACAACGCAAGGGAGATCGAACACAGTCTGGGCAGCAGGATACCAAACAAAAGCAGAGGACTTTATGCCATATTCAAACAATCCCGCTTACGGCGTTGCATTCATGTATGAACCATTGTTTGGGTATAACTTTTTAAAAGATGTACCTATTCCCGTTATTGGTTCTACGTATACTTGGGCTGACAATGGAGCATATGTAACCGTGGACCTAAACCCCGCAGCAACATGGTCTGACGGTGAAAAAATTGATGCTGATGATGTTGTTTTCAGCTATAATCTTGCTGCTGATCAAATAAAATTTCAAGCCGATATGGATGAGAGATTAGCTAGCATTTCAGCAGTTGATGCAGATACAGTCAGATTTAACCTAAAGAGTGATTATTACTTTTCTTCAAAATTGTTCGAATGGTTGACCACTGATGTATACATCGTTCCTGAACATGTTTGGGAAGAAATCGTTGTGCAAGAAGGAGATGAGGGAAATTTAGACGAGTTCAATAATGATTGGTTTGATGGAACTTTTGACGAGGATTGGAAAGTTTGTTCTGGACCATACACACCATATTATCGATCAGCAACTTTGGATGAAGAAATTTATGAAATGAGAGACGAATGGTGGGGTCTCGGGGTAATCCATACAGACATTCCAAATACTCAAGGACATCCTCAAGCCCAATATATTGGCTTAAGACAATACCCTACAAATACAGCTCAAGATACAGCATTCTTAACTGGAGTAATTGACCTTCACGCGGGCTATTATGATAAAATTTGGCTAGCAATGGACGACAATCCTAAAATTAGTACGTGGTATGGTCAAGAAGAACCTTATTACTTAGGTTTGGGTGCTGTGATTGAGATTGCTTTTAATCATTTAAAATACCCTCTGGTAGAACCTTGGTTACGTAGAGCTTTAGCTTTCACTTTAGATTATGACGATATATCGTTAACAGCAGCTTCGGGCTACTGGTCAAAAGCTCGTCAAGGATTCTTAGATGATAGAAGTCCTGCGCATATTAGTGTTTACGATGCATCAGTTGAGGAAGCAAACGCAGTTACTTTTGATGTAGAGGAAGCAGAATCGATTTTAGATGAGTATTGTTATCAAAAGGGTGGAAAATGGTACACCGATGATGTTCCTACTGAATATCAGGGTATGCCTGGCGCTACTGACGATGATCCTGCCACCGCTGGTATTAATGTTGAGCTTGGTGGTTGGGAGATACTAGTTCCAACCGGATGGTCAGATGTCGTAAAAGCCACTGAATTATGGGCGGAATCCTTTACTGATTTTGGCGTTCCTACAACGAAGAAGGAAATTGACTTTGGCTCAGCATTTCAACCAGCTCTTGCAGATAACAATTACGATTTAGCTATGCATTGTTGTGGCCCTCACCTTGTAAATCCCCCTATTACTGTCCTTGCTGGTCAAAGAGGAACCCATCAATGGAACAGTAATGTTTCTAATTGGTACAATCCCGAATTTAACAGCCTATACGAATCGTACGAAACATTAGAACCAGATTCGACGGCACAACTAGAGGCTGCCTCAGACATGCAGGAATTACTTGCTACAGAAATGCCTTCAATACCAACGCATGCTAATGGTTTCTGGTACACATTTAGTACGCAATATTGGGAAGGTTGGGTAAGCGAAGCGAACGCTTATAATCAAGTATGCACAGCTTATACCGTAAATTGGGCCGCTGTTAAGCAAAGATTAATTCTTGCCCTATATCCTGCGGGTGCGCCACCTTTCCCGGCAATTCCATGGACAGGACTGTTCCTTTCTATTGGACTATCCGTAGTGATTACGACTGTTTTAGTAGGAAGAAGAATGAAAGTTAATAAGGGCAAATAAAATAATAATTTTAAAAATATTTTTTTTTTATTTTTCTAGAAACATGTGGTTGAGTAAGAATTCCCCTAATGACGATAATAAAATACAATTATGTGTGTAATTATATATCAAAGAAATTCTTTTATAAGAATTAATTACCTAATTTGAAGTTAAATAAAAAAAAGAAAAGATTAAAATGAAATCGTCAAAATTGCAGCCCGATATATCTGAAAAGAATGAAAACCTTGTTTTAAAAGGGCTGCAGAAAATTATTCACAATAAATATTTACAATTTGTTTTAAAAAAAGTGGTATTTTATACCGTTGTAATGTTCATTGCTATTACTATAGCTTTCTTTATCCCGCGCCTTTTACCGGGAGATCCATTAAGGCAAATAATTACACCACCACCAGGATCTAGTGTAGAGCAAATAGAAGCTTTTTTAAAGAAAAGACAGGAACTCATTAATTATTTAGGATTAGATAAACCACTTTTTGTCCAATATGTAGATTTTTTACTTAATTTTGCTCAATTGAATTTAGGACCGTCGTATTCGTGGAATCTAACTCCTGTGGTTGATGTGGTTGGTCGATATCTACCCTATACGCTCCTTTTGGTTGTCCCAAGTGTTATAATTACTTTCCTTCTCGGCAACTGGATCGGAGCGCGAATTGGATTTAATAGGAGCAAGAAAAATACTGTAATGTATTATATATTCATTCTACTACAAGCAGCTCCTTTCTTTTGGATTTCGCTATTAATTATTGACATATTCGTTGTAAACTTACGATTCGTTCCTTATGTCCCCGCCCCAGACTTCTCACTAGATCCATATATCATCTTAAATTTAATTAATCATTTTTGGCTTCCATTTCTTACCATAATTCTATGTTTTACTGGAGGTTGGGCAACCGGAATGCGTGCAATGACGATCTATGAATTGGATGCCGATTATATATTATATTGTAAAAAGTTGGGTTTTGATGATAAGACTTTACGCCGTTATGCACAACGAAATGCTTTATTACCGCAATTTACTGGCCTAAATTTACGTTTTAATGAACTTATCGGAGCCACATTGGTTATAGAAATGGTATTTCTTTGGCCAGGCTTAGGAAAGCTTACTTATGAAGCGTTTATTAGTTTAGATTATCCGTTAATTATAGGCACCTTTATCATTACCATTCTTGTAATACTGGTTGGAAATTTCTTAATTGATATTACCTACGGTCTTATTGATCCTCGAATAAGAACTGGACGAGAGGTCTGAAAATGAAAGTAAAAGAAAAACTTGAAAGAATTACGATATCGTTAAAAGCTCATATGAAGCTAACAACCACTTTACTCATATTTCTTTCCATAATTGCTGCTGTATTTATCAGTTTATTATTTTTTTCAGAACCTGATAGAGTATACTACACTATAATTAATGGCGTTGAAAGAAGGATGATCTTCGCTCCTCCTTCTTTAGAGCATCCCTTAGGCACTAATGATTACGGAAATGACCAATTAACAGTTCTCCTACATGCAACAGCAACCTCAATAATAATGGGTTTTTTTGTAGCTCTCATTAGCGTAAGCATCGCTATCGTTCTGGGAGTGGTTGGTGCTTACAAGGGCGGAATTGTTGATAATATATTTCAGTTAATAACCAACATCGCTTTAGTGTTTCCCGTAATTCCTCTAATATTATTACTATCAACAATGTTAAATGAGCGCTCGTTGTTGATTGTTTCTTTAATTATTGCTTTTATAAGTTGGCCGTGGGCTGCTCGATCTATCCGAGCTCAAGTTTTAAGTTTAAAGGAGCGAGATTTTGTTAAGGTCGCTAAAGTTACGGGTATAAGTGAAACAAGTATCGCAATTAAAGAAATAATACCTAACATGTTGTCCTATATCTTCCTAACATTCACTATCATCATAGGAATTGCAATTTCTGTCGAAGCGGGAATTTCACTAGTTGGATTGGGTCAAGATACTGATCTCACGCTTGGAAGATTGTTATATTGGAGTAAAGAATTTGGTCATATTACCGGTGGATTTTATAATCTTTGGTTACCACCGGGTATTGTCTTAACCATGTTTATCGGCTTAATATTCGTTGTACAATCAAGTATGACTCAAGTTTTCAATCCAAGGTTAAGAGAAAAATAAAAAATAGTCGAGAACTCAGAAAGGTTTAAAATAATATGTCAGATCCATTGTTAGCAATAAATAACCTAAAAGGATATTATAAGGGCACTTTTGGAATTGTTTACGCTGTAGATGATGTCTCAATTAATATTAATCGAGGAGAAATTGTAGGAATAGCAGGTGAATCTGGATGTGGTAAATCAACATTAGCTGAACTAATTACAGGGATTCCAAGACCTCTTTTACATTACGAAGAAGGTACAATTTTAGTAGATGGTTATAACATTTATCAAGTTGATAAAGAGATTTTAAGAACGGAAGTCCTTTGTAAAACTTTAGCTTTTGTACCACAAGCATCTATGAATTCATTAAATCCAGTTAAAAAGGTAAAAAATTTTATATTTGATGTAATGAAAGAAAGGATTGGTACAAAGCCTGACAAAAAAGCTGTTATTAAATCCGTAGGTAAACATTTTGAGACTTTAGGATTAGATAAATCTGTTCTAGAGCGTTTTCCTCACGAGTTAAGTGGGGGAATGAAACAGCGAACAGTTATAGCAATATCAACTTTGTGGAATCCAAATTTGCTAATCGTGGATGAACCAACAAGTGCTTTAGATGTTACCACTCAAAAACTTTTGATTGAAATGCTTTTGGATTTAAGAAGTAAGGGAATCATTAGTACCATCATATTTATTTCTCACGATGTTCCAACTCTCCGTCAAATTTGCGATCGATGCATAACTATGTATGCAGGAAAGATCGTAGAAGATGGTAAGATGGAAGATTTAATTAATTACCCCCTTCATCCATATACTCAAGGGTTGGTTTCTTCAATCGTTTCATTCCATCCTGATGGAGCTCCTGAAACTGACCTAACTTGCATCTCTGGAAGACCACCCGATTTAAGATATCCCCCTTCTGGATGCAGATTTCACCCTCGTTGCCCAAAAAAAATGCCAATTTGCGAGAAGGAAGAACCTCCGTTTTTTAAGCCAAAAAAAAAGGAACATCCTGTATGTTGCTGGTTATATAAATAGGTGTATATAATGAGTAAAAATGAGAATATTCTGAAAATCGATGATTTAACGAAGATATATACTTCAGGCTTTATAAGAACCACTAAATCCGTAGCTGCTAAAGATTTATCCTTTGAAATAAAAAGAGGAGAAATAATTTCTTTAGTAGGCGAGAGTGGAAGTGGCAAAACAACAATTTCAAATATTATTTTAAGGTTGATTAAACCCACTAGTGGCAAAGTATACGTTAATGGTATAGATATTGAAGAAATTAAAAAAAAGAACTATTATAAACAAGTACAAGTTATTTTTCAGGATCCTTATAGCTCATTCAATTATTTTTACAAAGTGGAAAGAGTATTAAAAAAAGCAATAAGATTTCGTTATAGTAAAGTATCCAAGAGTGAAGAAAGCGAAAAAATACAGGAGGTTTTAGGCTTTGTAGGAATCAATGCCAAAGAAGTTATTGGACGATTTCCTCATCAACTCAGTGGAGGGCAACTGCAACGATTTCTTTTAGCCAGGATATTACTTATCAAACCAGACTTATTGATTGCAGATGAACCAACAAGCATGATTGATGCTTCTTCAAGAGCAGATATTTTAAATCTTCTTGCTAATTTAAGAAAAGAAGAAGATTTTTCGGTTCTCTTTATAACTCATGATATTGGCCAAGCACAGTACATCTCTGATAAAGTGCTTGTCATGGAAAAAGGAATTATTGTCGAAAAAGGACCGACTAAAAATGTATTTCTTAATCCGACCAATCCTTACACAAAAAAATTACTAGCTAGTGTACCAAGTCTATACAGAAAATGGAATTAACTTAAAATTATGAGGACTTAGATGTGAAGTTTGGCTATTTTGACGACGAGCGAAAGGAGTACGTGATCACCCGACCGGACACCCCGCTTCCCTGGATCAATTACTTAGGTTGCGAATCGTATTTTAGTATTATTTCTAACACAGGGGGAGGTTATAGCTTTTACAAGGATCCTCGATTTAGAAGGTTAACCCGATATCGCTATAACAATGTACCTAGTGATGTTGGTGGAAGATATTTATATATACGTGACAATCAGACTAATGAGTTTTGGTCTCCAACATGGCAACCAACTCGAACTAAATTAGAAAACTATAGGTGTAGGCACGGGCTAGGATACAGTATTATTAAGTCAACTTATAATAATATTAACGCTGAAATCTTATACTTTGTACCTTTAGGGGAGAGCTTAGAAATATGGTTATGCTCAATCGAAAATAATAATAAAAATGCCGTAGATCTCTCAATTTTCTCATGCATTGAATTTTGTTTATGGGATGCTAAGGATGATGCAACAAATTTTCAACGCAACTTTAATATAGGAGAAGTTGAAGTTAGTGATGGAGTAATTTACCATAAAACAGAATACCGTGAAAGAAGGAATCATTTTGCTTTTTTTGCATGCTCAGAATCTATTAAAGGCTTTGATACTCAACGAGAAAGCTTTTTAGGTCCATATCGAGGTTGGGATAGCCCAATCGTAGTAGAAAATGGAAAAGCTTCAAATTCGATTGCCCTAGGTTGGGCACCAATCGGCTCACACCATTGTAAACTGACCCTTCAACCAAATGAAACTAAAAAAATAATATTTCTCCTAGGATATCATGAAAATGCGAATTCAGATAAGTTTGATCCCCCATTATCCCAAAACCTCAATAAAAAAGCAATTAAGAAGATTATTTTAAGGTATTCAAATCTAAAAAGCGTAAAGTCCGCCTTTAAAACCCTCAATAACCATTTTGAAAAATTACTTAGTATATTGCAAGTTGATACACCTGATATTCACACTAATAGAATGGTCAATATATGGAATCCTTATCAATGTCTAATTACCTTTAATTTATCAAGATCTGCTTCTTTCTTTGAGTCAGGAATAAGTAGGGGAATAGGATTTCGAGATTCTAATCAAGATTTACTAGGGTTTGTACACATGGTCCCAGATTTAGCTAAAAAAAGAATATTAGATTTAGCTGCTACTCAACAAAAATCCGGCGCGGTGTACCACCAATACCAACCACTTACCAAGCAGGGAAATCATGGGATTGGAAGTGACTTTAACGACGACCCGTTATGGTTGATTCTAAGCGTAGCGTCGTATTTAAAAGAGACGGGAGATTGGAGTATTCTTGATACGGAAATACCCTATGATAAAGAATCAGGAACTGAAGAACCTCTTTTAACACACTTACAGCGCAGTCTTCAGTATATTCGTGAGCGACTGGGGCCACATGGGTTACCCCTAATAGGTCGAGCCGATTGGAATGATTGTTTAAATTTAAATTGTTTTTCTAAAGTTCCTGATCAATCTTTTCAAGTAACAGAAAATAAGGATGGCAAAATAGCGGAATCTATATTTATCGCTTCTCTTTTTGTTTTAACCGTTAAGGAATTTGCAGAAATACTCCAGCAAAAAGAGCATAATAAGGAAGCGAACCAATACCTTAAATGGGCTAAAAATATGGATATTGCTATTTTAAAATATGGTTGGGATGGAGAGTGGTTTCTACGAGCTTACGATGATTATGGGGAAAAAATCGGCTCTCATATGTGTGAGGAAGGGCAAATTTACATTGAAACACAAGGATTTTGTGTCTATGCTGGAGTTGGGATAAAGGAGGGTTATGCAGCTAAAGCGTTAAGTTCAGTAAAGAAAAAATTAATAAGCCCTCATGGAATCATGCTCCTCCAACCAGCTTATTCCCGATATTATTTACAACTGGGAGAAATCTCATCATATCCTCCAGGTTATAAAGAAAACGCTTCCATATTTTGTCACACAAATCCATGGATAATGATTGCCGAAGCGGTTATGGGAAATGGAGATCAAGCTCACGATTACTACACACGAATTAATCCTTCAGCGCGAGAGTATATAAGCGAGGTTCATAGATGTGAACCCTACGTATATTCCCAAACGATCGCAGGTAAAGACGCTCCCACTCATGGAGAAGCAAAAAATTCTTGGCTCACAGGGACGGCTGCTTGGAATTTTATAGCAATAACTAATTGGATACTCGGTATACGTCCAACTTACACCGGCTTATGTATTTCACCAGTGATTCCAAAAAATTGGTCTGGTTTTAAAGCAACAAGAGTCTTTCGAGGTGTTAAATATGAGATTTCCTTTAAAAGAGTGGGAACTGGCAATAATCTGACGTTATATGTTGACAACAATCGTATTGACGGAAATGTGGTTCCTTTACCTTCACCTGAGGTTAAAGAAGTTGCAGTTTATGTAGAAATTGAATAATTGCCTCCATAGAATTTAAGTATTCCTTTTTAATTTCTTATTTGTAAAAATATCTTTATAATCATTACTCAAGCATCCTTCCATAAGTTATATTAAATAGGATGTCATAATAGATCAATAGAATAATGACTGTGGACTCAGAAGAAAAAAGTAATGAATATAAAGCTCTACGAGTTCGAATGCCACCGTTAGAGTTGAAGTTCTTAGATTCTTTTTGCGAGATGATAGATCAATCCAGGTCTCAAACCGTTAGAACCGCAATAAAATCGTACATTTACCGAAACATCGATAATAAAAAACGACCTAATAAAAAATTAATTTTCAGTCAAAATATGCTTAAACCGTTAATAAATAATGCCGATTGGGATGTAATTGAGGAAATTGCTGAAATCTCGTTTCAAAACGGTGTTTCTGATCATAGGTGTATTGATAATTTATTAGATATATTAAATAAAGGCAGTACTACGGCAGAATACACATTAGATTTGGAAGGGAGGGTAAAATCTTTGATAGAAAATGTCTTTTCCCCATTTGCTCAGAATTGGTTTGAAAGCATTAAGTACGGATGGAATCGAAAGAATGTGATAATTGGAGGGAAACACAATCTTGGACCAAAGTTTTCATTGTTTATCAAATTATTACTTAACAAATATATGAAAATATACAATTACGAATTGAAAACGGAAGAGTATCGCGAAGGTAAATCAGAAGAAACTAATGATACAATATACACTATAATATATTCTTTTGGTCCAATTCGTTCTCCTTCATAATTTTTTTTAGAATTAGAACTTTTTAACCATTTTTTATTAATGAGATAGAAAAATAAAATTTAGAGAGATTGGCGGTTATCTCCCTTAATTAAGCTTTGTTCCTAGAAGGGTAATCTTTGGACTATAATAATCTTAAAAATTACAAACTCTAATCATTTTTATGAATGAATTAGAATTAAAACCACCAAAAAACAATTCACATCAATACGATCTGGAATTAAAGAAATTGTGCAAAATTGGAGGATATACTTGTATTATCTTTTTGATTTATACGATCTCGATTCTACCGCTCTTATTTACGATAGGAGGATACCCAACGACAGCAGAAGAATGCTTCGCTATGCTACAGGAAAATAGGATTGTTGGATTATTACGCTTAGACCTCTTGACTATTGTCTTCATACCATTGTACTATGTAATCGTACTTGGAATTTATGCTGCATTTAGAAAAACAAATCTAGCATATGCAACTTTAACAACATTACTTGCATTTGCAGGTATAACTCTTATTCTGGCGACTCCTTCAGTGTTATCCCTTCTCGACCTTAGCGATAAATTCGCTTTAGCTACAACGGAAGCAGAAAGAGCGCAAATATTAGCGGCTGGAGAAGCCATTATCTCATCTGATCTATGGCATGGAACGGGAGCGTTTATTGGCGGAGTTTTAGCGGAAAGTAGCTATGTGTTTATATCAATCTTAATGATAAGAACCAAAACTTTTAACCAGTCAATTGGTTACATCGGGTTAATTACTCATAGTTTAGATTTACTTCATATTTTCGTTGGGTTTTATTCGAAAGATGTAGCAGCTATATCGATGGTAATCGCAGGAATTCTTTACGTACCGTGGTTGTTGCTTTTAGGTCGGAGATTAGTGCAATTAGGAAAAAATTAGAGCAAAAAATATAAAAATCGATAACATTTTTTCTTTTTTCTTTTAAGAGTATCTAATTATTTATTTTTTTATCTTTATTTACCCGTGGTCGGAAACCCGACGAAATTTCTTACTTAACCTATCACCCCCCGTGATTTTTTTAGCG
>JAHPYY010000132.1 GCA_019058515.1 Promethearchaeota archaeon
ACATTATATGGGACGAGGAAAACGACTTGTTATTATTAGGTAAACAAATTATGGAAAAACAATTCCATTCTCTAACAAGTGTAGCCGATATCACAAGATTAATGCGTGTATTAGAAATAGTACACGAGCTTCTGATAAAAGACCTTCATGCTACCAAAAGAGAAGTGTTTTATGCGGATCCTAAGTTATTCGGTGGAGATCAGAAAAACTCTGATAAAAGTATAGAAGATATTGCCTCAATGCTCTATACTACCAGAAATTCTACCCATATCGTAGCGTCTGCTAAAGGATCGTGTATAGGAAGATTAAGAATTAGAGATAAAAATGATATTATCGACTTAGAAGGATTAGGAAGTGGAGGATGGACCATCAGTCCAATGCTTGATAATATAGAAATTTTAGAGTCAGATGCAGAATTTATTTTGGTTGTCGAAAAAGATGCGGCGATGATTCGATTATCCGAGGCTCGGTTTTGGCGACAATATCCCTGCATTATTCTAACTGCTAAAGGTGCGGCAGATATAGCAACTCGAATGTTCTTAAAAAGGTTGAGTAAAGAACTTAACTTGCCTGTTTTTAGTCTTGTAGATAGTGATCCTTATGGACATTACATTCACTCAGTTTATCTTAGAGGTTCGAAAAGGCTAAGTTACGAATCTCCTTTTTTAGCAACCCCAAACATAAAATTGTTAGGTGTATTAACAAGAGACTTAGATAAATATAATATTCCTAAAGAAGCAAGACTTGATATGAAACCTATGGATATCAAAAGAACTAAAGAATTGCTTAGTGAAGATTTTGTAAAAAAGAATAAGCAATGGGAAGATGATCTTAAATTGGCTCTAAAATTGAAAGTAAAAGCTGAGATCCAAGTTTTATCATCTCATGGGTTTGAATTTCTAACGGATCAGTATTTACCAGAAAAACTAACCACTGGAGATTGGATATGAAGATATTTAGAAAAAAGGATGGCGGTATTATCCAGATAATTGACAAGGAGAAAATGAGAGAGTGGCCCGTTGAATTACCATTAATCTTTATTGAGTATATCCGAGATAAGCAATTAGATAGATACGAAGATGCGGCAATAAAGAAACAGGTATCTAGCTATCTTGATGAAGTTTTAAAAGATGTAGCTATTCCTCGTTTATTAAATGTTTTAGATGGGGAAAATACTGAGGAAATCATTTTAGCATTGACGAGAATAGAAGAATTATCCAAGAAGAATATAGAAATGATAAAACCAATTAAACCGTATTTAACAGATCTAAATAAAATTAAGAACAAGGAAATTAGCAAACTGGCTGAAAAAATCTCAAATGCGTTTTCTAGGGCCGAAAAACGTAAAGAAATGGCTAAAAAACGAGATATTATGAGAGAAAAAGAAAAACTATTCTTAGAAGGAAAAATAAAACCTGAGGAATACGCAAAAGCTAGAAAAGATTATTTAATATTGAGGGATTAACTTCTATGTTAGTTAATTTAATTAAAATTACAGCCAAATAACTCTTTGTTTTATAATTGTTCTTGATGTAAAAAAAAATTCAGCCATTCTAAAATAATTTTATTCAAAATTGAAAATAGTTTCTTTTCACTCGTAGTAAGCCTATTTTCTTCTGCTGTAGATATTTCTGTTGTTGATAGTCTAAGCGACTTTAAAAGTCTGTTATAAATTATGTTTGACATATATGAATTGTATCTATCAAAATCCATTTTAGTTTTTTTCTTGTTTTCAACGTCGTTTAGCATATCTCTCTTATTCTCACGGATGTTCATCAAGAATAGAGGATTATTTTTTTTTTCTAATTTTTGATTATCTCGTTCGCTTATTGCGTGTCGTTGAACATCAAGATTATCTAACTTTTCCCCTGGTAACTTTTCAAAAATGTTATAATGGATTAAAGAGTCAGCTATAAATTGTTTTACCTTGTATTTAGACCCTTTTTCAAACGGTCCAACTTCTAAATCTAACACTTTAAATCCCTTATATGAATCAAGGCAGGTCACATAAACATCGTTGTTCAGATAAAGGTACCTTATCCTACTTAGAATTTCGCTTATATTGATGTCGATGTTATTCATTACATTATAGTTTATTATTTCTATTAGAATTCAAGACGATCCAAAAATGTATTTAGTGTTAATCGTATTATAATTAATATTTATTTAATTTAAATTCGTTTAGAGTTTATGATTCTTGAAATTGTTTTAATTGTAACTTTTATGGCTACTATTCTGTTAGGAACGATAATTATATACAAACAAATCGCATTAGTTAAAAAAGGGATAATAAAAAAAATCGATTTGATTCAGTGTGTTTTTTATGGTTTTATATTTGGGGTTTCAACTTTAATCGTGATCGTTATGGCTGTGTTTTTTACCATAAATAACGCTGATTTTTGGAAAGATTCTACAATCGGACCCCCTACTTTAAATCCATTGTTTTTATTAATACCTCTGATAATATGTTTAATTTATTTAACGATATACCCCCTTATCGATTTCTTATTCATTGCTTTGAGTGAAAAGACACATGAAGGTCTTACCCCCTTTCATAAAGCTATTGGAAGAAATGTTATTAATAGAAAAAATTCAAAAAAAACTACATCCCTCCTAAGAGCTGTTACATTTTATCTTTTGTACATACTTCCCTTATTACTTTCTCTTTTATTTAATTTCCATGTAATAATCGTTTGGATAACCTCTGTTTTAGTATATCCTCTAATGATTCTAACATTTTACGGTTCGAAGGGATATATAGCGGGGATCTCAGATGTATATTACCACATTCCGGCTATAGATCGTTCGATTTTTCTTAACTTTGAGGATAATAAAAGGGCGTTTAAAGAGTTTTCCTCCAACCCTGGACCTTTCATCTTATTAGGGGTAATGATTTTCGTCTTTGTTTGGGCTTGGATATCCTTATTTCAAACTATTATGTTCTTTTTTACTGGAATTATATTTATTTCGACAATGGCTTCCTTCTTTGTGTTTGTAACCCTGGCCATGGGCGTAATTGGTTATTTTACAAGATTTTGGGGTAGAAAGATTACCTTTAGGGCTATTGATATATATTTTGCAGCTTACTTAATGGCTTCGATAGGGGTAAATGTGCTAGTAAATTTCATTGTAGTTAATGCAAATATGTTGACTAATACTTTTCAGGTTTGGCTTTTAACCGCAGAAATTATATCATATTATAGGGTTTTCGCGTGGGCTGCGGTTATCGAAGAATTTATTCTTATCATCTTTACATCATATTATCTATTCTTCAAAGAATCTGATTTTATCAAGAATTTAAAAATATCAAAAATTAACGAATGTGGACAAAATTTCGATTCCGTCCCTTTATTTACCTTAATCCGCAATAAAGACGAGGAGATCCGAAATAAAGCTAAATCTACTCTGATCATGATGTTTGAACGCATTCCATTGAAACCAGAATTAGATATCAACGATTGGAAATTTAAAAACATGTTAATTGACGGAATCTGCGATAGTAATTCGAATGTTTCCGAAATATGCTTCCACATCTTCTTAAACTTGGAAATAGATTATCCCAATATAGTCCTATCGTGGATTAAGTCTATATTAGAATCCCCAAATTACGATAAAAAAATACCAATATTAAAATCTTTAATAAATTCTAATTATACACTGGCTAACGAGATTCCTAATAAAATTATTCTTTCACTTACTCGAGATCCTGATTGGATTGTTAGGAAACTGTCTATTCAACTTCTAAATATGATGAATAGATTAAGCAAAACATATACTATAGGTGACTTATCTCTCGCAAATTTAATTGAAGATCCTGATTACGAGGTTCAGAAAAATACTTTAGATTTGAGCGCCCGATATTCTTTTAATCTAAGAGTTTCTGATGCGCTTAAGAAACTGGAAAGTAAAAACCATAAAGTAAGATCAGCTGGACTCTTGAATATCAAAAATATGAAAAATGTTGAGGAATTTCCAGAACTAATATCAAGGATTTTAGAATTTACTAAAGATCCATCTAGTTATGTAAGAGCGTCTGCTTTTGAGTTGCTTAGTTCAATTGGAAATTTTCAAAAGTATTACATTCCAATCGCTCCATTCATAGATGCATTGATAGATGATAATAATGATGTGAGACGAGCTTCAATATTAGCCATGGAGAAATACTTCGAGGAAAATCCTGAATCAATTAATATTGATGAAATTATCAAAAAAATTGATCCTACTAATGTAGAAGTTTTGCGGAGTATTATAGAATTTCTTGGACGGCTATGGAAAAGAAATCCAGAAAAAATTTTGACTACTTTACTAATCTTTATTAAATTTGACAATGAATCCCTTAAAAATCAAATCTCAAATCTCTTAATCAATAAATATCCTTTAAATAAAGATTTGATTTTTGACAATCTTATTATGCTACCTGATGTCAGTAAATTTGTAACAAAGGGAATCGTCTCAAAAACGCTTATAGGTTTAACGAGGACGGATCCAGACTTTATTATCCCAAAATTACTAAATCAATTGAATAGTAATAACGACGATGTGTTAATTAATGCTTTAAACACACTCGACGGTGTAATAGACGAATATACTGATAAAATTGAATTTGATAGGTTATTATCTACATTTCAATCAACAACTAATAATCAAGCTAAAAAGTTGCTTTCAAAAACCATCAATAAAATAGTAAAAAGTAAAGAGGGAATTCAAAAGTTAAATGTTGGTACACTCATTAAGCTCTTTAAAGGTCAAGAATCATCTGTTAGAATAACCCTTTCAAAAATATTATTAGATTTAGCAAAAGACACTCCCGAAAAAATACCCGTAACCTTATCAATTGACATGTTAAATGAAGAAGATTCAATCATAAAGGAATCGGGAGCAAAAATACTCGGATTAATAGGAAAAAACGAACCAGAGAAAGCTTTTGAGATATTATCTAAACAAGGACTTAAACACGATAATTGGTCGGTAAGAGAATCTTCTGTAAGCAGTTTAGGAAGAATTGCAGAATATATAGAAAATAAGGAAAAAGTTATTAACGAAATTAAAGATATGTTAAAAGATACCAATCCATGGGTAAGGAGATCAGCAATAAATATCATATCTAGTATCGAAGGAGTAACCGCTTCTAAAATACCATTCGAAATAATTACAGATAATGTTAAACATAAAGAATCCACCGTTCGAGAAGCTTCTGTTAAACTTTTAAAGGTTTACGGTTTAGTAAACATAGAACGAATATTTGACATGATTCTACTTCTTCTTGAAGATTCCTCTGAAGATGTTAGAAAAGCTATGATCAACACCACAGTGGATTTAATCGGGGAGGTAAAACTAACAAAAATCCTTCCAAACTTACTTAAAAACTTAAGCGATGAAAGAAGCCTTACTCTTCAAAGATCAATTGCAATTACCTTGAGTAGAACTGTAAAGTACGAAAATGAAAAAGTAAAAAAACGCGTTATTGCTTTATTAAAAATAAGATGTGAAATGTCTCAAGATCCCGTAATCTGTGATATTTTCAACCAATTAAAAGAAAATTGAAGTTTTTCCTAATATTAAAACATTAAATTAATACTCTCTTTATTTTTTTATTCTACTCTAGTACCTCTTTAATAAGCAGCCCCTTAATATTAGTTTTAATAAATAGTGCTATATAAATTGGAGAGTATACATATTATTTTGGTGATTTAAATTACAAGTTCGTTTTCGTCACCACCCGTAAAACCAATCCATAAAGTTCAGAGATTTGAGGATTTTTACAGAACATTCGAAGAAAAACCTGGTGAGTATAAATATCAAAATCAAATAAAACGCTTAATCTCAAAATCTAGTAATACATTACTGATTCTTTACGAGGATCTTCTAGCATTTGACCCTAAAATAGCTGAACTTCTAAAGGATGATCCTGAATCTCTTTTAGAAGATGCTATTAGTGCATTTAAGAATGTACTTAAATTTGAAACTGGCGGCTCCCTAAGTTTTGATGACTATTTTGTTAGAATTACAACTAAGGATGAAAAATCTCCTCTGAATATACCAATCAGAAGTTTAAGAGCAAAAAACATAGATAAGTTAATTATGTTAAAGGGCATAACTATAAGAAGCTCAATAGTTAGACCTAAGCTAATTAAAGCTATGTTTGAATGTTTGCTTTGTGGGGCTATTTTTGAGACACCTCAATACACATCTAGTATTAGGTGGCCAAGATTTTGTGGTACCAATAAACGTTGTAAAGCAAAATCACAATCGGATTTTAAACTTTTATCTAAAAAATCAGAATTTATCGATTGGCATAGCATCACAATTCAAGAGTTCCCTGAAGATTTACCTCCTGGAAGAATTCCCCGTTCTATTCAATCAATACTAACTCATGATTTAGTAGATTATGTTAAACCAGGTGATAGAGTCACAATTCTTGGTGTGTACAAATCCGTGATGGCAACTTCGAAAAAAAGTCCTAATTCGAATTTATTCAAAACCTATATCGATGTAAACTTCATTGAGCCTGAAGATAAGAGTGATGAAGATATTGAATTATCAAACGAAGAAAAAACTCAAATTATAGAATTATCCAAAGAACCTTTAATACAAAAGAAAATCGCGCGCTCTATTGCTCCAACAATTTATGGAAGGAACGATTTAAAAATGGCGTGTGCGCTTAGTCTTTTTAGTGGAACGCGCAAAAAGAAACCTGGTGGAGGGTATAAGAGGGGTGATATCCATGTACTCTTCGTTGGAGATCCCGGTACGGGAAAAAGCGTATCTGGTTCTGAGAAAATATATATTGGAACCGAAAATGCATCAGGTATAATTTGGACTAAAAGAAAAATAGGAGAATTTGTTGATAAACTTCTTGATGAAAATCTTTTTAATGTTATTTTAAGAGAAGATACTGAACTCCTTAAAATATCGAATAATAAATCAGTATACACATATTCAATAAATCCTTTTACTCTGAAAACTCAAATATCTAGAATTAATGAAGTAAGCAGACATAAAGCTGATATTCTTCTTCAAATAAAAACACAATCTGGGCGTGTTATTATTACAACTCCAACTCATTCATTTACTACATTGGTAAATGGTGAATTGAAGGTAATTGATGGCAATGATCTTTATAAAAATCACAGCAATTTGTATTTACCCATTGCAAGAAATTTATGCTTTGGAGAGAATTACAATTGGATTGATATAAGTACATTCTTCAATAAAGAGGATTTAGTTAGTGCTAAAACAATAAGAAAACAGATTAATTTATATTTAAATGATGGAGCTACTCTTAGTAGGGTAGCGAGAATTTCAAATATCACTGAAGGAACTTTTTTATCATATCTAAGAGATAATAATTCTATACCTAATGGAGATTGGATAAGGAGGAAATATGATAACACTTGGATTCCAAGAAAGATAGAATTCAGTAATAATCTCGGAAGACTCATCGGATTTTATCTCGCAGAAGGTGATACCCCTAAAAATAGTATACGAATTACAAATACAAATCAAGAAATAATAAAAATAATTGAAAACGATTTTAAATCCATTTTTGGTAGGGCTTCATCTTATGATTATAATGATTCTATCCAAATTCATAATAGTAGCCTAAGCTACTGGTTTAGCAATTTTTTGGGAAATCACGCACAAAATAAAAAACTCCATAGTATTTTGTTATCTACTCCATTAGATTTTCGTTGTAGCTTACTTTCTGCTTATTTTACGGGGGATGGTTATATTGAAAATGATGCTCTATTTATTTCCGCCACTACTGCAAGTAGAATATTAGCATATTCGTTATCGGATATGTTATGTACAATTGGGATTTTTTGTGTAATTAATACTAAAACCATTCATTCAGGGCAATATAAAGGAAATATTTATTATAATATAATTCTAACTGGAGAGGAAGTAATTAAATTCTACGAAAAAATTGGATTTTTATCAACAGAAAAACAATCTAGACTTGAGAGAGCTATAGAGATTGCAAATTCAAAGATAAGATATCAAAAAAAAGATATTATCCCTAATTTTGGAAATATTTTACAGAGGATTTCTAATGATCTCGAAATAATAGCAAGAAGAGGTTCTAGAGAGCGAGATTTTTTAGCAGAACTTCGTGGAAAAGCTCAAAGACAAAGAGCTGGAAGGGCGTATCTTAAAAAAATTACAAACATATTTGAAAATCTCTATAGAAGTAATGATAAAAAATATAGTAATGACCTTATTTGGTTAAAGAACCTAGTTGAATCAGATATTTTCTGGGATAAAATTGAGGAAATTGATGTAATAAACGAAGAAACATCTGTTTATGATATAGGAACTGATAATGGTCACTTTATTATAGCGAATGGTAATATTATCGTTCATAACAGTGAAATATTAAAAAGCGCTGTTGAAATATCTCCAAGAGGACTATATACTTCAGGAAAAGGATCTACAGCTGTAGGTTTAACTGCTGCTGTGATCAAAGACAGCGACACAGGACAGATGAATCTTGAAGCGGGTGCAATTGTTTTAGCTAATGGAGGAATAGCGGCTATAGATGAGTTTGATAAAATGGATACTGCCGATAGATCCGCATTACACGAAGGGATGGAGCAACAATCTTATCATTACAATACAGAAATATTATCTACTAGTGGGGAAAAAATAATCATTGGAAGTTTTATTGACAATCTAATGAAAAAAAATATTAATAAAGTAATTCAAGGAAAGAATTGCGAAATATTAGATTTTAAAAACTTAGAGTTGTACTCTACAGATTTTAATAAGATATTTAAAACAAACATAGACAGAATAAGTCGACATATAGCTCCAGATTGTTTCTATAGATTTAAATTTACAAATGGAAGATCAATCACCGTCACTCCTGAACATCCTATGTTTGTTTATCGTAAGGAAGGATTGAAATGCATTGAAGCTAAAGATTGTTGTAAAGATGACTTTATTCCAATTCCAAAATACCTTCCAAATTCAATTAAATCTATAAAATTAACTTCTTTAAATAATCACCCTCATCCATTGGCAAAACAAGTTTTATTCCCCTCATATTTAGATGAAAAATTAAGTAGAATCCTTGGATATTTAGTTTCTGAAGGGCATAGTTATTTAGGTTCTGGAGCAGAAATAGGATTTTCAAATAATAATAATGTTCTTAATAAAGATTTTAAGAAATTAATGGAAGATACATTTAATATTACACCTTCAATCAATTCAAAGGATGATGTAATAACTTTAAGGTACATCTCTATAGAATTATATAAATGGATGAGTGAAAATTTTCCAGAAGTAATGAAAAAGTCAATATTAAAGAGAATTCCTCTAAAAATATTTTCTAGTAGCAAGAATATTGCTAAAGCGTTTTTAAAAAGCGCATTCAAAGGAGATGGAAGTGTAGAATCCAATGCTATTTGTTATAGGACATCTTCTAAAGATCTATGTGTTGATTATCAAGATTTATTATTAAAATTAAGTATTCAATCGAGAATAATACATGATGACTATAATGATTCATATAAAGTATATATTAGAGGTCAATCTCTGATTCTTTTTTATAATGAAATAATTGAGAAAGATGACAAAAGACTTTCAAAAATAGTGAGTTTAATTAAACCCAATACGATTAAAATTCATCATCATGATATCTTTCCAACATCATTAATAAAAAAAATAATTATTATAAAGAAAAGATTAGCTTTAACTGATGAGGGGAAATATTGGCGACATTTTAAAGTAAATCACGGAATAACTCGAAATAAGTTAATTAATGAGATTAAGTCTATAGAATCTAAGTTGGAATTGATTGAAACATCGTTACAAAATAATATTGATATTTCTGATATGAGATCTCAATTTAATTATTCACAATCCCTTCTTGGAAAAATTTCTGGTTTATCAAGAAGCACTGTTGATTATTATGAAAGGGGAGGGTATAGTTATGAACATAGAAGACAACTCCAAGCTATAGTTTATAGTTCTGTGGTTAAAAACATTGATTTGATTAAATGTGAATTAGATGTTATTAAATCATTTATACAATCAGAAATTTTATGGGATCGAATAAAAAATATCGAAATCGTAAAGAATGAAGGTAAGAATTATACTCCTTGGGTTTATGATCTCACAGTGGAACCAAATCATACTTTCATTGCTCAAGGAGTAGTTTTGCATAATACAGTAAGCATAGCTAAAGCGGGCATTGTAGCAACTCTTAAAGCAGAAACGGCAATAATCGCAGCAGCAAACCCTTATTCAGGAAGATACGATAGATATAAAACCCCAACACAGAATATAAGGCTTCCCCCTTCTTTGTTGTCTCGATTTGACTTGATCTTTGTCGTAGTGGATAAACCTAACAAAGCAGAAGATGCACAAATGGCAGAATTTATACTCCAAAATGCTATGCTTGATCCCCATGAAGTTAATGATAGCGATAAAGTAGAAAGTAATGCTCCAATACATAGAGCTCTCTTAAAAAAGTACATTAAATACGCGAAAAAGACGATATTTCCTGTTCTTTCACAGGAAGCAAAAGACCGTATTAAAGAATTTTATCTGGAATTGCGAGGAGAATATGATGCTGAAGATTCTATAATATCAATCCTAGCAAGAAATTTAGACGCTTTAGTGAGACTTAGCGAATCCTACGCAAAAATGTCGCTAAGAGACAAGGTGTTAAAAAGTGATGTCGAGGAAATTATAACCTTGTTCAAGAGATATCTCAAAGATACAGGATATGACGAATCAACTGGGAAAATCGATATGGATAGGATATTTGTTGGAGAATCAAGAAGTAAACTAAATAAGCTTGGCAGAATCTTAGACCGATTAAAAGAAATGGCTGAACAAAATGATTGGAACGCATTAGATAAAGATAGTGTTATTCAGATAATTGAATTAGAGGAAAACTTAGATAAGGAATTTATAAAAAATGCAATTGAAGAATCAATTAAAGATGGTACTCTATATGAGCCAAAACAAAATAAAATAAAGTTTACCCAACAAGAAAACTAATCAATTTTTTACATACTTTCATTAACCTAGTTTTATTAAGCGTTAAAAATTAAAACTATTTATCCTAATTACTCTAAGATAAATAAAATAAAAGATTTAGAAATTTGCCAATTTTAATTGAAAATTTAAAAGAAGCCATTATAGGAGAGACAACTGCTATGAAAAAATATGAATTCTTTGCAGAAAGGGCTAGGCAAGAGAATTACTTAACAGCGGCATTATTATTTAAAGCAGCATCTTTTGCAGAAAGTATTCATATTAAAAACCACTTGCGCGCATTAAAGGTGATTGAACAAAATGATAATCTTTCAACTGATTTTGTAAATATTAATCTTCAAGAAATCAAGGATTCTGTTTCTAACACTCGAGATAACCTTTTAAACGCAATTTCGGGAGAAATTTACGAAACGAAAAAAATATATAGAGATTTCGTTAAAAACGCTAAAAAAGAGAAAAATGATATGGTTGAATTAACCTTTACCCTAGCAAGGAAAGCAGAAAAAGTTCATGCCAAATTATTTTCTAATGCGTTAAAAACAATTGATGATAACTCAAAAAGTATAGGAGAAAACATCTATGTGTGCAAAATCTGTGGAAATATCGAATTTAACTCTCCACCAGAAATATGTCCTATTTGTGATCATTCAAAAGATTTTTACGAACAAATAATTGAAAAATAAATTTTACCTCTAAATTATATAAAAACTATAAGTTGTTCTAACCAAATTCCAATGGTATAGGACACTACAAACGCAACAAAACCAATTAAAATCATTTCCAATCCTCCTTTTAACATCTTCTCTCCGGTAATTTTAGTTTTAAAAGCACCTACTAAAAATAACATCGAGAACGAGATAATAGATGAAAGTACAAGTGAAAGTATACCAATATTGAAGAAATATGGAAAAAGAGTAATGAACGACCCCAATATGAATGAAAAGAAAGTTAAAAGTGCCCCAATTATGGGATTTTCGGGTTCTTCAAGACCCAATTCGCTTTTTAAGAGAAAATTCAACCATGTGTCTTTATTTGATGTAATGGTTTTTACACACTCATCTAAAATATCTCCTTTAAAACCCATATTTTCAAAATAAACCATAACCTCTTGTTTTTCTTCTTCAGGAAACAATTCAATTTCCGCTTTCTCCTTTTTGATTTCGTTTTTAATGTAATTCCCTTCGGATTTCGAAGAAATATACTCTCCTAAGCCCATACTTATTGCTCCTGAGACCATTGCGGCAATACCTGTTAAAATCACTATAGAATTAGCTCCCGTTTGTATTATTGTCGCTGCTGCTACACCGACTAACAAAGTGAAGGTAGAGACTAATCCATCATTCAAACCTAAAATGATGCTTCGTATTTTTCCCCCTCCTGCTACATGCTCTTCGTTCCTCATCATTTTTCTAACTACTCCTTAATGACGATTGTAAAATTTGTCTCATAAAAATTACTTAAAAAGTATAATTTGAAAACTTTTTTAATTATTTAGATTAAATCAAAAATTAAGCTTAAATGATATGATACACAGATAGAAAGTTGAAATGAAAGCTGCAATATTTGATGATATAAAAAAGATTACTTATGTAGAAGACTATCCTATTCCAAAATTTAAACCTAATGAAGCACTGGTTAAAGTTCACTATTGTGGAATATGCGGGAGTGACATCTCCAATTTCAAATATAAAATATATCAGACTCCTCTAATAATGGGACACGAGTTTTCAGGTGAAGTGATTGAACTTGGAAAGGATGTAAGTAACTTTAATGTGGGAGACAGGGTTTGTGGAATCAATGTTTCCCTTAGCTTAAAAGAAAAAGAATTGAAAGGATTGGGTATATTCCAAAATGGAGGATTCGCGGAATATGTTAATGTTCCTAGTGAATTTCTTTTCCGTATTCCTCCAGAATTATCTACTAAAGAAGGGGCGATGATTGAATCGTTTGCTAATGTTTTTAGAGCAATGAAGTTGTCTAATATTCAAGATAATCAAAAGATCTTAATCATTGGGGGAGGTAATATAGGTTTATGCTTCTTGTCAACTTTAACATCCATTAAAAATCCTAAATACATTGTAGTCATCGAACGTCATAAATTTTTGCGCGAAAAAGCCATTATATTAGGTGCTACAGAATCTTTGCCTCCAATCCCTTCTAAGATTAAAAGATTTTTAAAGAAACAAGGATCTCCAAGCATAATTTTTGATTGTGTAGCTAGTGAACAAACTCTGAACTTGTCAATCCAAATTATAGAAAGAAGGGGAACTATACTGGTTGAGGGAATGCATATGGGCAACATATCTCTTCCAATATTTGCGATTAATTCAAAAGAAATATGTTTACAAGGATCTCTTGGTCATAGCAGAGAAAATATATTAGACGCTATAGTTTTTCTTTCAAAAAAAAAAATCGATCTGAATGAATTCATTTCAAAGACAGTATCGCTAAAAGATCTTCATGAGACGTTTGAATCATATCTTACTATTGAAGAACGTGATTTTGTCAAGACAATAGTAAAGATGGTTTAAAAAATCCAAATATGCATACCCAAGTTTTCTCAGAACGCAAATTATAATTATCGTCAAAAACTAGAGAAAATTCGCCAAACTGATGGGATTCGATACCGACATCTACATGAAGTTTCTTAAAATCCTTCGAAATAACATTAACAACGGTAAGATTGAGTATCTTTTTAAAAAAGTATTTACTAATCATAACAGGATCAATAACTGAAATGAAAATGTGGAAACAATCAATTCTTATTTTGAAATAAAAGAAAATATCAAGATAATTAATGATTAATAGAAAAATGAAAATTACTCCTAAAATTGTCCGTTGTTATTTTGAAAAAATTCCAAACTCTAGTCATTTATTTTTAAATAAGAACACCGTAAGGAAGAGCAAAAAATTTCTTAGGTATCTAGTAAAAAGTAAAGAGGAACCATCAGAGCAGCAAAGATTCGAAAAATTATCAAACTTAGTTGTTGACATTTAGGGAAAAATGATGGAGAATGCTCTAAATAATATAAATAAATCTGATGGAATTGAACCAATTGATACCATACAAAGCATTAACCGATTAAAAAATTACCTGGAAAGTTTTAAGGAGTTCGAGGGTTTGTTATATGGATCCAACGAGTGGTATCGAAACACAATTTATCATCAATTATGGTTCTATTTTGTTGGTGAATATATATTTTCAAAGTATAATGTCATAGAGGAATTCGAACTAAATTGGTATTGTGTTCCAGAAAAGAGTACAACTAAAGAAAAAGAAGGGGCGACATATGCATCTTTATGTGTAATTGCATTATGCCATGATCTTGGAAAGCCTCTTGAAAAAATACATTCAATTAACGATACAATTAGAGATATGTTAAAAAATTACAAAGCACTCCATTTTAATCCATTTAATGTTGAATTTCCACTTACTTATAGTTACATGCTAAACTTTTTAATTGATAGATTGGGTGAATCAGGAAGACCGTGTGTTGAAAAAGAGAAAAAATTATTCATATTTAAAAAGCAGAGTGATTTGAACACACCTAATGCATATTTAACAAATCGAACTGAGGATCCATGGTTTATAAAAATGCAGAATTTTGGGAAGCAACACTTTTTGCGTGCTTTTTTTTCAACCGCTCTTTTTAAATTGAACCATGGCGTAATCAGTAGTTTACTATTAATGGAGAGTTTTAGATGTTTTAGAGATGGAGTTATAGTTCGAAAAACAAAAAAGAATATTTGGGTTCAGAAATCCTACTTATCTTCAAATGATATATTGAAGTCTATTGCATATCACAGTATTGAAACGATTATAATTGATGATAAAAGGTGTCCCTATTTTTGGACATGCCTGGTAGATGACTTGATAGAATCATATAGACCAACTAGAGCTGGTAAGGATTTCATTTCCTTGGGAATATGTGAGGTCCGAATCTTTAATATATCTCCTAAAAAGATACATATACGCTATAGCTTTAATAAGAAAAAGAATATAAAACATGAAGAAAAAAGCATTAAAGATGTTATTCGTTTCTTTATTGATAAATTAGAACGATATTATCTTATACTTGATATCAAAGATTTTGAGTTTGTTATTGATGTAAAACTAAAACGCATAAAAACCAGCGATAACCAAAAATCTACGATTTTATTGAAATATGAATATAAAAAAGATCAGAAAATAAAGAAATTTAAAATATCTTACAAAAAAATGAGATTAAAGTTAGACAAAAATAACATTGAGAAACTAAAAGTTTATGAAAGAGAAGAATATATTAAGTACCTATTATCGAAAGGGATGGAAGATAGAATAGAAGAAATCTTCGTTTTTTTTTTTAGAAAAAGGAAATAACTGAATATATTTCATGTGAAATCTCTTGAAAACATTGTCAATTCCTTCGAAGTAAAAAATCTCATACTAAAAAATAAAATGGTGGAATTAAATAACGAAAATATTGAAATAAGTATAAATGAAAATTCTGTTTATATGTTCAAACTATTTGATGGTAGGGATATGTATCAAGAAAAAGTTCTACGGTTTTTAGAAGATAAATATCCTTATTTATTAGATCCCCAATTAATTAACATTTTCCAACTATATTCAAAGGAGTATAATGGCAAGAATCCTAATTTTGGGACAAGATATCTTACTAAACATTTTGTAAGTTGGCTTGCTCAAAAACCAAATTCTCAAGAATTGCTAAATAATTGCAAATCTATAATGCAATATAATAAAATTCCAAACTTAATAGTTGATTTAATTCAAACATCAAATCTAACTCAAACACAGATTTTAGAAGTTCTGGGAGGCATTGGATTATCGTTCAATATCGGAACCATTCAAAAAACTGCAAAGAAGTATCTTTTTAATGGTGATTTAGATACATATCTAAAACGATTTCCTAAGGGAAAGCACAGGATCAATTTTATTGAAATTGATACTAAAATCTCAAAAGAATATTTAATTCCTCCAGATGACACAATTTATATACGATTACATCAGGGAACATTCAGTATATCACCAGATTTTATTAAATTAATGAGTGAAATCATCTACGACTTAATAAAAGCATCGGATAAGAATGAATTACAAACTATTTTTACAGAAAATTTGGTTGTTGAAGACCAATTAAAAACCTATATTGAAAACCTTAATATAATAGAAACTTCGTTTATTAGTTCTCCAAATTTTAAGAAGTTTTTTAGTAAAGTTATTAAAGATTTTGTAGTTATTACCACCAGTTTAAAAAAAATTAACCAAAAACATAAAGGAAAACTTCTCAATATTAAGAAATACTGTAAATCTTTAATTAATTGCAAATATGATTTGCATTATCCATTATTTACACTAAGAACCAAAATTATTCCAGAAATTATACACCATTTAAATCAAACTATCCCAAATTTTAATTTAAAAATGCAAATCAGACAAAAATTGGAACAAGATGAAAATGGAAAGGTTTGCGGATATTGTGGTAAAAAAAAACCTTGGAAAGATTATTATAAAAAACCTGATGGCAGTTATGTATCAAAATGTAAGAAGTGTGCGAGTATTTATGGTGAAATTATAAAATTCAGAAAAAAATTACGCTTACTATTTGAATTATATAACGGAAAGTATAAATCTAAGTGTTCCAACCCTAACTGTTCAGTTGATTTTCTACTTCTCCCTTCTTTTGAGTTTCACCACCCTTCAGATAAAACATACTCTTGGAGGAAAAATTTAAAAAAAAATTACAAAGATATTAAAAAATTACTGGAAAATGATGGAGTTTTGCCTCTCTGTAGTAATTGTCATGCTCTCGAACAGCAAACAATTCTTCTAGATTATGAGAATTTAATCTTAAACGAATATTTATTTTCTAATAGTACTCAAACAATAAATAAAATGATTGAAACTTCTATTGAAACTCATCCTAATCTTGGAAAAAAAAAAAGTACAGATCCTCAATATAAAGATCATGCAAAATATATGATTAAATCTTGGATTAGAAAACGAGCAATAGTAGAACAAGTTTACAATGGTGGGTGTATAAATTGTGAGGAAACATATCTTGGTTCCCTAACTTTTCATCGTGTTGATCCAAAAAGAAAAGATAAAATTTCTAGTGAAGCGTTTCGAACGTATTCAATTCCTTATTTAGCAAAACAGGTGATTAAAGAAAAATGTGTTTGCTTATGTGCAAATTGCCACGGGATGATTACATCAACTATATTTCGGGATCATTTTGAAGAAGTTTTTGAAGGATTAAATAATATTGATAAAATAATCAATAATGTCGATCTTTTTTATATTATTTTAGACAAAAATATTCAAAATACATTAAAAGAATTTTTAAAATGCAATTTTAGAATAAAAGATTATTTGAACGAGTTAAATGAATAAATTATCAGACTATTCTAAAATTCTATGAAAATAAAAAGTTTTTTATAGTTTAATCATAAAACTATATTCAAACTAATTATTAATGGTAAAAATGACAACTGGAATAGTTTACGACCCAATATATCTTGAGCACCGTATCGGTACCCATGTAGAAAGTCATCAGAGATTAATTGCTATTAATGAGTTCTTAGAGAAGCAACAATTATTTAATAACGTCAATTTTAAACTGATACAACCTAGGCAGGCGACGCTCGAACAAATAAAATATATACACACTGATAGTTTAATTAACGAAGTTAAAAACGCTAGCGAATTAGCTCAAGCTACTGGTCATACCCAAAGTTTAGACATGGATACGCTAGTTTCTGGGAAAACTTACGAAGCAGCACTCTATTCTGTAGGAGGAAACTTAGAGGCTATCGACCAGATTGTAAACAGAGAACTAAAAAATGCTTTCGCAGCGGTAAGACCACCAGGACACCATTCAAATGCCTATAGATGCGCAGGCTTCTGTATATTTAATAACATTGCGATTACTACGGAGTATCTCTTCAGAGAAAAAAACTTTAGCCGAGTTGCTATTATCGATTGGGATTGTCACGCAGGGAATGGGACTTCAGATATTTTTTATAACGGTTCTGAACACGGGGAGGTTGTATTTTTTGATTCTCATCAGGATGGTAGAACCTTGTATCCAGGAACTGGATTTATCGACGACATAGGTTCTGGAGATGGGAAAGGAAAAATAATCAACTTTCCGATGCCTCCGCGTGCTGCGGACGATGTCATTTTAGAATTCTACGATGAAATTATTGAACCTGTATGCAATGAATTTAAACCGGAGGTAATCTTAATATCTGCCGGTTTTGATACTCATCACACTGATAGATTAACCAATATGGGCTGGACATACCAAGCACCCGCAATATATTTAAACAAAATAATGCAAACTGCGAAGAGATGGTCTGATGATAGAATTTTAATTACACTTGAAGGAGGATACGAAGTTGATAAACAAGCAAAAGCGGTGTATAACTGTCTAAACATTTTAAACTCAAGCGAAGAGAATTTAGTCATCGAAAAAGAAAGAACCTCTGACGGAAATGTCTCTGATTACGTTCGAAAAAGGTTAATTCCCTCAATTAAGGACACATTAAGTTCCTATTGGAACTGTTTTTAAGATGTGAGTTTAGTTTGATTTGAAAGGAATAAACAATTTAAAAGTAAAGACGAACCAATAGCAGTTTTAATAATTGGTCGAAAAATATTCTATAAAGAAGTTACTGTCATATAAATATAATTACCCCTAAAATGCTCTGTCTTGACATATATCAATCATGGGAAAATTATATATACTAAGATTTTAATTAATATTCTAAAACGAGAAAAGAATTCTAAATAAATATAGATTTTAATGTCAGAATTACGCGAGGAATTATTAATCCCTTCCATATCCAAAAAAAGGGTAATTTTGGTTGCTGGACTTTCAGTTCTATTAGTAGCCGCATTTGCTACATCAATATTTTTTATGAGCTTATTATTTGGTTCTACCCGCTTAACTCCAAACGATGAATTAACAGACGCTGAAATAGAGACTCCGGAACTAATGTTACCAGAATTTCCTTTTGATGAGGATTTCCTGAAAGACCTATTTGAAAATCTTGATCCTGAAGATATTGAATCAATTAGCGAAATGCTCCAAGAAATGTTTGATGGAAATATTGACGATCTTGACCTTTCACTCTTTGCTGCCGCTGCTGCTGCCTTATTGTTTTCTGACGCAGATGTATTTAATGTATACGATTACAATCAATTTACCAGTGATCTCTCTGAAATCTTATGGAAATACGAGTCGTTTGACGAGTTTAGAGGAGATACCTGGCACTCAAATGCGAATAAAGATATGTACGAATACTTTACTTATAACCAATATTACTCGGAATATATCGATCGTGATATTTATAAGCTTAAAATTCCAACTCCAGTTAACCAAGGACCTAACTCATTTGTAATTCCATCTTTATTTCCAATTCCTAACATTATGGAGGATAGTATTGAAGCTTCAGGATTAGTACCTGATTCCGCAGTATTGTTTAAAAACGATTTTAATTCCACAACAGTCGATTCAGAATTCTCAACTGAGAACAATGTTAATGTTTCTTACGAATTGTTTGGTAATACTCTTCCTACTAACGAGGAAATTAACTCAAGTTCTTTAGATGAAGCCCTAACGCCTTCTGAAATCTCTGATAGATATCTTCAATTGCCTCCTGACATAAATACCTATTTAACTACAAATCCTTACTTTAAATCTCACTACGATGCTTTAAACGCAATAATAGATGTTAGTGATACTGCTTTTGAAGTAGCTAATAAGATTCGTAATTATCTCCAATCAAATTTTGCCGTAGGAGCTGATGAGTTAACAAACGACGGACCAGCGGAAGAGGAAGACATTGTAGAATGGTTTTGCGAACATGAGGAGGGTTTGTGGTCCGAATTCGCTTCCGCATTTTGCGCATTTACGCGCGCGTTTGGTGTATCAAGTAGGTATATCAATGGTTTTAATAGTAGGGGTATCGAAGAAACTTACGATTCAATAGAAGGAAAAAATACATTCGCGGTTAAGTATAGAAATATTTACAATTGGGCTGAAGTTTATATTCCGACTAATATATCTGGTGATGGAATGTGGGTGCAAATGGATGTTATATTCGACACCTTTGGGGAGGGTGGGGGAATAAATTATCTAACTGATGTCAATTTAACAATCTCCTCCGATTTTGAATCTGGTTTTAGACCTGACACTGCAACAATCACTGCCACTCTGACATCAAATGATCTTCCTGTTTCTGGAGAGAATATTGTGTTTACTGA
>JAHPYY010000133.1 GCA_019058515.1 Promethearchaeota archaeon
GTTAGAAGAACAAGCTAAAGAATCTCCCTATGAATCAATATTAGAGATAAATGGTTGGCCAGTGCAAATCAATGAGAGAGCCTATTCAGGCGGCTCGACAGAATTCCGGGATAAATATGGAGATTATACGCTTTTGGTAACAACTTGGATTGATGGAAATCGATATGGTATCAATGCACCTACCCTAGCAACAAATGATGTGGTTCAATTAGTTGAGAGTATGAAACTAATCACATCGTGACTCTAGAACTCTCGAATTTTATCAATCTATTTTTCTTATTTTGTTCCTTCAAATTTTCTGATAGATAAAGAAAAAAGAAGATTATTATTTTTTATTAGCAATTTATATAAAGTCTGTGATTTTCTTTTTAATCGTTATCAGCGGTCGAATCAGAGGGATTCGATTCTTTTTCTTATGCCTAAATTCCAAATACCTTTATAGTAGGAAAATGTTAATTTAATCACCTTTAATTAGATATTCTCAAAATTCTGAGGATTTTTTGATAAATTAAGGAAAATTTTTGTTAATGAATAATATCTTCTAATAAGAAATGAAGACATGGAAACTCCCTGAGATTAATTTGACCTTAACGGGAAAATCTCGTTCGTCTGACGCGACAGGCTTCTTAATCCCAGAATTGAAAATACATCTAGATACTGGTTTAATAGCATCAAATAAATACCACTACGAGGTGTTTATAACCCACACTCACTCCGATCACGCTCACACGCTTCCTTACTATGCAACAAGACATATACCAAGAGAAGCAAAACCCACCAATATCTATGTACCCTGAGAATCACTGAAATTCGTAAAAAATTTCATGAAAGCTAGCGAAGAGATGAACGACAATATAACTTATAATCCTAATGATATCTTAGAAAAAACTTATCGATTAAAGGGAGTATCACCTATGGATCGCATTGAAATGCAACGAGGAAATATAACTTATGTTGTGAAAGTAATTAAATGTTATCACATAGTACCCTGTGTGGGTTATTTGTTCTTTTAAAAAATAACCCGGTTAAAACCTGAATTTCAAGGACTTGAAAGTACAGACATTATAAAATTAAAAAAATCGGGAGTCAATTATCACAAATAAAATAGAAAAGCCATTATTTGGCTACTTAGGAGACACCAATTTTCATATGTTCAAAGCTCCTTCCTTGTTTCAAATGCTTATAATTATAATGGAATGTTCCTTCCTAAACGACGAGGATTTTGACTCGTTTATTAGGGAGAGAAACACCATGCATATCATTTGGTCAGATTTAGAGCTGATGGTCCTAAATAATAAGGAATGTACTTTTATTTTTACCCACTTTAGTTTGAAATATTCTAAGGAGGACATAGTCGGCTTTTTTAAAACTCGCAATATAATTAATGTAATACCTTGGATTTAATGAGTTAAGGAATTTGATAATAGCTGATTATTATATTCATCAGCGTATTAGAGTAATTATTGAAATAGAAATATTTAAAAGTTATTTCTTACATATAGTTTAATTGATAATTATAATATATTAAAACACAATAAAAGTTAATATATGGTTTAATAGATATGATATTAGTAGATTATCTAGCTCCAAGAAAAGATTACGACGATGATGAATACGATGAAGGTGACGACTGGGACGACGATGATGAATACGATGAAGGTGATGACTGGGACGACGATGATGAATACGATGAAGATGACGACGATGGTTGGTATGAAGACGACTACGATGAAGATTAAAGATCTTTAAATCTTAGAGTTAAGACCTTTTTTAGGACTAAATCTTATATTTTTTTACCTATAACTTGTCATACTCAAATATTTATATCAGTCATTCATGTATAATCACAATCTACATCCTTTATCTGAGTGATTAAAATGGTTGATAGATATTATTCAAGTGAATCTTACGAGAAATCTATAGGAACATTCGCAGTAGGCGCTGTTTTTCTTTTTGTCGGTATTCTCTCTCTGTCATTAAATTCCCTTAACCTTGATTTTATTGGGATACGCTTTTGGGGAATTTTCATGTTTATTCCAGCGTTTTTCATATTCATAGGCGCGTTTTCCCAATTGTATAGAAATATCCAGTTTAGGAGAACAGTTAGAGGCGCAATCTTAAGCAGAGGGGGTAGCGGAACAGTGAAATTGGAAAACTTGGCTTTAGAGGTCGGAATTAAACCTAAAGATGTCTTGAGAATTCTTTTAGATTTGAGGAATAGTGGAAAAATACGATACAAGTTTAATCCTGATTCTGGTGAAATCGTTCTTGGTGAAGCGGTAAGTTACCAACAAGCATCTAACTACACACCTCCACCTAAAAACCTTAAAGAACCTATAACCACATCAGATCAAAAGAACTTCTGCGTATATTGCGGTCATAAAATTGATCTTAACGCTAATTTCTGCGAAAATTGTGGTTCAAAAATGTAGAAATATGTTTATCTTATAATTTAATTTAAATTTTATTTTTTCTTTTTCCATCTCTCTTAGTTCCAATTGCTCCAGTTGTCATTATTATTTAAAGTGCTCCAAGTAAAATTCTCGTATTAAGGATAAATTATCAATTGCTTTTATTGCAAAAAGCATCATATATTTTGAGTGTAATTGTCCGTGGTCTCGACCGATATTATGGGCTAGTTCGTGAGCAGCAATAAAAATCCAAAACAAATAAGGAGGAACTTGTAGGGTGTAGTCAATCATTAGCGGGTAATTGAAAATTAATTGTCCTTCGTAATTAAACGCGTTTACTGGAGCTTTAAATATTCCTACTATAACAGTCTCTGGATTACCTTCCATAATTTCTACGATTTTCTTTAAGACCTTCGAAAAATTTTCTAGAATGGAAATTTTAATACTAACATCTAATCCTTCCTGTAGATAATAATGGAAATGGTTGTGTTTTTTTAGTTCTAACATCGGAATTGGAGGAGTAATATCTAATCCCCCATATTCAGCCCGACCTGGAAATTCCATTCTCTTAAATAAAGTTTTTCTCACATTTTTCAAAGAACGCTGAGTAAATTTTGTTAGCTTAAGTTGATCGGAAACTGATCTGCTGTTTATGGTAGAATTTAAATGATTTTTAACGAATTTAACCACTTGTTCTTGAGAAGGAGGTTCCTTTAAAATAATGTTTATTTCATTTGGATCGATACTTTTCTGTGAAAGATTTCTTCTAGACTTATCAAAATTTTTATCTGGAGTATACTGCCTTTTCGCAATGTTATACTTTCGAGGTTGCCAACTCATAGATGTAAATTCCCTTAAATCCAAATGTGAAGCTCCCGTTTGATGAGAGATGGTGGATCTTTCGAAACTTAAATTAGTTTTAATGACTTCATTGTGTTTATCTATACGAGGAAGCTCAATTTTCAATTTCGGTACTTTTAAATTCTTGGCTTCAAGTTTTAAAGTAGAAAATCCTAAATCCTTAAGTGTTTGAAGTTTATCATTAGATTTCAATAATTTTTCTATAAGTGGGCTTACTAATTTAACTTGAGCTGTATTTTTTAAAAAAATCAAATGTGTGATTGCTCCTGCTAGATTTTCAGTAAATTTAGCAGAATTTTCATCGTAACCCTTTCTACTTAGTGCTATAATCTCGTCCTTCGAACTAAATTCTACGCTTTTCCCTATAATATGAGCAGATTGGGCTTTATATTTCAAGCGATAGTAAATTTCATCGCAGATTAAGAATTTGACAGCTTTTAAACGTTTTTTCCAAATCGTATCAACGGGTAAATCACTATTCTTAATAATGGTGGCTATATATGGTATTAAAGCGAGTACAGTATTTTTTAGATTTTTTGTTAAGTCGTTCTCTTCAATATTACCATTAAATCTAACCGTTTTCTCAATTACATCTGAGATTTTTCTAACACCTAATTGTTCAAGAAACAATAAGTTGCGATCATTAATTGCTGCAATATTTAAAGAAGGAAACTTTTCAGCAAATAATTTATTATCAGGAATGAAGATATCGTTCGATGTTTTGAATGTTTTCATATCTTCTGTTAAAATCACGAATGCGCGTTTTAAAAGAGTCTTTTGCTTATTACTTAAAAAGCGAAATCGTAAACCAATGTTATTGTAAAGCATAAATAATTTATCTGTATTGATGGATACACGAGAACAATATTCTACCAGAAAATCTGCCAGGTCGTTTATATTTATAGAAGTTTTAACTCCTACTTTCTTAAAGAAGTTAAAGCTATTTGGATAAACAGATAACTTTAACATATCTCGATGATCGCCATAGATCATCTCAGCTTCTTTAGAATAAGCAACGATGCTATTTACTCTCTTAAATTTATCTTTATCGGGTAAATAAATAATCTTTGAATTGACTAACTCATTTACTTCGGACCTAGATAACACCATAAAATTCTCGGAATTACCTAAATATGAGTAAACTTTATCAAGTGTTTTAAGGAACACTTTTCGGTTAGAACGAATTGATTCATTTTTCTTTTGATTTGTCAAAAATGAAATTAAGTAAATGAACACATCTTTTGGGGATGGTTCTTCGCTCATTCCCAAATTTTTCATTATAGCATTTGGAATATTTATCAAACAGTATGGTACTGAATCTCCTACCAATGTTTCAACTTTTTTCGATTTAATATATACATTTATGGGTTTTACCAATCCGAATTTAGTTGGTATACAATTTAATTTCGATATTTCAGAAATAAGCTTAGATTTTTCGCTTGGTTCTTTACTGTTGTAAATAGATTCGAAAATCAGTTCAAATCTTTTTAAAAGTTTTTCGTGCAATCCTCTTTCATTTGAACTCTTGAACTCATTCACAACATCGGTTAAAGCTAACTTTAAATGTTCGATTTGGGGTCGCTTCGATACACCTAATTTTTTATAGAACTTTAGCCAATCTTTATTCTCCTCTTCCTTCGGATCAAAGTAGTTAACAAGGTCTCCAAAAATCTCTACTATTTCTGGATCCAATAAGTAACAATCTGAAGGCTTTACATATTTATCGTTAGTTGTGGGGATAATTTCAAGTTGCTTTAACTGAGAGATATCTTCATTTGAAAGCTTCTGAGAATTATCAGAGAGGAATCTTAGTAGTTTTAATGAAATTACTCTGGATTTATATCTTTTTATAAGTTTAACTACTATTTTTATTGATAACTCCCTTGAGACACCCAAATTCTTCAGAAATAGATTACAAATTTTATCTGATTCAAGTTGTTGTGGGACAAAAGAAAGATACTTATCGATCACTTCGGTAATTTCTTCAGTTTTAAAAAAACTATCTTCTGGGTTTTTAAATCCATGATTAGTAAGAACTAACTCCCTTTTTTTGTCTAATAGGGCATATTTATGGAAATAAGCATAATAAGATTTAATTAAATCAAAATTTTTTATAGAAAGTGGTTTTTTAATTGAAATGAAGTAGTTTAAGATCTGTTTAGGTTTTACTTCAAGAACTTTAAGGCTTTTTAAGAGATTTCTCACTTGATCATCTTTCAAAAACATTGGATGAGCTTCTTTGTTTGGATCAAATAATCCTATAGCATCCTTATGAGTAATTGCTAAATTTCTTAGAGAAACTAGATTTTCATATCGATTAACTATAGTTTTATTATCTAAGATTAGAGTTATGTGATCGTGCATCAAATCTTTACGATATTTTGAGAGATATTTCCATATGGAAAGAAATTGGTCTTTATCCTCTATATTACCAGATATTAATTTTGAGATTAAATCATCTAACATAATTTCTTTAATTCCAATATCTTTAAGGAGTTGCTTTATCTCTGGATTAGAAGGCGTATTTATAAAATTAAAATCATTTTCAAAGAAATTTTGCATTTCTTTTTCTGCAATTGCTATTTTTGCAATTTTTCTCCATTTACCATTCAAATCCAGTAAATTGTTTTCCAAATACTTATAGCATTGATCTTTTATATGTTTTTGAATGTAATTCTCAATAGATGTGTAGGTTTCTTTATAATATAATACATTTAGAAGTGAATCGAATATTCTTCTTCTCTCATCTAAAGGAGTTTGAGAAATCTTATTCTTAAAGAAATTTAAGGAAATTTCTAATAATTCTGAAAACTTCTTTAATAGGAAGATATTATAATCTCCATCTCGCCCTTCTGTGCTAATTCCTTTACGAGAAGTTTCCGGTTTGAAGTTACTAGAAACGACAAATCCTAGTCCTAGTGAAGTATCTGAAGGAAATACTATATAAACGGGATAATTCACTCTTTCAAATATATGTTCGTGGTTTTTAATTTTAAATGCTATATTTAATGGAATTTTGATATCTTTATCGAATAGTGCTAATTCCTTTTCGCTGAAATACTTTTTCGGAACTTTCACATAAGTCGTGAAAATTTTCCATTTAGATTCTTTAACGGTAGTAGAATTTTTGATTTTCTGGTTTTGAGATATCAATAATTCATGAACTTTCACCTTCATATGACGATTTTTAACGATTTCCTCAGACACAACTTGTTTTTCAATTATGAATTCACGACGATCGTAGATTAATTCGATCTTCTTCAGATTTAAAGTAAACAAGAGATGAGGGTGTTTATTCAAAAATCCATCGATGTTGTATAATTTCTTAATATCTTCCTTAGATAATCGATTGTGAAGAGGTAAAAAAACTCTTGTACCTTTTTGATAATCCTTATAATTTTCGTTGATATAAGGAACAAAATCTTCGTTTTTATGATCCATGACAAATTTTAATATAGTACGACCAGAATGATACCAAGGTTTATCAGATATAGATAAAACAGAAAGAGCGCCAAGATTCATAGCACCCGTTTTTTCAAATTCTTTCCCACCTAAGCAGGGAGTTAAGAGTCTATTTATATCCTCGTCATCAAAGACTTTTCCGTCATTTTCAACGTAAATTTGCTTAGGTATATCAACGACAAATTTAATTGATTTCGCGTCAGCATCATCCGCGTTTTGAATCAATTCACGTACCCATGTCCTAACATCACTATATAAATTACGGTACCTGTTGGTTGTTTGATACGCAGGATAAATTATCTTTTTTTCTTGAAATTCTACATTCTCGTAAATGTCTTCCATATTATCTCTTTTTAACTTGTTTTTGCTTGAAAATATATAGATTTTTTCTCAATCTATTACATAAGAATACGAAATTTTTAATCTTCGCATAAAAATAGGATAAATATGTTTATACAAATCATTTTTAACTGAGATAGATCTATAAATGAATTAAAACTTAAGAACAGCATTCTTATCATCTAAATAAGGTTTAAAGCAAATCGTTTCTTAATTAATCCAAATTTATTACAAATATAATTAAAGAGAAACTTTAAATGGGCAAAGTTGTAGCGACTTTTGGGGAAATAATGTTAAGATTATCACCTCCGAATTTCCAAAAAATTACCCAAGCAAACAGTTTCGATGCAATATTTGGTGGAGGAGAGGCTAATGTTGCTGTTTCGTTGGCAAATTTTGGGATTCCTGTAGATTACATTACTAGATTACCAAACAACGAGCTTGGAAACGCTTGTTTGCAATTCGTTAGAAAATTTGGGATAAATACAGAAAAAATCGTAAGAGGCGGTGATAGATTAGGAATATACTTCCTTGAAATTGGTACTTCAGCTCGCCCCAGTAAAGTCATCTACGATCGTGCAAATTCTGCTATATCTGCAGCCACAATAGGTATGTTCGACTGGGACAAGATCTTCGAAGGAGTCTCGTGGTTTCATTGGACAGGAATAACGCCAGCAATTTCTCAAAACTTAGTAGATGTATGTAAAGAAGCAGTGGAGGTGGCTAAAAAGAAAGGTGTTACAATTTCGTGTGATCTAAATTATCGCAGCAAATTATGGAAATATGGAAAAAAAACTATTGATATAATGCCTAACTTAGTAAAATATTGCGATATTGCTATTGGAAACGAAGAAGACGCTGAAAATTCCCTTGGAATTAGAGCTCCAGAGACGGATGTAACTTCTGGACAACTTAAAGCCGAAAATTATCAGTATGTGGTAGAAACCATGAAACGGCAGTATCCTAATTTGAGTCATATTGCGATTACTTTGCGAGGTTCGATTTCTGCAAGCCACAATACTTGGAGTGGGCTTTTATATGACGGAGTAAAAATGTATACTGGTCCAAAATACAATATTACCCACATTGTTGATAGAGTGGGAGGAGGAGACTCGTTCGTAGCGGGATTAATTTACGGTTTTTTGAATTATCCAGAAGACAAACAAAAAATATTGAATTTCGCAATTGCAGCGTCTTGTCTCAAACACACGATTTTTGGAGATTTTAACTTAGTTTCCGTTGAAGATGTAGAGAAAGTTATGCAGGGAGATGTATCTGGAAGAGTTTCTCGTTAATTTAGATTAATAGAAGGTGCAAAAATGTTTGATGTAAATAAAACAATTTTGACGATAACAACAGCAAATTCCTGGATCTATCCCGATGTAAAAAATTGGGCTGAAAATCCAGAAGAGCTAGTACAAGATGTAGTTAAATGTTATGAAGCAGGAGCTTCCATCGCTCATGTTCACTTACCTCGCGGAAGAGAGGTAGAAATAGTCCAAAAAATACGGGATAAATGCGATATAATAATTCAAGCTGGGATGTCGAGTGACGCGATTCCTGAGAGAAAAGGAGATTTTAAAGCAAAACCTGACATGCTTTCGATTATTTTAAATCATCACGACGAACATTTCACCAATTTAAGCGTGAATAAGTTGCATTCCTTGGAGGAGTTAGAAGAGTATTGTGCAAAATGCAAAGAATACCAAATCAAACCGGAATGGGAAGTCTGGCATACGGGGTCTTATTGGAATTTGAATCAACTGATTGCAAAAAATTTAATCCAGCCCCCCCATGTTTGTACTTTGTTTTTTAATTGGCCTGGTGGTGCTTGGTCTCCAGCCACTTCTGATGAATATCTCCACAGAATCAAATACCTTCCGAAAAATTGCATCCATACTGTAAGCATTATGGGGGAAAGCCAGACTAAGATTGCTGTTTTAGCGTTATCACATGGAGGAAATATAAGAATTGGAACAGAAGATTATCCCTTTCTGGAAAAGGAGACAGTCGCCAAAGACAACGCAGAAATTGTTGAGAGAATGGTAAGTATTAGTAAATATTTAGGTAGGGAAGTAGCAGATCCCTCTGAAGCTCGAAAAATCTTGAATCTTTAATAGAATATCTTTTAATAAATGTAAAAAATACTGTTCTTTTAATCTTATTATGGATTTAAATGGAAAAATAGCTATTATCACCGGTGCTGGAGCAGGGATAGGCGAGGCTACAGCGTATCTGTTTGCTAAGGAAGGGGCTCGCGTTTGCTGTAATTCTCTTTCAGGATCAGCTCAAAAAGTAAGCAATCAAATAAATGAATCTGGCGGAAAAGCAATTTTTGTAAAAGCGGATGTGTCAATAGAAAGCGAAGCTAAGAATATTGTTGACGAAACTTTAAACGAATATGGAAAACTTGACATTTTATTCAATAATGCCGGAATCGTCTTTGGTGGTGCTGTTGAAGAAATGCCTACAAATGACTGGGATAGGCTTATGGCTGTCAACGTTCGAGGAATATACTTGGTTTCGAAATACGCAGTTCCACACTTGAAAAAAACTCAAGGAGTTATTATCAATAATTCCTCGTCTGTAGCGTTTAAAGGGGTAAAAAATAGAGCCGCTTATACTGCTTCGAAAGGAGCAGTTCTTTCCATGACGAGAGCTATGGCAGCAGACTATCTCGAGGATAAGGTTAGGGTGAATGCAATTTGTCCTGGAACTACGGACTCACCTTCGTTATCAGAACGAATAAGAAGTCATGGTGGGAATTACGAGGAAGTAAGGAAACAATATATTGATCGACAGCCTTTAGGAAGACTTGGAAGTCCTACAGAAATCGCTCAGGGAGTGTTATTTCTCGTGACAAATGAATTTTGTACTGGAGTTAGTTTATTAGTAGATGGTGGTATGGTGAGTATTTAAACCTCTTTTGAATCTTTTAATTAAAGACATGTTACATTTATTTTTTGTTGAAAATAGCCATCGAGTAGTAGATTGCTACATTGAATGATATATTTTAGGGTCATTAGAGTCGTATCTTAATTGCATTGTAAGTGCTGCTTCAGAGCTTTCGAATTTGGTGTAATCTAATCCCACTTTTTCAAATGTCCAACCAGGTGCACCATCTCCACCCGTAATTCTACTCCATACATCCTGATGAGAATCAATAAGTGTATAAAATTGGTAGCTTTCAGCAATTTTTAATAGCTCTTCAAGATAATCTAAATACTCTGTATCGTATTTTTCTAGACCATAATGTTCAATTGCTTTCCATGTTACCAAAATCCTAAGACAATTAAAACCCCAATGTTTTAAATGTGAAAAATGCTCATCTGCTTCTGTTAAGGGGAATCGACGCCCAACAAATGAAGCGTTCATACGATCACTAAAATCCGTTTTAATATGCGTTGCTCCGTTAGGAGTAAAGGGAACTTTACTACTACCCCCTAAGTTTACTCCTCTTAATAACACTATTCGACCTTTTTCATCAATAAAATGTTCATTTTTAGTTTTTAATATCATTTTAATCAACTTTGATTAGATTTTCTTATAGATTTTTACTACTGTAAAAAGTATTACCGAGTCGTCCAACCACCATCAAGTCTTAGGTCTGCTCCGGTCATGTAAGAAGACTCATTGGTCGCTAAAAATAAAATGCCTGTAGCAATTTCTTTAGGATCTGCCCAACGACCCATTATCCCTTCCTCTTCGAATTCTTTTTTCACTTCTTCGTAAGATAATCCCCGATCTCGCGCTTGTTTAGCCACATCGCTTTGCAACATCGGTGTATCTGTGGCACCCGGACTTACGCTATTCACTCGTACATTATACGGTGCTAAATCCAACGCTAACGCTCTAGTGTATCCCAATACTGCCGCCTTAGTCGAGCAATAATTTGCGTGGGCTGTTTGACCTATGTGAGCCGCAACGGAGGCAAGGATAATTATTGATCCAAATTTCTGTTTTTTAAAGTAAGGAACCGCGAATTTGCAGGTATTGTGAGTTCCTTTGATGTTTACATCGATCAACAAATCGTAATCCTCATCAGGAAATGTTTCTACATCCCCTACTCTCACGACGCCTGCGTTTGCTATAAGCACATCAATTCTTCCGTGTTTTTCAACAGTTTTTTCAATCATACTTCTTACTTCTTCCGGTTTTCGCACATCTACTCTTATTATTGTTGCATTTACCTTAGCTTCTCCAAGAAATTTGTAGGTTTCATTTAATCTTTTTTCGTCGATATCTGAAAGAATCTGAATAGCCCCCTCCTCAGCAAAAAGCTTCGCTGTTGCTCTTCCAATTCCTGAAGCTGCACCCGTTAATATTACTATCTTATCTTTTACTCGGTTCAAATTATCACCTACTTTATTACAATTTCTTTTGGTAAACTTGAAAATGATTCACAACCCGAAGAAGTTACTCTGTAGCAATCTTCAATGCCAACAAGTCCTTGTCCTCGCACACTTAACCAGACTTCAATATCCATAACCATATTTTCATCGAATTTAACATCCATAGCTCCCGTAGGACCAAAGAAATGAGCTTCCTCGCATTCAAGTCCAATGCTGTGAGCCGTTATCAAATAAAACCCTCGCTTGGTCAATGATTTCAAGAATTTCTGAGCGTCCTCTTTCACACTCAAAGCGTTAACACCTGGTTTGATGTTATCCACGCAAAATTCTTGAAGTTGGATCATGTAATCCATTGCCTCCTTTACTTTTTTAGGAATTTCACCGATTATGACTCCTCTACTTATGTCAGAGATGTAACCTTCCCAGACCGCTCCAAAATCAAATCTAAGAAGATCGTTCGGGGTAACCGGAATACCTAATCCAGGAGCTTCGGGATCAGAGCTTCCAATGTTCATCGTTAAGTGATCCCAACCCCAGGCTCCTGCATCTACGATGGTTCTACGTGCCACTTCTAAAAGTTTCGTGTCAGGTACATCTAAATCCGTTGCGTCAATGCACGCTTGAATAGCTTTTTCAGCTACTTCCGTTGATTTTCTAATTCTCCTAATCTCCTCTTCGGTTTTAACTATACGCATATCTAAAAACGCTTGATTTCCATCGACGAATTTGGCATCGGGAAATTTGGTTTTTAAGGCTTCAGATTGGTATCTCGGCATAAAAGACTCTAGCCCTATCGTCTTTCCGCCTAAACCCCAGTCTTCCACCACCTTTAACATCATTTTAATTGCTCCCTCCAAGGATCCAACACGAAATACCATGCTTGGTTCCAACCAAGAAAATTCCTCTACGCTATCGTATAAAGACCAGATTAACGCCGCTCCTTCTCCGCTTTGCTTTATCATCGACATAAAAGGGTATTGATTCTGCAGGACATACAATATAGGATTTGGAGCAACATGAGTAACGGGTAATCCAGTTGAGTAAAATACATTAACTGGAGTCGAACCAATTAAAAGATCGATATTATATTCTTCAAGTACTTTTTTCGCTCTCTCTTCTCGAAAACCTATTTTGCTTGCCATAATGTTTCACTTATTTAAATCTTAAATTATGAAATACTTTAATAGATTTTAAAGCTTTTTAGAAGTTATAATTTTAACTTAATTGTAGGATTTTAAAGCTATATCTCTTAGTAAATTAAAATATTCTATTATGGAGTTAGTAAAATTTGGCATAGTAGGTGCAGGAGCTGCATGGAGTTTTCACAGCGCTGGCACCAAAAATTACCCAAAGATAAAGTTCGTTTCCGCATTCGATGTGAATGAAAGAAACTTAAAAAAAGTAAGAAGGTCGCATAATGTCGAAACCTACACTAATTACGATAAATTTTTGAACAGTGATATCGATGCAGTTTTAGTAATGGTCCCACACTATCTACACGAAGAAATGGTGGTTAAAGCTGCTGAAGCTGGAAAGCATGTTTTATGCGAAAAGCCTATGGCTACAACCTTAGAGGCGTGCGACAATATGATTAGGGCAACAATTAAAGCAGGGGTAAATTTTATGATCGCTGAAAACCATCGATTTCTTCCTGCTCACAAATACATAAAAGATGCAATAAATTCCGGTCTTATAGGAGATGTCTTTCTTGCAAGAGCATACGAAGGTGTAAACGAAATTCCAGGACTAATGAAAGAAGGGTTTTGGAAAGGAGATCCGATAAAAGCAGGGGGTGGTGCCTTGATGGACATGGGCGCTCACAAGTTCGCTACTCTCAATTGGATTATAGGCGGTACCGTTGATTCTGCGTCTTGTTGGCTCACAAAACAATGTACAAACTTGGCCGAGAAAGCGGAAGACAACGCTTTGGTTATGTTGAAATATGAAAGTGGAGTTATTGCAGAAGTTTCCGTGAGCTTTACAGTAATATCTACTCCAACAAATTCTTTAGAAATTTACGGTACGAAAGGGACTATCTTAGAAAATCACGAATGGGAAGAACCTGTTAAAATTTTCTCAAATCACGAACAAATGGGTGAGTATAAGAATAGATGGTATCGACCAATAATAGAACACGGAACTTACCCTAAATACTACGAAATATCCGCTAGAATCGAAGATACTTACTTTGCGGAATGTATTTTAGAGGATAAAAAACCAGAATTTACTCCAGAACAAGCAAGAGAAGCTATAGCAAATGTATTATTATCCTATTTGTCGGCAAAGCGGAACCAAGTCACTTATTCGAAAGATTTGTTTGAAGTTTACAATTCAGTAGGAACTATATCGATTCTAGAAGGATTGGAGAAGTTTGTGCAAAATAATTATTGCATTGAAAAAAACATCTAGAAGTCTTTAAGCTCATTTTCAATCCACTAAGCAATCATCAAATGTACAGGAAAAATATTTCTCCCTTAACAAGATCTAATAATTTTCCAGCCTGGGGGTTTTTATATATGGAATACAAATATTTTTAATAAAACCAGCAACTATACCGTAGTGAAAAGCTATTTCTAAAGGGTACATCAGAGAAGAATTTGGATCAAATGTAAATCAGGGCAAAGATATTCAGGAATCATTCCCATTTAGAGATAGTAATAATAAGACTAATCTCAAGAACATTTTATATAACGGTAAAGAATATATTGACATCATTAAAGATCTTCACCTGCTCCTATCAAATCGAGAAGATCTCGATAATAAAGAAAAGTTTCAATATTGTTCCAATCAAAGGTTTTACATGAAACTATTTCTCAAGAATTTAATTTCAAAATATTCTTAATAAGGATTTTAGCTTGATTCTACCTTTTTATAGAAATAGGCGTGTATTGATTTGTTTTCACGGTGAAATTCGTAATCCTCTACAAGCGTAATTATTTCTTCACAGTTAATAATTGGATATTTATAAGAAATTAATATTGCGTCTTTTTTTAGCGTTTTAAACACGTGTTCTAAGTATTTTGTCATAGTTGGAAGAGGAAAAATGTATATATAGTCGAAATCGTTGAGACCTTGAGTAAATATATCTTTAAGCTTGAATTTAGCGTATTTTTTAAATCGTTTTTTATAGTTCTTAGATGAGATTTGTCGTTTTAACGCATCTTTTGCTTCTTTAATTAAGATATAGTTCAATTCTATGCCTACCGACCGAATTTTGAAATGTAACCCGCAATAAATTACTACTCTTCCATCTCCAGAACCAAGGTCGATAAATTTCTGATTACTTCCACAGCTAAGGTTAAAATCTCGAGATAACTTTTCAAAAATCAATTTAATTACCTTGTAATTAGCACCCTCGAAGGGAAGGGAAATTTGAGTAGATAAATAGTCGTAGTTTATTTTTTTCATAAACAATGTTTTTTATGTTCGGCGTAACATGCATCGCAAAATAATTCGTCGCAATTGCTGCATATGTTAACGCATTCGTCGCAAATAGCATTTTTGCATTCCATACACTCGTATAATTCATCCTCGCTATTCTCACCGCATTGTGGGCAAATAATTTCGTCTTTCATATTCTTATATAAAATGCAAAACTGATCTTACCCACAATATGAAAACGCGATAAATTAAATCTTTATCAAAAAAATTATTTGTTCTAGTATGACTGATTATATTCGACTTTTAATAAATTACGAGAAATGCTTATTAAGGCATCTAAATACTCCTTTTAGTTCTTAAATTCTACTTCAATATCGCATTGGCATAATTTCTAACACGCTAACAGCGTTGAGAGAAGGCTGCTAAGTAAGCGATTTTTCTGAACAAGTTTCTCCAAGTTTAATTTTTTTCTCCTCACAATCCTATTCTGAAATGTGTTAAAAGAAGTTTTAAAAATATAATGGTTTTTTGTTCATAATATAACCTTCATTTCAAAGTTTTAAGCGAAGGATTGTAGACTATGAAGAACTTATTAATTACAGGGGCCACGGGCTTTATCGGATCTCATCTTACCAATCATTTATACGATTTAGGATACAACCTTAAACTCCTCGTAAGAGAAACTAGCAACATATCGCCCTTTGAAAGATTAACGAAATTAGAATATCTAAACGGAGATATACGCGATATCGAATCTATTCGTAATGCTGTGGATAATGTCGACGCAATTTGTCATTTAGCGGCGTACACTGGAATTTGGGCGAAAGATGATTCGATTTACACCAACATCAATGTTAATGGTACAGAAAATGTCGCAAGAACAGCGATTGAAAAAGACATTAGGTTAATCTACGCTAGCTCTTTTACCGCTATAGGACCCACTCCTCCAGAACCAGTGAATGAATCCTACGAAAATGAAGAATTTAATATGCCCTACGAGGAATCCAAATTCAAAGCGAAGCGAAAAGTTAAAGAGATGGTCTCCGAGGGATTAAAAGCAACTCTGGTATATCCTGGAATCGTGTACGGACCTGGAGATTTTAACATTTTCGGAGACATGTTATATAACATTGTTCAAGGAAAGATTTTACCTCTAGGATTGTGTCCTGGTGAAGGACAATCTATTGCGTGCTTTACCTATGTTTATGATCTTGTGAAGGGAATTGAAACTATTCTTAACAATGAAAATACTATAGGAAAAGATTATATCCTCGGTGGAGAGAATGTCAAATTTAGAGAATATCTTGACCTGATTGCGAGTATAGCGCGAGGCAAAAAAGTTAGAAAAATCCCGATGTGGATTGCGTCGGTTTACGCTAGGTTATTAGAGACTAAAGCGAATATTACTAATAAGACTCCTAAATTGACCTGTTCAACCCTTAACGCAATTAAGTTTCATAGAGCCTACAGTTCGCAAAAAGCTATTAAGGAGATTAATTACAAAATTACACCTTTGAAGGAAGGATTAGAAGAAACCATTGCTTGGTATAAAAGTTATACTGGAAAAAGTAAAGAATAGGAGCAAATCAAATGTTAGAAGAAGAGTTATCAAGTGAGATTGCTGATACACATATTTATAAGACAGAATTAGCGAGAAAATACACCACCTTTTTATCACACTTTCCTGAAATCTTTTCTGATTTGAATAAGGATTCCAATTTCGATTTTGCGCTTTACGACTCGCTAGATGCGTACGACGATTCGTCTCCAATAGATATTTTTAATGTTCTTCGAAATGGTACGGGGATTGAGATAAAACCGGGACGAGCAAAAGGTGGAGATTTGGAATTAGCGCTCTCCGTAGAAGCTGTTAAAAAATTGGTTCAAACTAAAGATAAAGTCGAATACGCGCAAGTTTTAGGTTCGTTCTATAACCATCCAGATGAAGAAAAAGGATGGATTGACTTCGTTTTACATAAAAGGACCCAAACCTTAATTGATATGGGATATGGTAAGTTTGCGCGGACTGCGGGCATACTATCGGACGAAGACGATATCTATAGCTTATAAACTCTTTTTGATGCAATTTATTTTATAACATTACTAATACCAAAAGAGAATTGTAAATTATGTCAAAACCTAAAGAATTACAAATTAAAAATAAGTACACCGGCGAGGTAATAGATACCATACCTGCAGATACACCGGAGACGGTTCGAGAAAAAATAAAAAAAGCGTATCAGCACCAACACCTCCTAAAAAAAATGGATTTTTTCGAGAGGGCTCAACTACTTTCTAAGTACTCTGGGAAAATGCGATTTAAAAAGGATAAATTGAAGGAATTAGTCGTTGCTGAGGGAGGGTTACCTATTAAGTACAGTGAATGGGAATTAAACATCGTTCTTACTGGTTTCCGTTTTTGCGATTGGTACTATCAGTTTATCGAAGAGAAACCATTAACGAGCATAGAAGGAGAACAATATGTGAATATCCGCCAGATTCCTCATGGTCTCGCAGCGTGTATCTCGCCTCGTAATACCCCTATATCGCTTCCACTTTACCAACTTGGAGCTAATTACCTTGTTGGAAACGGAGCAGTAGTAAAACCATCTACAGCTTGTCCTTTAACCATGTTGTACGCGTTTGACATGATGAGGGAGATAGATTTACCCGCACTTGATGCGCTAGATATAATAATTGCCCCTGGAGAATGGGCAGTTGACGAGTTTCTTAGATCTCCGCTTGTTAAGATATTAATGACCGTATCGGCGTCCCACACTGCTAAAGACATGCTGGTTCGCTACGCCAATATCCTTAAAAAAACCGTAGATAAATCAATGGGAGTTAAAATGTACACGCAACCGTTCAAAAGTTTCTTCTTCGAATGTGCGGGAAACGACGCGGGAATCGTAATGAACGATGTAAACCTTGAGCAAGTGGCAAAGTGGAACGCAATGGCCAGTTATACTAACTCAGGTCAACAATGTTTCTCTATGAAGAGAATCATAGTCCACAAAGACATTTACGACGAGTATGTTGAGCTCTTGATTAAAGAAATAGAGAGTTTGAAGTATGGTGATCCGACCGATCCAGCTACGGATATAGGACCTCTAGGGTCTCGTCGTATTTTAATGATGATGGAGGTAATGGTGGAGGATGCTAAGAAATACAACACTAAAATTTATACTGGTGGGGAGAAAATAGACACGGGTGAAGATTACGGATTGTTCTACAAGCCAACTTTAGTTGAAATTCAACCCGAATTATGCGAAGACCTAACAAAAGCACCCTTTCTATGGCGCGAGGAAGCGTTTGGTCCAGTCCGGTCCATTACCAAAGCGGATAGCATAGATGACGCAATAAGGTTAGCAAACGCGAGCAATTACGGTATGAGGGCAGTAGCTTATAGCACGGATCAAGCTAATATAGAGGAATTTAAGAATAGATTAGAAGCTGCTAACATTTACATCAATGCGAGACCAATGCTCACTGATATTACTGTTGCGTTGGGAGGGATTAAGGATTCGGCGTATCCTTCTGGTTGCAAGTATTACCCACAAGAATTAGTGTATAGCAAGTATATTTACGATGGTACATCCGTTAATGTAGACAAGATAAGCAATTAATTGTTTCCATTTTTTATGAATGCTACTGCGCTCTTCTCAAAAATTCGTCCTTTTTTTTCCCAAACCGTCGATTTGATGAGACACCTCAAATCTGACGCCTGCTGGGAGTATTTCGTAACTAACCAATCCGTTACCGAAGAGAACGCGATTGTACGCTTCTTTTTGAGAAAAATCGACGATAATTCGTTAGAATTAAGCAAAGAACCTCCATTAGAAAAGCCAGATTTAATTCTGTACTTCACAAAAGATGCAATTTTAAAACTAATCGAAGGAAATCCTTCAGTGGAAGAGTATTATACGCGATATAGGGAGATTATGAAAAATCCTAAAGTTGGAATAGAACTAGATAGTAAGGTCAATAAACCAAGGTTTAAACTGTTAAAACTTGGGTATAGAATGTGGCAGAAGGACTTCAAATTTTAAGCGATTAATATAGAACTTCGATAAGAGTTCCTTAATAAAAATTTGGTGGCAAAAACTCTATTGGATCTATTACAACATCTACTAAGTTAAATCCTTCAGAATTTATGACCTCAGAGACAGTAGGTGCTAATTGGCTTAACCTTTCAACCCTGTAACCATTTCCTCCAAATACCTCAACTATCAAGGCAAAATTAGTATTTGGACGATCAGTATCGTAAAACTGCTTTTTATATAGCATTGCCTGCCCAAACTTCACAAAACCCAAAGCAGAATTGTTTATTACTACAATTGTGCAATCTAAATCTAACTTATTAATTGTTTCAAACTCGTTGATACCCCCGTTCATTAATCCTCCGTCGCCAGTAAAGAGGACAGTTTTAATTTTTTTGTTATCGTAATTTAAAAGGTTAGCGGCTACACGGGTTCCAATTAATGCCCCCACACCAAACCCCGTTGGACCCACACCCCGAGGAGTTATAATTTTTCTGCCAACGCTTTTTACGGGAAAATAGGCCCCAATCCATCTCGAACTGGAGCTAGCATCGGTAACTAAGTAATCGTGTTTACTCCAATTTTCGGAAATGGCCTTCAAGACACTTTGCGGTTTAATGGGGGCAGCTGTTATCCACAGGGTTCTATCAGAATTTCTGTACTCGTCGTGATCTTGTCGTAACTCGCGAATGTTTGCTATACGCTGGGTTATAATCCCATTTACATCATTTTGTGTGTGAATCCCTCGAGTTTGAAGAAAGTCAATCAGGCGAGAAATTGTCGATTTTGGGTCTCCTACAACTCCGTATACTTCGTAAGATAGCCCAATTTCTCCGGGATCAATATCAATCTGTATTACTTTTGTTTTTCCTGTGGGGACTTTAAAATTAGCGGTATCGTCTTCTGTGAGCCGATTTCCCACTACAATTAACAGATCGGCTCTCCTTCTAACGAATTTATGATTTGGTTTTTCGCCAAATAGCCCAATCGTTCCAAAATACATGTCGTTTTCCGAATCCATAATCCCCTTTCCTGAGATTGTGGAAAATACGGGGGCGTAAAGTAATCTGCTTAATGCATCCATTTCGTTGAACGCTCCGGAAAGAATTGCTCCCCCTCCCGTGTAAATAGCGGGTTGAGATGCACTTCTTATCATGTTTCCTGTGGTTTCAATTTCTGCTTCGGCTGCAGCTA
>JAHPYY010000012.1 GCA_019058515.1 Promethearchaeota archaeon
ATTGTGGTTTATTTTCATTATCCTGTATAATAGCTCTAACCTGCATTAACAATTTTCCAAGCATGTTTTTTCCTTTACCTTTTTTTCCGATTCCCCAAAAAGCATCGCTTTTTGAATTCTCAATTAATTCAGCTGAACCAGTTCCAAGTAATTTAATTTTTAATTCTGGATCTGAAAATTTAGCTTTAAGAACTTCGAACATGTGAGCTACTCTATTTTTTTTCCAATCTTTTGTCATATCCCATGAAAACAACCCGTGTGCTAAAATAGAAAGTAAATGTGGTTTCGGAGCTTTCATTGCCCATTCTCTTGCTTTTTCGTCCTTGAATTTGCCAAATTGAAATGCGTGTTCTGCAGTAGGAAATATCCTTCCCACGAATTCTAATTCCTTTTTATAAAGATTCGAAAGGAATCCATACCTCCCATTAGCTCTATAAAATTTAATTGTATTTTCAGGAAATAATGTTTCCAATACCATCATCCTCCTTGAGTTCTTTTATAAAATTCTTTATTTTTTCGTCTACTATCTTCTTATGCTTTTCGCAATCGGAATAATACCAATTTAAAAACCCCATGAATTCCTTAATCGTTTCCGAAAATAGCTGCTCCCACTGAGAAGCATATCTGTCTTTATTTCTCCATTCAGCCACTTGCCTCTATTGCCTCCTCTTTTTCCTTTCTAATTATGTCTAATTCAAACTTGAATTTCTCGTAAGTTAACTCTTGGTTTTGAAATTTCTTAGCAAGGATTTCATATTCATCTTCTTTGATGTACCATTCACATTTCTTATTTGATTTTGTTTTGTGGTAAAATGCAGGAAATTCATTTGGCATTGATTTGTTAAGACAATATCCACTCCATACCCACAGCGTAAAGACTCCTAAGTCTTCATCCCAATATTCATTTTCGTATTCAAACACTACAGGCCTAAAGAAATAACATGTTTGGCATAAATTTACTTCATTATTACATTTGTTATCGCATTCAGTCAAGCTTTCACCTTTTTACAAAGATTAATTGGATAACATGGTTGAACTTTAGAGCGTTTGTAGCAGCTTTTTGAATAAACAATATGTAAATCAACGCAAGAAAAGAATTCACTTTTAAAACTACAATAAGGACATCCATAAAGATACTTAATTTCTTTACTTCTCTTACCTTTTCTTGCATCCTTCATCTCTTCTTTGAGAGAAGGGATAATGTATTCTTCAACTCCAAATTCCCACGCATTTTCTTCAATTTCATGACTAAATTCAAATTTAGGTCGAATTATTTTTTTAGATGGCATTATTCCTCATCCTCTTCCAATTCTTTTTTAATTTGTTCCCATTTCTCTTGTTCCCTAATCCAATAATCAATTTGAGGATCTCTTCCCGTTTCTTCAAGAATATCATCGCTTAACCATTGTTTAATTGAATCTTGGAATTTTTTCACCAGCTTTTTTAATTCTTTGAGATGAATATGTCTCGGTACAAGTTCTCCATATTCTTGAAGTTTAATTATAGTCTTAAGAGAGACCATTTGCTCTTTGTGTGGTTTTGGGTCAGCGGAAGGAGGCATGACGGTAATCATCGCACTTTCCTTCTCCTTCGAGTCGTCAACTACTGATATCCCATCTCTTAACTGTTTAATTATTGTTATAAACTCATCCGCATTAATCGTTTTATCTGCGTACTCTGACAAAGCTGATTGCGTATCACGAATTATTGACTCTAGATTTTCTATTTTCTCTTGATATTCAGTAAGTAAATCAACATGTCTCCCTAATTCGTCTCTATGCTCTTTTTCTATGTAATTAAGGCGTTCTTTTTGGTCGTTAGGTTGTTCCAATTTCCTTGATATATCATTTCTTAACGCAGCTAATTTATTAGTATAAATTCCATCGCTAAACCATGTATTATCATTATGGCTAATTTGATGTTCTCTATTTAAAATTAAAGTTATAAGTTTTGGCAACTTTCGGAACACTGGTTCTATATTCTTGAAATCCTCTAATCTTCCCATTATAAATTGTAAAGGAAGCTTATCAAGGCATTGCTCTAATCCATTTATTCGTTCGGTATTTGCATATACATCATTAATACTTGCTCCAGTTGTTTTATTCTCTTCTCTAAACTTTTCTAGCTTCTCTATCCTTTCCTTGATCTTCATTATAGATACAATAATCTCTTCGCTCATTTCCCCTTAACACCTTAATATTATCATTATTGATATCATAATTCCAAATACAATTAATCCTCCAATGAGTAATCCCGTCAAAAACCATCTATCTACTATTTTCCATATGAGATCGTTTTCACTCATTCCAGCTCCTCCGCTTTTTTCCTAAAATATTCCTTCAATTCTTCCATAAGCTTCACTTGGATCGCCTCTTCCACTTCTTTTGTAACGGTTTCAAGATTTTTTCCTTTAATAAATCCAATTCAATAGTTAGGCAATGAGTAGCTTCTACACATTTATTTAAAATAATAGTCCAATCCAAGTCTTTGAGAAACTCCGTAATCTGTTCGTTCTTAGCTTCTTTAACACGATTCATTACTTCTTCACAAACTTCTTTCCATGTAAATATAATCTCGGGCGGGGTCGAGTCGGTTAAGAGGGTCGTGGACTCATCCTCCTCGTTCACCTCAATTGAGGGGTCGTGGGAGCAACTGTCTCTTTCACTCTCTCCCGATTTCTCGCCACCCAATTCTTTTAATCGGTTTAATGTTTCGTTTTGCCACTGAAGTATATTTCTGTTTTTATTTTTCGAGTTAACTTCTTTTTCCAATTCCCTCATGCGTGTTAGATGCGTTCGGATATCTAATGTAATATCCTTTTCTCCTTTACGAGCGAAATAAGACGCTAAGGAATCTAAGAAACTATTGTTTTCTTGGAGCACCGATCTTATATTTTTATTGTCCTTAAGTAATCCCTCAATGTATCTTCTCTCGTTATGTTGCGTATTAAATTCATGTTCTTTTGTCCATAAATCGAGGCGTTGCTCTAACTTTTCTACTTTAATTTTGTTGTTGTTGATTTCTATGTCTTTATTAGCCAATCTCTCAGACATTTCGTTTATTAGCGTTTCTTTATCGTTTTCGAGCATCTCTATCCGCTTTAACAATCCTTCAAGAAAGATAATACTCTGATTGCTTTCCTCGTCTTCTCTACACATTTGCTTTAATGTCTCAAGTAATTTTCTCTCTTCGCTCATTCCTTCTTAACTCTCCAACAAAATTTCTATTTTTTCTGATATTTTCAATAATTTATCTATATCTTCAATTCTTTCTTCTATTTTCTGTTGTTCGTCTCTCAAGTCTTCAATTCTATCCTCTATTTGCTCCCATTCTTCCGTCAAAATGCTTCGTTCCCTCATTAACGAATTAATATCGCTCATTCCTACTCATTTACCTCTTTTTTTTCTAATTTATTAATTTCAAAAATAATTTTAGCTTCAATTATCGCATCGTCCAATGCTCGATGCTTTACCTTAATATCTGAATCAGGAAAGAGAAAAAGGTACGATTCTTCAACTGAAGGAATCTTAAAGTCGTCTTCGTACCAAGGAATTTGCATTCGATATTTACAATCTTTCGATGGATCCCAAAACCGTTTTCGAATTTTCAAACCCCTGGATTCTAGAAAATTAAAATCAAATGATTGATTATAACTGGTTATATAATATGTATTTAATAGATGCTGGATTTTTTTGCGTAATTCGTTAAAATTTGGAGCGTTATATATGATATTATAATCCAAATCAGAATGATCGAATATCCAAGCATTATAATCAATTTTTTTATCGTATTCTCGACAAATTTGATTGAAAACCGGTTCGATTTCTCCAGTTATTAAATTTAGTTTGCAAATCCCGATTTCAATAATCGAATCAAATAAATAATTTGTACCTGTAGTTTCAAGATCTATTACTAAAATTTCATTTGGTTCTAAATCTTCATTTTGAGTGTTATCCTGGTGCTCTGTCTCTTCTTCAATTTGAGGAAATATTGAGTTTAAAATTTGGTAGCTATGAGCTTTATAATCTTCTTCTGAATTGTCTATCAGAAATATTTGATAATCTCGAAACACTTTGGTAATTTCAGCAAGAGAATATTTTACTCCAAATGACTCGTAAATCTCGTTTTGTTTAGCTGTTATAGCGTTTTTTGCGGATTTTAAGTCTTCGGGTGTGAGCGTTTCCTTTTCTAAATATCTGTAGTATAATCTATTGTAAAAAAACTTAATAATTGCTTCTCGAATTGATTCCTCATTAAACCATTCCAGGAAAAGTTCAAATTCTCCTGAATCTCTAATCGCTTGAGATAAAGACCTATTATTTGATAGTAAGAAAAGATCGTTATCGACATGATTAAATACATGAAGAAAGTAATTGGTTTCTTCTTCTTCTTTCCATAAAGGTTCTAAACCGATTTTATATTCTTCGTTCCCAATATCTAATTTAAAAAGCTCTTTGAGTTTATCCTTACAAAATCCTAAATCCAAATCGTGAAGAAAGAAATCCTTATGAGCTAAATATGGTAAACTTAACTCCCCTAATCTTGCGAGTAATTTATTGATAAATATCTGTTTGGCTTTATTTTTACACTTCTGAATGCTAATTTCATGGAAATAATAAAAGACATTTAATGTCCGGATCTTTATCTTTCTTAATTTTTTTGAATATGATGCGTGAGAGAAATGATGCGATAATGGTTTTTTATCGATAAAATCTTTCTTTAGCTTCGAGATAAGATACTCTAAAAGGTAATAATACTGAGATTCTTCGTTTTGTTGTATTTTATAATTAGAAGGGTAATCCCATAAACTATCATCAATCCAGATATTATAATGAATATTTTCGATATTTCTCTTGATAATTGCTAAAGTTTCTTCAAGAATCTCGTGTAATTCCTTGAAAAGCGAAGGTACTACATTATCCATAAATTTCCAGCTTCCATTCGCTTGTTTTATCTCTAGAAATAATCCTAAAATCTTTCTCCTGGACTCATCAATTTCGTCATAAAAATGAGATTCGGACCAAAGTAAATTGTTATCGTATTCAAATACTTCTTGAACATTTTCTTTGCTAAAATCAGAGATTTTGCTGCTTAAACTATACATTTTTTCCTTCTACCTCTCTCTTTTCTAAATATTGTAGAACTGTCTTGTTTCTAATATAAATAAAGTTCATTGGAGCGTGAAATTCAGAAAAAATACAAAAAGGAGAAATTGGTTCAACAAACTTATTCAAATTTTTTATCCAAATAGCAAAACCTTTTTCATAATCTTTAAAATATTCTCTAAACTCGAACCAATCTATTCCAGCACCAATTCTACATTTTTCCCATAATGTGTGAGGATCGGTTTCATAGATCCATAGGGATTTAAAATATCCTACAATCTTCTTTACTGGAGATGTAGAATAAATGTAAATCTTAATGTCACTTAACTCAAGATTACGACAGTTTTTCCATAGCTGCTTTCTGAATTCGTAAGTTTTTTTCTTGGAGAAAATTTGTTCTACAAACCTTGGTTTAATCGACAATAAAATCGCAAAATATTCCTTAATCATCAATCTTCTCCTCTTTCTTGTAAGGACAATGAATACAATTACCATCGCATAAATCAGAGATTGCAAGATTTTCAAAGAGTTCAGACGACTTTTCACTCAATTTACATTGCTTCTCATTAATGAGCTTAAAAGCGTTCTTACACTTCTCTTTTATGACCTCGTTTAATTTGCCTTCAATTCTCGAAATTGTTTTCCTTACAGTACAATCTTTATCATTTAAACACGCTAAATATAAGAAGTTTAAAATATTTCGGATAACCAGCTCGTCATGTCTCCATAAAGTGGATTTTGAGGTTTTTTCGATTGATTCGACCATTTTCTCTTCGAATAATTTCCATTTCATTTAATTCCCAACCTCCAAATATTGTTTTTCAAGATAGGATAAATCAGAAGTAGAAAATCTCAATTCAAGTTTCTTTTTCCTTTTCAATTTCTCAGTAATCAAGAATCTATGGCAAAATCCTTTATTACAATAACAGATAATACAAACTATATTCGGAAGATTAAATTGACTATATAACTGATTAAAATCTTTTATTGCGTTTTTATCTGTATTTAAGTAATTAACGATTTCTCTGGCTGCGGATTTTATATCTTTTTGTTCCAGGTGTTTTTTATAAAAAGGCTCTCCTAAATGCTTATACTTACGATATTCCCAGTTATTCTCAGCTGCTAATTTTTCTAAATCATTAGGTCTAAAATCTGGTTTCACATAGGGATTCTGTCTAACATCTGCAATGATTATTTTATCTGCTATTAGAACTTTTTCTGGTTTTTGTTTATAACCAAACTCGAAATACCTTGGTATAAGCATTTCCTTTAATTTATTAACAAAGGATTCTTGTTTCAACCCGTTTATTCCAAGAGACCGTAATCTCCGGTAAAATTTGCACCATTCTTTTAATTGGGTGTTTGTAAAGTTATTCAATTGCCGAAAAACCTCCATTTTTCAACCTTACTAACTTTTTAACCCCTCCAAAGTTATATGTTGAGTGAAAAAACTCAACCCTTCCTATTTCTACTAAGCAATCTAAATGAGTTCGTATCTTCGCATAAGTTAAAGTATAAGGATCTGGATTAACTCCCTCAAGAATCTGGACTAAATCTTGTGGATAAACTTGTTTATGGCTTTCTAAATAATCTAGAATCTTTTGTTGTATCAATGGTAAAGGGTATTTGTCCTCGTAATCAGAGTGTTTTATCCGGTCTAACTCCTTTTCAAATAAGGAAGTTCTAAAAGATGTAAGTAAACTTTTAACAATGTTAAGATGTTCCCCAAATTTCTCAGTTTCATTGTAATTTAAACAATCTTTAAAATCGTCAATAGCTTGTGCTATTAATTCTATTATTCTTAAATCGTTAATCGTTAAATCTTGTATTTCTCTTAACTTATTAACAATATGTCTTAGTTCATGGATATATTGAAGTATTGCAACCATTCTTTTTCAAGCCTCCGTAAATTTAACTAATTTAGTTTGAGGATACATTTTATCGAGTGTTTTTTTAAACTCTTTCGCTTTAACACGCTGTTCCTCCTTCTTTTTTGCCCGTTTTATAACATAAGAAAATTTCCCAAGCGTTTTTTGAGAAAATCGATATCTAAAATCTTTTTTATACACAGGTTCAATTTCGTACCCAATCCAGGGAATTCCTAATAAATGAGCAGCATAACAATAGCTGCCAGATCCAGAAAAAGGATCAATGACGCTTTTTGGTTGTAGTTCTATATATAACCGTAATGGGATCTCTGTCCCTTTTGGCGTAGGGTGAATAATCTGTTTCTCTTTCGAAAGAAAACCCCAAGGAATAGTATATTCGATTGCATCAGTAGTTAATCTCTTAGGAAATTTACCGTAACATAAATAACCGGAAAAATGATGATGATGAGCTACTTTTGTACTTGAATGCCCATTCGGGTGAAACAACATAATTTCTCCTGAAGGTTTAGTATTTCTAAACCACCAGGTTCTACTCTCGATATTATCAGGCCCAACTAGGATAGTTCTTTCCGTTACTATACGAAGTAATTCAAACCATTCTAAGTGCCATTCAAGATCGATTTGATCGTTAAAATACACTTTATTTTCTTTTTTATCTAACATCCTACCATGATACATTCTTCCTTTCTGAAGCTTCTTATCGCATCCAACACCCCAAGGATAATCGGGAAATCCTAAGCCAATTTTTTCCATCTTCCCAGACTCAACCAAATCTGCTAATTTTGGTAAACCAAGCTTAGGATCTAAGCAATCAATAAAATAACACTTATTAAATTCAATCAAACAAGGTTACCTCCATACCATGTCGCTTATACTGGTTTATGATTGAATCCTTGATGCGAATTTTCTCTTTAATTTTAATTGGTAATTTCTTGATGTTGTTTACAACCTTTTGGATATTGGACCAGGAATTAAAATCAGTTTTAAAGTAATTTAACGGTTCAATCCAAATGGTTTCTGTAATGTAAGGAGATACTAAACAAATTAGATTGTAAGGATTTTTATCTAAAAAAGGACCAATATTTACACTTGTTTCAAACCCTTTTTGAAAAACATATTTGAGAGCAAAAAGTCTGTCTTTTAAGCTTGGAGCGTTGGGTTCCCATTTCTCTAATTGCTTATTGTCCATACTGGTAATCGTAAATCTGAAAAGGATTTGATTCTTATATTCCTCCAATTTAAGCGTTAGAAGTTTAATACAATAGGGATCAGGTTTAGAAACGATTAAAACTCTATTTCCAGGGGATAATAATTTCCGAAGTACGATTATACAATATTCTAATGTTTCAGTTGTAATATCGTGAGAAGTAGGAAACATTACCATACCTTTTCTTTTGCCATATCCTTTATTGATCGCTTTATAATTAGGTTTCCATTGCTCCCACGATTCAATCATGCAATTCCGATTCCTTTCCATAATTTTATTATATTTAGAAGGATTCTCCCTTTTCATCTTCTCTTGTTTCTCTTTTGGGAAAACCCGGTAAAATCGTTCAGCGTTGAGTCGTGCGTAGCAATAGGCACAGTCATTTGGGCATCCGTAGATCGCATTAACTTCCGAAGAAACCCACTCCCCTGTTCCTTTCGTGATCTTCTTAGTTTTTGCCGATTGAATCTCTGATCGCCTCCCTATCTTTTTGAATGTCTTTAAGAAATTCTAAAGTTTTTTGCATATCCTGGTATTCGTCAATTAGGGGATTATTGGGTTTTTCTTTCTTATAACGATTATACCGACCTTCCCAAGCATTCAAGTAATATTTAATCCCTTTTTTGAGATTCTTTATGTGATTGAAAACCTCGATTGTAATTTTCTGCTTTACATCGAGAGGAACGATTTTACCAAAAGAAAAAAGTTCTCTTGGAATATTATTAATGTAATTGATTGATTCTTGTTCTCGTTGTTTTACTTTATTGCTGTCTAATGGAATAGTTGCATATCGAGTATTACGAGTCGTAGGAGGATACGGGTCGTGATTACGAGTCGTAATTTGAATGGATTTGTTTTGGTTAGTATCAAGGTTCTGTGTAGATTCGACATTCCCTTCCTCTCTACGAGTCGTAGATTCAATATTTAGTTCTTCTTTACGAGTCGTAATTGGGTGGGATTGATTATTTTCTTTCTTTGCTGAGGATTCACCAGTAGAAGGTATCTTTGTTTCTGTTTTGCGAGTCGTAGATTCTACATCGGTTTTTTTACGAGTCGTAATCAAACTTACAAAAATTGATCGCTTTTTACCTTCTTGAACTGTAGTTCTTTCAATCAATTTTTCTTTTTCCATTTTGGATAAATAACGACCAATATTTTTTACATCAATACCTGCTGCTGCTGCTAAATCTGATGTGGAGAGAGCCTTTTTCGCTTTCTTTAATGCATCAATAATCTTATCTTGATTACTCTTCCGACCATTATTTGATTCGGTTATACTACTCACCATTGTTTCTGATTCGGCAATCATAATTCGGTCAGAATATCGAAACGATATTCTAAAAACCGTACAATCCGATACGAATTAAATTTTAAAAAAAAATTTGTTTAGAATTTATTCTTCTTTGAAATTTGCATTGACATATTCTTTGGCACACGCATCTGAACAGTAAGAATACCCAAATTCATTACATGTAATCTTTGGATCTGCTTCCTTACCACAATTAGGACATTTTTTATTGTTTTTCCATAAAGGTTGGATATCCCATTTCTCACATAATTTACGGATATTCTCTTTTAAATCGGCAAGGTTTACATCTTTCTTTACTTGTAGAGTTTGTTCGTATAGTTCTTTTATTCTTTTTGTCCACTTTCCAGGAATATAAAGATTAATTTTTGGTTTTGCAGAATATTCTATATTTGCTTTAAAGACATCTCTCTCTCCATGTCCTAGATCAACCTTAATCGAACTATGATAACTGTAATATCCAATAGTTAATCCTTTTTCGTGATAGTGATATTCTCCTCCTCCGTAATCGGAATATGTTCCCAATGTATAAGCGATTTCTCTGACTTTTTCGATAATATTAAGATTTAAAGCCTCGTTTTTGCGGTTCTTGATGATATTCTGTACCTCAGTCAATTCTAATGCTAAGGAATCTTTTGTAATCGCAGTCATCGTTATTCTACCTCTAATTCCTCAAGAGATTCATCGTCATCAGAATTCTCTTCTCTATCGACCCTGGGTGCAAGATAATATTCTAATTCTGCTCCTTCATGCAATTTAAACTCAAACTTAAGAGGACGCTCCGTTTTCAAGCTCATGGTCATCTCTGATATAATCGGTCCAATCTTCATTAGCGACTTAAGAAAGACATTGGAATACATTCCCGATTCGGAATCTACTAAATCGTCTTCGTCTAAATCCTCTAAATCTAGAAAATATTCCATTTCTCCGATAGTGCCTGAAGAACTGAATTTTAACCCTACATGTTCGATTGAAAGGAAATTTAGAATCTCCGAGTAAATTTCACCATCCTTTATTGCCTCAATAAAAAAATCAGGATGGATTGACCAGGATGTAGTGTAAACTATATTCCTTAAGTTCTCCATTGAAATATCTTCGGTATCGATATCTAAGCACGTCAGCTTGAAGGTTCTCGTCTTCTTAGTTTGGTTTTTCATCTGAATTATGAGTTTTTGCTCTTCTTCCTTGAACTCCAGATATATTGACTCGTCAGAATTGCTGCGTTTTAGAATTTTCTCGAAGTCATCTAAGTTTAATCCGATTTTGCAATTTACAGGACAATGAAACTCATCAAAAAATTCTTTTTTTATTGTTGCCTCCAGGATACAAATTTTTGATGGATCCATTGCTCGAACTTTGAAAGCTTCCGGTGTAACTTCAAAATTCGTCTCGTCAATAGTCGCTGCTAAAGTTTCTACTAAGGTTTTTAGTACCTTGCTTTTCCCAAACTTTAACTTGAATTCCTTATTCTTGGATTGGGATTTGTTTTTCTTAGATTTTGCTTTTGGCATTAGTTAAGCACCTCCAAATTTTCATTTTTATATAAATTCGTAATTTCTTCTCGTATTTTTGCAGGAATAGGTTCTAATTGTTGCTTTGATATTG
>JAHPYY010000001.1 GCA_019058515.1 Promethearchaeota archaeon
ATATTCTAAATTTATCAATGTTAACAAGTAAAGACAAGATAAATAGAAAAGTAAACACAGTGTTGCCTAAGATAAATGGATATCCAAAGGTTAGAATTCCAATAATTAGATTATTCGGATCGTTAATGGCTAAAATCAACAAAAATGAGTATCCAACGAAAAGGAAATAAATACCATAGAATTTTTTGCTAAAAGAGTAGTATTTTGGGGGTTCTTGCCCCTCTAATACAATTTCTTCAGATACGACATAATCTCTAAACTCTTTGAACCGATGCTTAATATCGTAACTTATACTATTCATTTTGTCCGTAATTTTTTGACCTAAAGATTTAGATTCTTTTTTTGTAATGTTTTTTTTAACAGATTCTTTTTTTTCTTTTGACTTTGAATTTTCAGGTGATTTTGATGTTTTTTTAGCCATAATAAATAACCCTATCGATGAAATATTAAAGAATTTAATTGTGAATATATTAAAAATAAATTAAAATAAATTATGTAGAATAATAATATAACATTTTCGAAGATCGGGAATTATATTTATACTATTAAGTTAATTTTCCCTCGAGAATTCTCGATTCTCCATCAGTTCACTATTATTGTGAAACGATTAGCAAGCTATCTTGAGAAGTAATTAATGGGAATCCTATTATGAGTAATACTACGAAGTTTCATATTATTTGGATTAATTGTAGTAATTTTTATATATTTTGGATTATAAGGTTTAAATAGAAAAAAGTAATTTTTATTTATAGAATGCAAAGTCAAAATACTGACAAAGAAACATTAATCAAACTTATCAAACAAGCAATTGAATTACTGTGTGAAAAAAATATTTCCGAAGTGGTAATTCTCTCTTCTTATAAAATTAATTCTGTACTTAACGATGTGTACGGAATTGATATAAAAGTTGACAAAATTGGGCGCATTCTAAACAATATTGCCAAAAGAAATCAGTTAAAACGATTAAATACCAATATTCCCAAATATAAACTCCATATCTCAATGGTTTCAAGTTTAAAATTTTTCTAAGACATTCTCGTTTACAATAAATAAGTAATAATGAATAAAAATCGTTTCAATCTTAGATTTTTTTAAATTCTTTTGTTATTTTTTTCAATTTCGTAAGTGAATCATCAAAATTTCGAAATTCCGTTTCAATTTGATTGATATTATTTTCTAAATCCGCAAATTTAACAAGAATTTCGTTTGAAGTATTTTGTTTTATATCATTTAGTCTTTCACTTAAGGTACGTGTGCTAATTTCTAAACTTGCAAGTTGTTCTTCAATGTTTCCTCTTGTAGTTTTTAAGTTTTCATTTAGTGTGGCTCTCTCCTCAGAAATTGCTTTGAGAATTGTATCAATTCCCTTTAATTTATCGTTTATCTTTTCGATGGCCGACTTAATATTTTGATTAAACTGCTCTGAAATAAAATCGTAAATACCTTTCTCGAAATTAGTTTCGAATGACTTAAAATCTTTGAAAGAATTCACTTTTTCTTCGACGATTCTATATGTTAAGTCCTCTAAAGAAAGAATTGAATCTGATATTTGGTCTTCAAACCATACAGTTAATTTTGGAAAACCATAAAACGAAGAATCTTTTAACTGAGAAATGTAGTTAGATAAAACTTCATTATTTTTTATGATATTATTACTATTTACATCTATAAAATTTTTAATCTGGTTTTGCAATATTGCGTTAAAGCGATTAGTAAATAATTCCAAACATTCATTGAAATTTTCTTGAAACTTTCCAACATTTATATCGATGTACTCGCTTTCAGAGCTCTTAACGCCTACAGTTCCGGGAATCTCTTGGAGATCCTTCATTTCTGAGGGAAGAATTTCAGATACTTCTTTAATTAACAACGGTGATTTCTTATGAAAATCTTCTACAAATTTTTTTACCCAACTAAAGAATTCCAAGGAATTAGGAGTTTCAATTTCAAATGATAAAGTTGAAAGTTTATTTATATGCTCTAGATCGTTTATTCTGTAAATGGAAAAACCAAAATTTTTGTTATAATCAAATAAAGCGTGATCAAAAATAAGACAGACAGCTTTTTTATTATACGATCTTTGAAAGTAAGCTTGATTTACAAAATCAGACTCCTTTAGTTCAACGCCTTCGTTAGGATGGGATCGATACCATCCAATAATTTCAGTACCTTCAGATTCGAATTTACTTTGTAAGTTTCTAAATATTTCTGTGTCCTTTGAAGAAAACGGCTCGTCTAAAGAACTTCCATGCTTAATGGGAATTGCTCGTGTAATTCGTAGCTGATCATTTCGTATGTTGCCTAGGCATAATCCCATTACAGGGGAAAACTCACGGAATTTATCGTCTATAAATCTAAACAAATGAACAATCATATTTCTTAACGGTTCTTTCGCTAGAAATACCTCTTTGTTCTTGGAATTATTGTTCAATAGAATTTATTCACCCATTTTTTCTAGTTTCTTAATTTTCTTTTGTAAAGCTTGGTTATCACTTTCCAACTTTTTTATTTTAGTCCTCAGATTTTTCATTTCTGATCTATTATCGTTTATTTCCTTCGTAAATTTTTCTTTTGCTTTCTCAATCTCTTCTATTACCTGAAGGTATTCCGATTTTAACTTAGATAATGAACCAAATTGAGCAAGAAATTTACTATTATAATTTGATAATGCTTTGTCTACTTCATTAGTTAACACTAAAAGAGTTGATTGGAAATTTTCTTCAATTTTATTCTGATTCTCTATATGTTGATTTTGGAGTTTTCTTTCCTTGTCAATAATGAAGTTAATTTCTTGAGAAAAGGAATTTATTGCATTTAGAATGTTATTCATATCGTCAAAAACAAGGTTAATTTCGGTGGTGATAGCGTTTGTGGGATTATTGATAGTGTCTATAGTTAGATTTTGTAAATTTATTTTTATGGATTCAGTATATTTTTGGAGTTGTTCTTTTAGGTGAACTAAATCATCGCTAATAACATCGAACTTATCATTAATATCATATTCTAAACCATTTATTTTATCTTTTAAATTAATTTTTAAAAACTTCTGAGTTTCTTTTAATCCGTTACTTACAATTTGCTTTAAGTCTATTAGATCGCGTGATGTATTTAGAGAAAAGACTTCTTGTGTTTTTGAAAAATTAACTATCCATCTATTTAGTTCATGAATTACTGGTTCAATTGAAATATCGATTAACTTAGAAATACTACTTTTAAGTGAGCCAAGAATTTCTTTACTGTCTAGCTCAACCGCTTCAATTAGTAATTGATTTTTAGAGATATCTTCTATGTCTGAAAATAAATCTGGAGATTCATTAATTTCCTTGATAGGGGGCTCCTTAGTGTGAACTGACTTTACCAATTCTATAAGCTTAAAGTAATAATCAAGACTATCAGGAGGTTCCACAATAGTCTTCACTTCATAATAGTTTGAACTTGCACCCTTATCGGGATTTTCTAAACGAAAAGTTCTAAATCCCATATCATCTTGGTTTTCTAAATATGTATGGTCGAATACGATACCAATAGCGCTCGGATTAGGAGTTTGCCATCCAACTTGATTAATAACATCCGTAGTACTAAAAAAAATTCCCAGATTTGGATGCGAATGATACCAACCCACGCTAAACCAATTTTTTTCAGCGTATTGTTCGTCTACAAGTGCAAATGAAGCATAATCTTCAGGAGCAAATGAAACTTCAATAGAGCCTCCGTGCGATATAGGTACTGCCTCTTCGATGATAAGATCTTTTATAGTTTGAGGACCATCCTTTAAATGTCCTATTAATACACCCATTACTTCCTTATATGTTCTTCTAGATTTTGTTTTACTGCCAAAACGTAACACATGTACAAGCATATTGTAATATGCTTTTGGCTTAATAATTACGACCGAATTATCTCCAGGATTTGATTTTAACTTGCTCATTATTTCGCAACTAAACTATCAATGTAATTTAAGAAATAACTTCCTAACAACATTTTACGTTTTAAGTAAAATAAAGATTCTCTTTTATTTTAATTAAATTCCTTAGTTCCTTTCGCTATACTTTGCGAGATAATCTCGAAATTGGAGTAAAAAATAAAAAAGGACTTAGTACGATTCTCTTATCCCGATTTTAAATATAAGAGGTCTTTCGAGGGAAGGTAACTTACTTTTTTTGTCTTTAATGCGTTAAACATCAATGATTAATGGGGTAGTGGTTTCCCACAGTAAGGACAGAATTTCCAGCTTAAGTCTTTTCCACAATGTGGGCAAAACAGTGAGCTTTCAGCTCCACGACCAGAAGTAACCTGTGGGGTATCCCCTGAAGGAATCGAGGGTAAATCACGTTTTATTGTTGGGGTTTGAGCTTCTTGTTCTTTCCTAAATTGAAGGGTTTGCTGAAATGCTTTACGCGTATCTTCTTCTGAGACTCGTTTGGGTTCCTGAGCCTTATCTACTACCCAACCAGAAGTTTTTGGTCTCTTTAATTCTGATTGGGGCACTTTCTCTAATTGAATTTCCTTAGTTTCCATTATAGGGGCTTTAACCGAGCGCTGTTGTTTCTTATCGATGGCTTGTTTTACTAGCGCTTGCGTTGTTTTCATTACTTGATGGGGATTTATATTAGGAATTGCGACAGTTCTTAATACCCATCCCACTATGAGATTTTGATTGGGAAAGCCACCTGTTGTATCTTCATCTTTATAAACATAAGAATCTATAACATCTTTTCCTTTCAATATTCTTGAAGCCCATTTTTCGTTAATTAGGCCTAATTGGAGTCGATAGCTCGTTCCTGGAATACCTAACTGCGAAGTAAGGGGTGCAAAACCAGTTTCAACCATTTTTATGTCCAACCTTTAATATTCTTCTATACTATGAATATGGTATTTCATAAATATAAATAATATTACCCTTTGTTTCTAATAAATTAAGATTTGCCACTTATGTGTATGGAATTTAATAAAAATTAAAATACAAAAATTTGTATTAGTCATTTAATCAGATTTTTATAAACAATCTAAAGGAATATAAAATGTCCATTGTAATTCCGAAAAAAGTATATTTCACCGTTATTGCAGCAGCTGTAAGATATGCAAACCAACGAATCCCCGGAGACGAATGGTTAGAGGTAAGTGGTGTTTTTACGGGCAAAAATGAAGGTAAAAAAAAAAATCAAATTGTAACTGTTTCTCAAGCTCACCCCATCATGCACCAAAAGTTGGATAAAAATGCAGTAATCGACAAATATAAGTGGGATGATGAAGATTACGAAGCGTTATATATTATCGACGACGAAACGTTTTCAAAAGGAGAATTTGTTGTAGGTTGGTGGCACTCTCATCCCGGATTTAAAGTTATGATGAGTCACATCGACATCAAGACTACCTTGAGCTATCAAACAAATAACCCCTTGGCCATCTCAATGGTTTTCAACCCAATGCGGCTTATACGACAAATTGAATTGCCTAATAGAAAAGGCGACCCAGATATTAAATTAAAACACGATCCAGGCTTTAAGATCTTCAGGTTAAACGATGTATCTCAAGGAATACAAGCTAGTTATCATGAAGTTGATTTTACGCTTCAAGGATTTGAAAATCAAGAGCAAGCTGTCAAACAAGCTCAAAAGTTCGTCGTGGATGTAACTAATTTTTTCCCTAAAGAAAATCTACTAGAAACCTATCAAAATTTTGTTCAAGATAGAATCACTCAACTTAATTCAAAAATAATGGGTACAGGGGAATATCTAAAAACCTTAGTACGCAAAGGTGAATCACATAGAGTAAGCGAGGTTCTTGAGAGTCAAAAGAAAGATATACGAAATTACATCGCTGAAACATTCATTAAAATTGAAAATATCAAGGAATATATGGATTATTTAGAGTATAAAGAGAGGAATATAATAATTCCACAAATACAAGAAGTCTTATCTTCTTGGGATCAAGCTATTGAGTCCTTAGACCCTAATTTGGCATCTCTTTCAGCCAATTTATAAAAATAATCCTATTTTTAATATTTTTAAAAAATTAAAAACATATTAATGTAAGATTACCTTTTTTGGATAAAAGGTTGTTTACTTAACTTTTATAGCTCAAAACTAAATATTGATTATGAAAAAAATCAACTTCCCTTTTACCGCGATTTTGGGTCAACCTAAAATGAAATTAGGGCTCATCTTGAATGTTATAAATCCTCAAATAGGAGGTATTTTACTAACTGGGCATCAAGGGACGGGTAAATCTACTGCCGTACGATCATTGGTGGATGTTATGCCACAAATTACCGTTGTCAAAGGTTGTAATTTTTCCTGTGACCCTAATTCTTCAACGGAGGATTTGTGTCAAGAATGTAGAGTTAAACTAGAGGCTGGTATTACTGAAACAGAGCAAAGAGAAATGCAAATAATTAACTTACCAATTGGAGCTACAGAAGATTCAGTAGTAGGAAGCCTTTCAATTGATAAGGTTCTGTCAGAAGGGAAATCTGAATTGCATCCAGGATTATTAGCTAAAGCAAATCGAGGTATTTTATACATAGACGAAATAAATTTACTTCAAGATCATATTGTTGATACCTTGTTAGACGCTGCTGCATCTGGCATTAATGTAATAGAGCGTGAAGGAATATCGGTTATGCATCCCTCGAGATTCGTATTGGTGGGTTCAATGAATCCCGAAGAGGGTGATTTACGCCCTCAAATAGCGGACCGTCTTGGGTTAGAGGTAAAAATTGTTGCTCCAAGAGATTCGCAAAAAAGAGCAGAAATTACGAAGCGGGTAATTGAATTTAACGATAATCCAAAAGAATTCGTGAAAAGATATGAGCAAGAACAAAGTGAATTAAAGTCTAAAATTGCTAAAGCTAGGACAATATTAAAGGATGTGAAAATCCCACAATCTGTGTACGAATTGGTCTCTAAAATCGTAAATGAATTAGAAATATATTCTCAAAGAGCAGATATTACATTTATAAGATGTGCTAGAGCCCATGCTGCATTGAATGGTCGTACTACTATTGTGGGAGAAGATTTAAATGTTGCAATGGATCTAGTATTTGAACATCGAATAAAATCCCTACATTATGAATTAACTCCGGAAGAAATTAAAGGAAAAATAATGGAAGTGTATGGAAAAATACAAGAAGCATACGAAAATCTTGATGTATATCATCCAAATCCAGAAACTGAAGGTCCTATGAAATCAACTGATGAGCCACAAGAGAAATTTGAACGTCAATCTATCGATCCAGAGAAAGTAGATCTACCAGAAACCAAAGAACAGAAATTACCTGAACCTAAGTACCATGATAACAAGAAAAGGCAATCTCACCCCGCTGGTGGTTGGAAAGTAAAGGAAATTCCAGAAGTTATTGAAGACCTCTTGTTTTATGATAAACCAAACGAGGCAAAACCGTTTATTTATCAGATAGAGAAGAAAATGACTTCAATTCTTGATAATATTCGTAAAGATAGAAAAATTTCAGATTTTGGGGGGAGGGGAATCGGACGCAGAGTAAAGATATCTTCTTCTCAAAAAGGGAGGTATATATCTTATAGAATTCCAATAAATCATCCAAAAAGTATTGCGTTAGACGCAACAATTAGAAATTATTTAAAAAATAAAGTGTATAATCGTTCAGAGATTAAATATCCTATACATTTCGATAAATACGATATTATGGATAAAATTTACGAATATCGAGCTCCACTTGCATTGTTTTTTGTATTGGATAGTTCTGCATCGATGTATTACGTAATTAAACAAATGACCGATGTGATTCTCTCGTTGCAAAAAGAGGGATACAGAAAAAAGGATAAAATTGCCCTCATAGTATTCCGTGGCAAAGATGCTCATGTGCTTCAACAACCTACAGTTTCTTTTCAAAGAGCAATAGGAAAACTCAAAAACCTAGAAGGTAAGTCATATACTCCTATGGCTGCGGCCCTAATGAAATGTAAAGAACTAGTTAAGATTGAAAAGTTAAAGAATCGAAATGTTATCCCAATTATTTTTATCTGTTCGGACTGTGGGGCAAATATATCTTCAAGGTATCCCGATTTAGTTGCTCAGATTGAATCTGATTACATTCTAATAGTTGAAGAGTTAAAAGAATTGACTAAGTCTTTATCTAGAGAAAAGATCAACATAATAGTGCTAGAACCTAAAAAAAGCTATGCAACCAGAGCGTTAGGTGTACACACGTATTCAGCTGATTTAATAAAGAAAAATTTTAGAGAATATGGAAACGCTGAGGTTTATAAATTCGACCGTTATAATCCGAACTCGCTCATTTTAGAATTAAAGAGAATTCTCTAATTATATCATAAAGCTATTTCTTTTAAACTTGAATATCCTATAATCACTGATGGAAAGTAATTCAAAATCCGTTTTGGTCGTAGGATTTAACACTCGTCCTCTCGCTTATTCTTTGAGAACCTCTGGATATGATGTGTATGCGGTGGATTTTTTTGGAGATTTGGATCTCTATCCATATGTTAAGGAAAGTATTATTGTCGTTAAAAGATTAGGTGCAAGTTATGACTCATTGAAATCAAGTTATAGCTTATATTTGGCACAATTTGCTATTGAAATGCTTAGAGAATATCCAAATGTGGATTATATTGTAATTGGGAGCGGGCTAGATGATAATATAGAAGAAAGAAAAATGATTTATGAGGAGATTAAGAGATTAAATCCCAAAATCATAAACGCCAATAATAGTTTGGATTCAATAACTAATGCCCGAAACATCTTAAATATTTACAGCTTTTTAAATAAAGAGAATTTCAAAACTCCCATTACCCAAGATTTTGATCCAACTTTATTAGAAGATCCTAAACTTCAATTTCCTTTTGTATTAAAGAAAAAGACAGGAGCTGGAGGTATAAATGTATACAAAATTACTAGCCGCGAACAATTTACTTATTTACTAAAGAAACTCCGAATTTATCAATTCGAACCCTCAAATTGGCTAACTCAACAATATATTGAAGGAATCCCTGTAAGTTGTACAGTTATAGGAAACAGTAAAGAATTCGAAGTGGTTTCTATTAATCGCCAGATAATTGGACTAAATTTCGTAAATCCACCAAAAGAATTTACATACTGTGGAAACATTGTTCCATCAGAGCTCATAAAGTCAGATGAACCGTTAATTAAGGAAATTTCGCTAAAACTTGCAAAAAAATTAAATTTACAGGGAATTAATGGATTTGACTTCGTGTTAAACAATCATTATCCATACCTAATGGAAGTCAATCCTAGAGTTCCTGGTTCGATAAGGGCTTCTGAGTGCAGTCTGGGGTTAAACCTATTAGATCTTCACTTAAAAAGCTTTAATATCGATAGTTGGGAAGTTATTTCTCAAATAATTAAGTGCGCGATACCAAAAGATTATATTACAAAATTGGTCTTTTTTGCTCCTAAAACCATATCAAAAGAGCAAGTCCGCCAAATAAACGATTTAAAATACATTCACGACAAAACTACTCCTTCTAAGGAAGTCTTGAAACAAGAACCTCTTTGTTCAATCTTATATTCGGCAAAGACTTTTGCTGAATCGTTTTTTGGAGCGTTAAAAATAGCGGATAATGTTCATAATTTGATCGAAAAAAGCTGAGTATTATCCTAAAAGGGTTTTTATTCTTGCAATATACGTGCCCAACTTGGATTCTTCTGCCTCTGGAACCGCAACACATAGAATTCGGTTTTCGTCTAGTTCATGAATAATAATAGAACCGTGTTCTCCGTTTATTACGGAATATTCTAATCCAGTTTTTTCTAAAAGGATGTCGGAGATTTTATAAAGAGCAGAAATCATAGCAGAAAAAATAGGCTCTTGCATTGAGGATTGTACCTTTATTGGGAGTCCATCTTTGGTTATAATCGCAATAACAATTGCGTTAGGAATCGCTCGTTTTAACGCAACGAAGATCTCGTCCTTCAGCAAGTCAGATGTCTCTACAAATGCTGAAATTCTCAAAGCTAATTTTTTTAACTTAACAATGAATGTGTTTAAACCTTCTAATTCCGCTAATTCCCTTTTTAAATAGGCGATCATAGTAATATTTTCTGTTAAAATCGAGAGGATAACTTTCTCTTTTCCAGTAACCAAATTATACGATAACTTTTGATCTAGAGAACCTTTTAACAACTTTGACGATAGAAAGAGGATGCTACTGTTTGCTGCAGAGATTTCATACTTGGATAAGTCAATTTTTTTATTTACTTTACTTGTCAACAATGTTCCATCTAATGTACCTACATTTACGCCTAATATGATTTTTGGATGCTCGTCCATTTCCGAATCGATTAATTTAACTATCTCTGTAGATAATAGTTTTAGATTCTCATTTGATTCCATATATTTTAATTAGGAGTCTCTAAATAAAAACATATACTTTCAATAAAAGTCTAACGATTAAATATAAATACGAGAACAACTCTCTTGAACTCCTCAGACAAACGCAACACCATTGTTATTATTTTAGCTGCGGGAAAGGCTACACGCTTAAAAACTCTTTCAAATAGAGTCCCTAAGCCCTTAATTTTAATTAAAAATAAACCTATCATAAATCACATAATCGATAATTTTGAAGAAGCAGGATTTTCAAACTTCTGCTTTTTGGTAGGCTATAAGGCAGACGATATCAAAAATGTTGTAAAAAAGATCCCTAATATCTGCTCTGAATTTGTGTATCAAAAGACACCCACAGGGATGGGAGATGCCACCTTATTATGTTTTGAACATATAATAAACGACGGAGCTGAGTATACACAACTAATAATATCTGCGGCTGACATTTTGATTAAATCAGAGGTTTTAGGTGATATTTACGATAAAATGTTATCCCTTGAGGCTGATATTATACTAACTTTAATGAAATCAAGAGATCCTCGAATTGCAAGGGGTCATGCTAAATGTAAAAATAAGCTTGAATGACTTTGGACAAAATAATTGTTATAAAGTAAATAATATCATCGAAAAACCAAACTCTGAACAGATTATGTCCGATTTTTACTCATTGCCCATATACGGTTTTACACCATCATTTAAGAGGTATTTGGAGAACCTCGATAGATCAACAAGGGGAGAAAGAGAACTGCAAGATGCAATAAAGTTAGCGATTAAGGAAAGTAATTCTATGATCGGATTGGATGTGTTCAAACAAGAGAAAAATCTTGAAGACATTGGAAATTTCCACTTAACTTATATGGAGGATATTCTGTCGATAAATTTTAGTAATCTTCGCGAGGGAGTGCGATATCGCCCTGTTAGTAAACTTATTTGCATTAACCATCCAATTCATGTTGAATTGAGCTCAAAGATCGAAGAGCAAACGATAATTGGTCCAAAAGTGATTTTAGGAAAGAATTGCAAAGTAAAAAGTAAGTGTATACTGAAGAATACTATTGTATATGACAACGCCTATATAGGAGAAAATAGTATCTTGACTAATTGCATTGTCGATCAAGAAGTTATTTTGCCTAAATATTCAAGAATCGAAGATAGCTTTATTACTCTATCTGATAGAAATAATATTGATATCATTAAAATTTACCATTAACTTTTAAATTAGAGATAATATATAAATTATAGAACTATAGTCTCAAGATAAAAAATAAAATTCTTTATTTCCACTTTAAGTAGAAGCATTCATCGGGGTCTTTGAAAATGGAAGATTTAAGCGAACAAATAACTGCCAAAGAGAAGTTAATTCAAACTCTTCAAGATCAAATTCAAACGATAAAAGACTCTCTTGAATTAAAGAACGAACAAATAAAAATGCTCGAAGATCAAATTAAAGCAAAAAATACTAAACTCGAAACGCTTGAAAAAACCTTAGAATTAAAGGAAGAGGAGATAAAATCAAAGAACGATAACAAAGTTGAAGTGGAACAGCTTACTGCAAGGGAAAAAGAAATAGAGGAATTAGAGAACAACATAGCCATTCTCAAAGAAGAATTAACTAAAGTTGATCAAGATCTAGAAATGCTTGAAAGGGAAAACCAAAAGCTTAGAGAAAATAGTTCAACTTCTTTAAGTTCGAAGATAATCGATTACACAAATTTTGCGATATCGCGTGAAGAAATTATCGAGTCTATGCGTAATATGTTGAATGATTCTGTTCACAACATCATGATTGCTGTTCCTTCAATTATTGATTTACAAGACCTCTATCTTTACGAAATTCGAGCCTCTATAAGCATTCAGATTTCCTGCTTTATAGACCTTGGTATCGAGGAACACGCAGAACTACTCGATGAATTTGAAAGTCTAGATAATATTTCAATTCGGTTGTACGATAAAAAGGATAGATATGTGCTAAATAGAGATGGTGAAGAACTCTTATTTGCAATAATAGGAAAAAACGAAGAAAATCACTTAATCGTACATACAAGAGACCCAAATCACATCAAATTATTTAACAGTCTTGTTATGGAACCCTGGTTAAGAGCGCGTAAATTATAAATCCTCCTGCAAATTTACTCTTTTATCCTGTAATTTAATTATCACTTTATGTTTTATCTCATAATAGTTTACATTTTAACATCAATAATTTATATCTATAAGATTCTAAAACTCATACTTCTATTTTTAATTCAAATACTATTCTGAGTCGAAGAATTATTTTCAAAGAAAAAACAATTTTAATTACGGGATCAACAGATGGAATAGGACTTCACACAGCAATTGATCTCGCAAAAGCGGGACATTATGTGATTATACATGGGAGGAATGTGGATAGGTCAACCTCTACTGTTAAAAAGGTAAGAAGTATAACAAACCTCAATAACATCAGCAGCGTACAAGGTGATTTGGGTTCCATTTCCCAGATTAAAGAGATGGTTAATAATTTTTATAAAAGATACGATAAATTGGATGTGTTAGTCAATAATGCCGGAGTATATAGTTCAACTCGTAAAATTACTACGGAAGGATTGGAGCAAACTTTTGCTATCAATTATGTCGCTCCGTTTCTTTTAACAAATCTTTTATTGAATTTATTAAAACAAGTGAATTCAAGCAGAATTGTGAATGTTGTTTCTCGGATTCACTCCAATCAGATGGATTTCAACAACTTACAATTTAACACAGGCTATACTGGTGTAAAAGCGTACGCTCGCTCAAAAACGTGTTTAATTATGTTTACATATTTTCTTGCTGAAAAATTGCAAAACACGGGAATTACAGTAAATTGCTTACATCCGGGGGTAATTGATACTAAATTACAAAGAGCAGCGATGGGAGGTGGTGGAGGATCGCTTTCCGAAGGAGCAAAAACTTTAGTCTATGCTTCTACTTCCCCTAAATTGGTTAATGTGAGTGGCAAGTATTTTGTGAACAATAAACCATCTCCAACAAAACAAATTACATACAAAAAGGAAATACAAAAAAAGCTCTGGTACACAACCGAGGAAATAATTGGACAATATTTCCCTCTATAATAAGAGCGCAATATAAATATGTATTTTAGTATTGGTCTAATGAACTTTTTTAAATGACCTCTAATTTTGAATTTATATCTTAGAGAGATATTAATTTTAATAGATTAAAAATAGAATTATAATGTCTAAAATCAATAAAAAGAAATTCAAGGATAATACTACAGTTGAATCAGGCTTTTTTGAAGATGGACTTCCCTTCGCACGAATTGGGAATAAGCCTAATATTATAGTCAATATTGAAACCTTATCTTTCAAACATGAACCTCCTACAGGAATCATGCTAAAGCAGTTCGCAAAATCAACAAATGCATTTTTAGAAAAATTTTCGTGTTATCTTGTCGGACGTAAACAAAATGTGCCAGAAAATTATACTTTTGCAGATATGGCTAAGGATTATGCAACTATGATAAAACGAGAATTCAAAAAGCCCGTAATAATTATGGGAGTATCTACGGGAGGTCAAATCGCTCATTATATAGCAGCAGATCATCCCGATGTTGTTCAAAAACTAATAATCATCTCTGCTGCGTATCGATTAAGCGAAAGAGGAGTAGAAATCGAGAGAAGAGCGGGGGAATACTTTCAACAAAAAAAATACGGAAAATCGCTGGCTGCTATTTTAGATTTGTTGTATACATTTCGAATTAAAAGATTAATCGCTAAATTTTTTACCCGATTAGTCGGAAAATGGTTTATAGGAAAAATAAAATATCCAAATGACTTTTTAACAGAGATTCGAGGAGATCGAGAGATGAACTTTAAAGA
>JAHPYY010000134.1 GCA_019058515.1 Promethearchaeota archaeon
ATGAAGACCTTTGCTTGAAAACTAAAAAGAACAAATGGAATGCATTTAGAAGTTTTATTCAGTTTATTAACGAATATTACGATTTAACCATCGTCTTACCGCGTTATTCGGTAAATTGGAAACCACTTCACAAACGGGCTGATTCTAACAAAGATGTGGTAATGACCAGAGAGGAAGTAAAGAAGATTTTAAATTACAACTTCTATAATAATTATCACTACTATGTTCTCTTGCGGTTGTTAGCCGAAACGGGAATGCGAATGGGAGAGTTCCTTAGCATTAATATAGAAAATGTAAATGTCGAAAAGCGATTCGTAGACACTCAGGGAAAAACAGGAAGAAAGATCTATTATTACTCGAAAGGTCTAGCAAAACATTTAACTATCTATTTAAAAGAACGAGAGTTAAGAGAGTGTAAAAGTAACGCACTTTTCTTATCAAGCTTACGACAACGGTACGCTAGAAGGAGTATAAATAATTACATTCAGTGGTGTGTGAAAAAACTTAGAATTAACAAGCGGATTTCATCCCACACTTTTAGGAAAACTTTGAACACATTAAGAAAGAAAGCGGGATGTTCTAGCGAAAATAGAAGGATTTTATTGAATCAGGCGGTGTCTGATGTTAATTATGCTTGTTACGTAAAGCTTAACTACGAGGACTACATCCGCTTATTTGACGAGTGGAATCCTTATAAATCCGTCTTAGAGACTAATTCTCGAGATGTTTCATTTTAATTAATTTTACCAAAAATTTGAAAAGAAAATGAATAACAACTATAAATGAATGTTTTCAGCATACTCTAGAGCATCAATTAATAGTGATGAATTTTCTTTAATACTTTCAAATTCTTCAGGAGTATAACAAAGATAATCAATATGCTTTGCAAATCTGAATCGTTTCAAAACATGACTCATTCGATTTATGAATGGAATATTTTGGAAGGAATCAGATACAATAATTACATCTAAATCAGAATTCTTATCTTGGGTTCCTTTAACTCGTGAGCCAAACAGTAAGAGCTTTTTTACATTATACTCTTTAATAATTCCTGGTAAAATTTCTTTTTTAAATCGTTCAATCCATTTATCTCTTACCATTCTTTACCCTTCAATAATTTAATTTTGTTTCTTATTATCACTTTCTTCAATATATTTATTTTTCAGAACTTTAAAAATATTTTTTGCTTTCTCTACTTTACTCCTTGCTATTTTTTCGTCATATTGTTCGTATGGAACCTTAAAACTCATGTCTGGATATCTTGCAAACATATAATCACTTGTCAAATCAATTATATCTTCGAGATATTCATCTGAAATACTCAATTGTTGAGCTAATTCATCTAAATAATGAATTCTTGGTATTTTTTTACCTTGAAATCCAAAAAGTGACTTTAATAATTTCTCTACTGATTGGTGTGCCAAAAATGCAGCGATATCATAGCCTTTGATATCGATATTCTTTTCAGCCATTTCTAAATCATGAAGAGCTTGTTTTAACCATTTTTTACCGATTTCTTTATTCAATGTAAAATTCTCCAATAATTCTTACTTATTTTTATTTGTTGGTAGCTATGCTGGCACCCATCATATTTTCCTAATTATAATAAGTTGAGACGAAAATTTATTTTTATTTACTTTTATCTCCGGATCTATATTCTATGAATCAATTAAATTAATACTCTTTGAATCCTCGTAGAGATTATTGAACTAAAACTATAATGTCTCGAATGTCAAAGCGACCTGATCTTATAACCGAGGAAGAAGTATCGATTTCTAAAGAAAAGATATTTAGGCTTGCGTGGATGGGTAAAGCAAGAGGACATACAATATTACGCACAAATTGCGACGAATTTACTGAGATAATTGTGCTCAAGCAATATCCAATTTAGAAAACGAATGTTGGGCATGTGGGACTCCCCTAGATCCTTCAAAACCAATAAAAAAAGGTGATCTGGGAGATTCAGATGTTATATCTGGAAAAGCTGAAGACCCTAAGAAATTAAATAATATAAAGCCTAGTTAGAAAATCTTACTTGAGAATTAGGAGTAATAAGTAAGTACTGATCTCCTAAGCGACCTAAAGAACCTCCCCCATTTTCTCTCAAAAAAAGCTTTAGCTCTTCAATAAACCGTTTGAGTTCGGATATTGACACTTTTTTTTCTTCCAAAATGGTTTTAGCGTCAATTATTAGTATCTTGCTTTTCAATAATTGTTTCTTTATATCGTTAATCTGTTTGACTGAAGAAAAATCGTATTGCTTTATCTGAAATTCTTGAGACAAAGGTAAACGATTATAATCTCGAACCCGAGAAAAACCTAACGTAGTTTGGGGCGATTCAAACACAATTTCGTCGTTTTTTTTCCAAATTTTTGGCATTTATATTCTTTTTCTCTCTAATTATCTATCTTTTCTATCGTATAATAAGTAATTTCACTGAAATTTAAGATCGAAAAATATGTAGATAATAAGCCCATATTATGACGTTGAAATATTCATAGATTAAGCGTTTTGATTGACTATATCTATAAATACAATTTAATATTACTAATACTATTAGAAATTATAAAATATAGCAAAAATCTATTAGAATAAGCGAAATATAATGAGCGAGAAGAATATTGTCGTAAATCGAGGATTGGTCAAAGCGGACTTCAGTTTTTGGGTTGGCGCGTATCTCGATAAACTCTACGACGCTTTTGAAGCTAAGAAAATTGTCGGTAACAAATGTCCCAAATGTGGAGATACATATGTTCCACCAAGGAAAAAATGTGGAAAGTGTAATGTAACCTTATCTCTTGAAGAAAACTGGGTTGATCTACCTGGAACGGGAGAATTAATCAATTATACTACTACTCCTTATAGAGTTACTGACCGTAGAGCTAGAAAAGCAAAGGATTACATGCTTGGGATGGTTAAATTAGACACAACTTCGAGTGCAATTGTATACCCCTTACTCGATCTCAAACCTGAAGATGTAAAGATTGGAATGAAAGTAAAAGTCCAATGGGTTGATACTCCGAAGGGAGAGCCAGGAGATATAAAAGGATTTATACCTGTGTGAAGTGTGATAATATGGAAAAAGTCGGAATTGTTGGATATTACCAAGTAAAATTGGATTCAGATGCTAACTATGGACGGTATGAAATGATATTTGAAGCCGTAAGAGGGGCGTTAGATAAAGCTAATTTGAAGAAAAAGGATGTCACAACCGTAATCTCGTGTACTAATGATTATTACGATGGCCGTACTATATCAAACTGTTTTACCGTCGAGGTTGGAGGGGGTTACTTAGCAGACGAAAGTAAAGTAGAAATGGACGGTGCTCACGCCGTACTATACGGTATGATGCGAATTCTTTCGGGAAACCACAAATTAGCCATGATTTGGGGCGGGAGTATGCCATCGTGTTACCCATACCATGCGGTGAGATTGTATGAGACAGATCCCACTTGGGAGCGTCCCACTGCTTACATAAACGACATAACTTCCAGCGGGTTCCAAATGAGGGCTTACATGGAGAAATTTGGCGTTCCAGTTGAGAGAATCGCCGAAGTAGCGGTAAAAAACCGTAAAAATGCGTCTAAAAATACACTCTCTCTAAAAGAGTCTCAAAATCCTTATATTACAGTTAGTGAAGTGCTTGAATCTGAGTTATATTCAGATCCTGTAAGAGAATTAATGGTCGCTCCTCCATGCGATGGGGTTGCAGCCCTTTTACTCGCACCAGAACGACATGCTTTAAAAATTACAGATAAACCTGTTTGGATAACAGGAGTTGGGTTTACCCAAGAAACTTATTACTTAGGTGAGAGGGATCTTTCAGTCAGTAATTCAATGGCATTAGCAGGTAAAATGGCTTTTAATACTGCAGGCATTAAAGATCCAAGGGGTGAAATTGATGTAGCTGAGATTTTCGAAGCTTATGCTCACGAAGAGTTAATCTTATCTGAAGCTTTAGGTTTTGCTGAAAACGGTAAGGGCTCAGAACTAAACACGAAAGTAGACGGTGAGCTTCCAATTAATCCCTCGGGAGGAGCAATTGGAGGAAATCCCCCCTGTGCTACTGGATTGATAAGAATTATTGAAGCAACGAAACAACTTACTGGAGAAGCAAATGGTTATCAAGTAAATAACGCTAAAAAAGCTATTGCTACAGGACAAATTGGAATGTGTGCCCAGAATAATATTGTATTCGTATTGGAGGGTGAGAATTAAAATGGGAAGACAAGTAGCAATTGCATCTGCTGGTTTTAGCGAACACGCATCAAAACGATCAGATGTGAGTATGCCAGAACTGGTTAGTGAAGCAATTGAGGATTGTTTAAAGAAGGTTCCAAGCGTTGGAATTGAAGATATAGATGCATTTGTGAATGGAAATATGCCAGCTTTTGAGGGTTCAAATGTTCCCGAGTTATGGATGACCGATTGGATGGGTGCTCGGAATAAACCTTTAATGAGAGTCACTACAGGTGGTACCACAGGAGGAACAGTGGCTATAGCAGGGTATTACACGACCACAGCGGGATTACCGGGTATTGATACTGTGTTAGCAGTAGCTTTTGAGCAACAATCGCAAGGAGATACTAGTGTTGGATTAGCCAGTGTGGCGTATGGAGAAATATCCGTAATTAATACTTTAGGCCTTCCTTATGATCAATTGAACCGGACATTATCTGCAGGTGCAGCTATTGGCGTAGCTGCCTACCAAGCAACTAATTACATGGATAAAGCCAGGATAACTGAGGAAGATTTAGCACGTGTAGTTGTTCAAAATCGTAGAAACGCAGCTAAGACATGGTGGGCGCATTTAAAAATGCCTGATCTTACGATAGCGGATGTGTTAGATACACCTTATATTCAATATCCCTTAAGATATGGAATGGTGTGTCCTGCTTCAGATGGAGCCTGTGCGATGTTATTTACCACTGAAGAGAAAGCTAAAAATATGTGCGACATTCCCGTTTATGTAAATGGAGTGGCTAGCGTTGCAAACGAATCTGCAGTTCTTGGATACGATGGGAGTGGTTCTGCTCAAGTTGATCCTTCAGAACAAATAGGCGCAATGAGATCAGCGGAGTTAGCTTACGGTCAAGCAGGTATTTCCTTTCCAGGTAAGGAAATAGACTACGCTGAAGTATATGCGCCCTTTCCCAATCAAGAATTAATGTGGGTAGAGAAACTAGGATTATTTGAAGAAACTACCGCACCTGAAATGTACAAAACGGGAATCACAGCTTTCAACGGAGAATTACCAGTTAATTGTTCAGGTGGTGTAAATTCTACTAATGCGATCGGTGCCTCTGCGATGGAAAGACCTGCAGTCGCGGCGTTACAAATAATGGGTAAAGCTAGTAATCAAGTACCTAAAGCAGTACATACTTCAATAGGGTCTGGTTGGGGTGGTTCATTGAACTTAATAACACTAATGGCTATGTCAGACGAACCTAAAAGAAAATGGAAGTAAAAAAGTAAGGAGGTAAAGAGAATGTCAAAAATAACTCAAAGAAAATCTTTAGACTATGTAAAGAAAGAATATATTAAGACCAGAACTATGCCTGCATCCTGGTATTTGTCAAATTATAAATACAAATTCAATATTACGCATTTTAAACCGTTTTTGGATAAATTAAAAGAAAAAAAATTTATCGGAAACAAATGTTCTGGTTGCAATAGGGTTTTTGTTCCTCCCAGATTAGTTTGCGGTCAATGCTTAGTGAAACCCGATCAATGGGTAGATGTTAGAGAAACAGCGAGTATCTCTACATTTGCTATTGCGCATCTTAAAGACCCAGAAACTGGTGAGATTCAAGAAAAACCAATGGTTCTAGTACGGCAGGATGGAACTGATACTGTTACTTTTGCAGAATTGCAACCTGGTGTAGACCCGAAGGATACTTACATTGGAATGCCAGTTAAAGCACACTGGCGGGAGAATACTAATGGTAGCTTAAATGATATTGAATATTTCGATTTAATCGAAGATGATTCTGAAGAATTAAAGAAGTAAAGAGAATAATTTAATTAACTGTCTTTTTTTTCATTTTTTATAATCTTCAAATAATTTTTAAATATAACATAAGCGTTATATTAAACTATGACATAATCGTTAGGAGAGTTTCAATATGAGTGAAAAAGGTAAGGAACTAATCCAAATAATTAAATCGAGAAGAAGCATCAGAAATTTTGTATTTCAGAAGATAAATCAGGAAGTGATTGAGGACATTCTAGATTGCGGAAATTGGGCTCCAAGTGGAATGAATACCCAACCATGGAAAGTGTGCGTGGTGGAACACCCTACAGTTAAACAATTAGTGGCAAATAATTCAAAATATGGGGGTATTATTAAAAGTGCATACTATAATATATGTATATTCTTAGATCTTGAACGTGGATACGATCGCGTCAAAGATATTCAAGCAATAGGTGCATTTATCCAAAATATTTTATTAGCAATCCATTCATACGGTTTGGGTGGAGTGTGGATTGGAGAGGTTATAGCAAAGAGTAGGGAGGTTGCTGAAGTGTTTAAGCTAGATCCTGAAAAGTTTGAGTTGATGGCTGTGATTGCCATAGGGGTAATTGATGATATCAAGGAAAATGAAGAACAAAAATCCCGAGAAAGACGTTTAACGGAGGAATTTGTGGATTGGTTTTGATTGTGTTAAGATAGAAAATAGTGGATCTAATTGTCAATATTCATTTTTTCCATTCTATATAATAATATTTAAATTTCACTAATCTATTTCGTTATTATATGGAAATTCAAACGATAAAGGATAAATTCAAACTAGCTGATTTTCTGGAATCTAAAAACAAGTAAAGAGCTTAATTTATAAGCGTCTTTACTCTGAGTTAATAAAAGAAATAGTAAAAACTACGCTTAATGGATTAATTGATGACGAACTCCCTCTTAGTATCAATATAGTGATACATCCAACGGTAAAATCAATGCTTAAAGAGTCTACCGAACACCACCAAGTATTTATCGAAGACGCTTATGCGAATTTGATTTTATTATTAGATCTTGACAAAGCTGATATAAGTTCTAACGATATAATAAAAATCGGAGCGTTTTTCCAAAATTTAGCTTTAGTCGCTCACAACTACGGAATTGGTTTAATTTGGGTTGACGATGTAATTAACAACCAAGAGGAAATTTTGAATATTTTTAGATTCAGCTCTGAAAAATATCAACTATTATGCATTACAGCAAGAGGCAATATTGGAAATTGGTTGAGAATGATAAAGCTGAAAAATCACTAGATGAAATTATTGAATTTTACTAATTAAAATTATATACAAAAACAAAATCTATTTACGGGGTAATAAATTTTAGGGGCTTAAGAATTGTCCATACATATCTAAATTCATTAAGATGATGTTAATCATTTATTGTTCTTCATTTCCTTGAACTCCTTTGCAAAAAACTCTTTCCCATAATGTGAAAATAGTATCGACGCAGGGTTATGGGGGGATCTCCTATCTTTGGCGATGAGGGTAGAAACTGGAGCTTTGGAAAGTTGCGTGAAAGTAACATCGTGACCTACACACAAACCAACGATTAGGTTAAAATCTGTTTTTGCTTTATTTAATAATAATGCTTGAGCCGCTGGATTGCATGTTATCCATCCAATCGTGTATCCCGTTTTTGAAAACATAGTATACTCTTCTGGGACATTAACACGAGTTTTCTTAACTGAACCTGTTTTACAGCACACGCTAACTATTTCAAATCCGTATCTTTCTAAAATTTCCCCAACCTTTTTAGCCTCGTTTAGCAATCCAACGCAAAATGCCATGCCTATTCTCTTAAAACCCATTCCTTTAGCGTACTCTACCGTATCTTTTAACCTTGGCCAGTGTATGTACCCTTTTGCTTCTACTATAGATGCTACACCTGTTGATTTTTTGACAAAATCATCATTGTCGTATAGTTTTTTTGCTTCCTTTTCAACTTCAGGATGGATTTTCATAGGACAATTATCTAATAATTTACTAGATCGTCCTATAGTGCAATACTTTATCCCATCGCATTTGTGACAACTTGGAAGGCTTAAATCACGCTCATTTTTCATAATTATGCAATCTTAACTTAATATTAGATAAGTATGTATTAATCCCTCTAATATATATAATCTAAGATCATTGCGTGGGAAAAACCATTTATTTTGTAGATTCTTTATTTAATAAATTGCCTTGTTGTTAAATTGGAACCTATGAATGATTCCAACCCATCTAAACAAAAAATTAGTAATGGCACTTTACCTCAAAGGTACACAAAGGATTTTAGTTCTATAATAAGATTGGTGTCATTCAATAGCGTAGGATTCTTTTTTCTAGACTTCATGATTCCTTATTTCGCAAGTCAACAATTAATAGCTAGTGGGTTAGAGATTGGATTAATTTTTTCCGTTCAAGTAGTGGGATTTCTCCTAAGTTCCACATTTACAGGATTTATTACTGATAGAATTAAATCTAAGAAAAGTTTAGTTATTCTTGGATCTTTTGGCCGTGGAACCGCGTATTTTTTAATTTATATTGCGATACTTTTTGAATCACTTATAGGATTAGGAACAGGAACCTTTACCCTTGGATTCTTTGCTGGATTTTTCTGGATACCCTTCGATAGCCTTATATCACAAAAATCCCATAAAAATAACCGTTCTAACGCCTTTGGACGAGTGAATTCCGCAATGGGTAGAGGAATGTTGTTAGGTTCGATATTGGGATTTAGCATATTTGGCTTTACAATTAATGAAATTCCCGAATCTTCGTTTATTATTTACATTTCGATTTTAATCTACGGTATCTCCAATTATTACGCAGCTATACAATATTACAGAAAAATTGACGAAAATTTAATAATAATAAGTAAAGAATCAAGTGAAAATAATGTTCCTGAAGAAATTTCAGACGATATTAAACCAAAATTGATTGTATCCAAATTGTTAATAATTGGTATGTCGTTCTTCTTTATAACAATACTTTTAAGTAGTATAAATGGTTCGTTAGCAAAACCGTTTCTGAACATTTATATAATTGAAGTCATTGAAAGCGATCCTAGTATTGCTGTTCTTGCGTACATTCCAAGCGGAATAGTAGCGATGTTACTTTCTGCAAAAATAGGAAAACTTGTTGATAAGTTACATCCTGCTTTAGGAATCTCGACTATGAGCATTATTGGAGCTTTAGTCACATTTTTGCTTATTAATTCTTATAACATATGGATTTTTGCAATTCTTCTTATTTTTGATACATTAATAGTAACTACGGCAGGATTAATCCTGCAAAACTTGCTTAGTAGAATTTCCTTAAGTCATAGGGGGAAAATTTTCGGGCTAAATAGGTTTTTTTCGAATCTGGGATTTCTTGTAGGTCCAATTTTAGGAGGGCTTGCATGGGATAATCTTGGATTTGCAGCACCTTTTATGATATCTATTATTGTGGAACTGTTATTGATCCCTTTCTATTGGGTAGCCTTTTATTTAATCAAACCTCATTTATCAGAATCTTATGAACAAGATATTGAAATAATTGCGGATGTAATATAACTTCATTTTTCCAATATAGCCTAATCTATCATTTATTTTAAAGCGATCGCAGTTCTTATTGCCAATATTTAAGGTTTGATGTTTGTATAATAAAACGGATTAAGTGCACTTAATATATTCCCTAACCAGTAATAAAACTCAATCCAGAAAATATGCGTGAGTCCTAAAAACAGAAACGCAAATAGAAATGCAAAAAAGAAGCCAGCAATAACGTCAGTCGGATAATGAGCCCCAAGGATTAATCTTGTCATCGCCATTACTACATCTAACAGGAGAAACACGAAAAATATTATCCAGAAATGCTCTCGAAAATAAAACGCAAAAACTATGCCAAAGAATAGAAAAAAGGTAACGTGACCTGAAGGAAAAGACTTATGTTCCTGGGTTAGCGCATCGTGCCTTTGCACTCCTTCTAATTTCATGTAAGGACGATTTCTTTTTACTAAAACATATCTCACTAACAAATAAAGGATAAGGGATTGATCAAAACCTGCGGTGAATAATATGAATAAGTAATAATCAGAGGATACATATCCGTAAACTCCTAATGAAAGCCAGACTAACCCCCAAAAGTACATATTCCCAAAAAAACTAAATACCTTTGCGAATAATATACTCCTTTTAGAAAACTTCGATTTGTAGATTTTATTAAACTGTTTAGTATCCCAATCCTCAACCTTAACGATTAAATCCTTAAAAACCGCTTCAACTGTCATTAAAATTGAATTTAGTAAATTAGAATTGTCTAATAATGTGTAAGGAAACCATATTAAATTCTTTATTTATAATTTTTCCTATTTATAATCTTGTTAATCGTGGCTGAAGTAATCCAATTTAATTATCTGATTAGTTACTTAGATTTATTTTGGACCAATATTAATCTTAAATATAATCAAATTGATGAGCTCAATTAGGATAAGAAGAGTTACAACATGGTTTTAGCATCAGATTGGGTTAATGCCTTTACAAATCTCGAAATAGGCTTGTCTTTATTAAGAAAAGATTACGGTGATGGGTATTCTCAAATTGAAAGTAAACGGAAAATCATTTTAGAACTGCTTAACCTTCACATTCAGAAATTTGGAAACGAAGATATAATAATTGTTCGTGTCCCTGGTCGGATTAACTTAATGGGGAGGCATATTGATCATCAGGGTGGACATGTTAACTTAATAGCTATTGATAAAGAGATTTTTATAACAGCGTCCAAACGTTCAGATTTTTCAATAAAAGCTTTTAACACCCAACATGCTAGATTTCCTTCAGTTTCAATAGATTTTAAAAATATAGGAATAAATTTAAATGCAAATTGGGTAGATCTCGTAAATGATACGGATTTGTTACATAGATTAAGGTCCCCAAATGGGCATTGGGAGAATTATATAAAATCTACTTTCTATAGATTGCAGCATATAAAGGGAAAACCTATATTTGGGGCGAATATATGCGTATCTGGTACAATTCCGATTGCAGCAGGTGTGAGTAGTTCGTCGGCTTTAACCGTAGGTATGTTTTTAGTAATGATGCATTTAAATGGTTATAACTTTGACTCTCAGAAAATAATCGAATTTTCGGGAGAAGCTGAATGGTTTTCCGGAACGCGGGGAGGTATCAGCGATCAAACTGCTATTATTTTAGGAAAAATGAACAAGATTATGCACGCGAAGTTTTTCACTCTCGAAATTATTGAATACATACCCTTCCCTAAGCCACTCGAAATTCTCCTTTGTAATACGAAAATTAAAGCTGATAAATCAGGAGAAAAAAAAGATCTTTTCAATGAAAAAGTCTTAGTATATGATATCGGTTTTAAACTCTTCTTAAAAACATTCCCTCAGTTTTCTGATAAATTGAATCGTTTAAGAGACATAAATCCTTCTAATCTTGGAATATCTTCAATTTCCCTTATGACAAAGCTATTCAAAATACCTGAATATGTCAATATTGAAAATGTGGATAAAACTATGAACAGTTTAATTGAAAATGAAATGAAGAAATTCGAGTTCAAAGATGCCCCTAAATTTATCCCAATAAGAAAAGTTCTAGCATATGGTATTACCGAGTGTGAAAGGAGTAAGCGATTTATTGAAGCTATTAAGAGTACTGATTTATATAAATTAGGAAAACTACTGAATGCTTCTCACGATGGAGATAGAGTTGTTGATTATTCTAACCTATCAAATCCAACTTCTTATGACAATGAATTAACCGACACAAAAATTCACACTTACATCGAAAATAAGCGAATTTTACCCGAAATTTCTGGAGGTTATGGGTGTAGCATTCCTGAAATAGATTTTTTAATCGATTTATCTAAGACGATTAATGGTGTAGTTGGAGCACAACTATCTGGGGCAGGTTTAGGAGGTAGCTGTATGATTTTTGTGCAAAAAAGATTATCTTTGGAGATAAAACAAGAACTAAAGAAAGATTATTACAAACACTTCAATAAGCACTGCGAAATTCTTCCAATTAGCGCAGTAAACGGTTCGCGTGTATATATTGACCTTTAGTATCCCTTATCCATCGAAATGAAAGTTATATATATGAATTTATCTACAATAAAATTAGGAAATATTAGTAGAATCCAATGAAATTTAATAGTACACGGTTTGGTTCAATTACCATCGAAGGAGTAAAATGTAAATACGATATCTACTACCTGCCAGATGGGAAAATTGAGAAAAGAAATAAGTCGAAATCGAACAGAATTTCAGGTCATAAGGAATTAGCCAGACTCGAGTTAGAACACATTCTAAAATCTGATCCGAAAATATTGTTAATTGGTATGGGTCAATCAGGAGTATTGCCGATGAGTCAATCCACGATAGATTGGTTAGATGCTTACTTAAATTCGAATAATGTAGAATTATATCAAAAAACCACCCCAGAACTGCTGGGAATTGCGAACAATTTAATTAGTCAAGGGAAGAAATTTGCGGGAATTTTCCACACCACTTGTTAATTGTGTGTATGTACCAAAACGCTCAAAAAAATAACTTCTCAATTTTGTTCGATAAGTTAAAATATTAGGATTTATATAGAAAATATTAGAGTCAAAGTACTCGCATAATGTCGTTTCATCTTAGTGATATATGGAGAACTCCAAAAGAGATTAGTGTAAATGACAATTCAAAATAATTCTATCAAAAAAGACGTGTTTCGGACGATCAAAATAATATGTCCAAACTGCAAAAAAAGTAAAAGTATTAATCTGCCTCTTCAAATGATTCACCAATCAGATGGGATAGTCACCGTTTCAATTCCATCCGGTCTCGTGTGTGATCATCCTTTTCAAGTGTTCGTGGATAAGAATGGTTCTGTGAGAGGATATCAATCTATAGACATCGATTTTGGGAAGATTGAATATTTTGAGGCGAACCACGACAAAAGTAGAATAATAACCTACGCGTTATCCAATTTATTTAAGGAAATCATTCATTTAATTCGATTAAAATCTAAAGAAAAGAAAATTCTAGGGGGTGCAATCTTCACTCACGATGGTTACATCATTTACTCTTCTCTTTCAGATAATGTATTTTATTCAATCTCGAAGGAATTAGAATTTAGAAATTCTAATGATTTACTAAACTTTAGAAGGCAAGCCATTCTTTTAAATAAATTTGAAAAGGTCTATGTAAATTTGTTGGAGTTACAAAACTCACAACTCGCTATTGTATTTCAAATTTCCGCAGACATCGATTCAAGGATGGCAGATTTCATCCAGAACAACCTTGTCAACAATATAATCGCTATCAATTTTAAAGTTGATGGAAAAGTCATCCATACCGGTAATTACTGGATTTATTCCACTGTGAAAAAGCAAGATCTTACAAGCGAAAGCGAAGAAATTGAAATCAACGGCATTAAAGTCGCAAAAAATGTGATACAAAACTTCGATTTCATTGAAGCTGTAGGTAAACACCACGAATACGCTGGGAAGATATACTTTACGGACAGATATGTGCAACTAATGCGAGGATTAGCCAACACTATGGCGAACGCATATAAATTTATGTCTAAACTGAATAAAAAACCAGACGGATATTGACTTCTTTTTATTAAAAAATAAGTCTGAATAGTTTAAAATGGCAAGATTAGGCCCTGAAGTCCTAGAAAGCGACGAAGAAATGGATTTAATGGAAATTTACTTGAATGCGCGCGGCTTGGACTATATGGACATTCTTGACGACGAACGGATTCTAACTAAGGAAACCTTCCAAAATGCATTGAAGATGATACTTCAAATGCATAAGAATCGCTCCTTTAGCCGAATGTCGTACTTCGTAGTGGGGTAACTTTTTTTGGTAACAGGAACAAATATTCCAGAGTATCTTCAGTACGATATTTTGGAAGCGATAAAGTGGGAATGGGAAGACGGGTATTGGGGTGAGGAGGAGTTTGCAATGCAGCAAAAACTCTGTATTGAAGATTTTCAAGAGAAAATTCGCATGCATAAACCGGGAGTAAAGTAACATCCAATTAGGCTTGAGGAATTTAGCAATTTGGACCTTTCCGAAGTAGTGATAGGATTAAAACAATTTCAGGAGATAAATACTCGCGACGATCTTAGAGGAGTTAAACATATATAACTAGATGGATGGAATTTAATGAAAATTCCCAAGCCCAAAATAAAATTAAGTCATCTTGAAACGCTTAGTTTACAACA
>JAHPYY010000135.1 GCA_019058515.1 Promethearchaeota archaeon
CAGTTGCTTAATCTTGAACCTAAACATAAAATATTAGATTTATGTTGTGGTCAGGGAAGACATACGATAGAATTCGTTAACAGAGGTTATTACAACACTGAAGGACTCGATAAATCAAGATATTTAATTCAACAAGCAAGAAGGACTTCTAAAAAGCAAGGGTATTCCATTAAGTTTCGAGAAGGCGACGCAAGAAAATTGCCGTATTCCAACGACACATTCGATGTAATAATGATTCTAGGGAATAGTTTTGGGTATTTCGAATCGATTAACGATGATCTTCAAGTATTACGAGAGTGTTCTCGGGTTTTAAAGCCATGGGGTATCTTATTATTAGATTTAACTGATGGAGAATATCTAAAAAATAATTTCCAATCTCGGTCGTGGGAATGGATTGATAAAAATCATTTTGTTTGCCGCGAGAGAGAATTATCCTTGGACAAACAGAAGCTAATTTCAAGAGAAGTTATAAATCATGTAAATAAAGGAGTGATTGTAGATCAATTCTATTCCGAACGATTGTACTCCACTGAAAATATCTCCGAGATTTTACTTAAAGCAGGATATCAAAACATTACTTTTCACGGAGAGATTACTTCAGATTCACAGCGTAACCAAGATCTTGGGATGATGGAGCGAAGAATTGTAGTAACAGCCGTTGTAAAGAAAGAATGGTCGACTTTAAAGAAAAAAGTTGCTAAAGAAGCAAAGAAAATTGCTGTGGTGTTAGGAGATCCAAATAAACCTGACACACTAAAACCCTTACAATGTTTCGATGATGACGATTTTTATACAATTGACCAGCTAAAAGATGCTGTACATTCTTTTGCCGATTACTATGCGATATATTTAACAAATCACGACACTTTAATTAACGATCTCACAGTAAAACGTGGAGACATTGACTATGTGTTCAATTTATGCGACGAGGGCTTTTATAACGAAGCTAGAAAGGAATTGCATGTTCCAGCATTGTTAGAGATGCTCAAAATACCATATACGGGCGCGGGACCTCAGTGCTTAGCGTTCTGCTATGATAAATCCTTAGTTAGGGGAATCGCTAAGGAGATGGACATTCCCGTACCTGAAGCGATTTTTATTAAACCTGAAGATACGTTATTTGATTTACCCTTGTTTTTTCCCGTTATTGTTAAACCAAATTTGGGAGATTCTAGTTTTGGTATTACACAGAGGAGTGTGGTTTACTCTGGATCCGAGTTAATTAGGGCTATTACAGAAGTAAGGGAAAAATTTGGATATGACAAACCTATACTTGTCGAGCAATTTTTAACCGGAAAAGATTTGACATGTGGTATAATAGGTAATCCACCTTCTGATTATACAGTTTTGCCCCTTTTAGAAGAAGATTATTCTGCACTTCCTAAGAATCTACCTAAGATATGTGGATACGAAGCAAAATGGTTACCTGACTCCCCATATTGGAAAATCAAATCGATTCCTGCTGTATTGCCTGAGGAGACCGTGCAAACTATTGAAACTTGTTCTTTAAAACTGTTTGAACGATTAGAATGCCAAGATTATGCTCGATTTGATTGGAGGTTAGATTCTTTGGGAAACCCAAAACTTTTAGAGGTAAACCCAAACCCTGGATGGTGTTGGGATGGACATCTTGCTAAAATGGCAAAATTCGCTAAGTTATCCTACAATGAGATGATTAAGACCATATTGAAATCAGCTGAAATACGTCTAAAAATCTCCGAAACTAGTGAAATTAAACAAAATTAGTGTTTGTTTTCTAAAATCCTTCTTTTTTTTTATTCTCACCGAAATTACTAAGATAAGCTGAATAATTGCATATTTTTGCTATGCGGTTAACCGGTCTATCCCAAAATTTGAAAATAATTCCGCCATGTTCTCTAATTTTTTCCGACCAATTGCTAACATTGTTTTGAGGGTTAATATAGATAATTGGAATGCCATATTTTTGAGAGGTTTTAATCGTGGGCGCAATAAAGATGTCACCTAATTCGTCAAAAGAATTGGACATATCTTCTCGCAATTTAACATGCTCAGCTATTTTTGGATTTTGCATAACAGTCGAAGTCCATGACCCTATTCCAAGCGCACCATATATTATAATAATATCAATTTCTTCAGATTTCATCAATAATTTAGGAATATTGATGTAAAGGTTAAACAAGTTCATATCAAAGGTTACATCAACTGGATTGCTCCAACTGGCAGTAGAGGGAAGTATTTTGGCTAAATTAGCTTTTAGTTCGCTTGAAAATTCAGGAACCTTCAAACCATTGCTTTCAGCATTATTTGCAATAAGTACTCCAGGTCCTCCTGAAATGGTAATTATTCCAATTCGCTTACCTTTAGGCATTTGAAAATTGGGGGAAGATAAAATTGAAGCTAAGTCTAAAAATTCCTCAACAAAATCGGTTTTAATAATTCCCGTCTCTTTTATCATAGCATTATAGATGTTGAGGTTTCCCCCTAGCGATCCTGTGTGACTACTTATTGCACGATTACCCACTTTAGATCCTCCACCATAAATTGCGATAACTGGTTTTTTAGGTATTATTTCTTTTATGATTTTGATGAAATGCCGTCCTCTTTTAACTTCTTCAATGTATAACCCAATAACATCAGTTTGTTCATCAGATTTTAAATACTCTAAAAAATCAACCAAATCTATATTAGCTTCGTTTCCGATAGAAATTGCTTTTCCTAAGGTGTAGTTTGGATAATTAGGATCCATCCACAAATGACTTGCTAAGGTCCCACTCTGGGAAACTATTGAGAATTTCGACCGTTTTATGTGATCTCCATTTATTATCATCATATTAAATCTGCCACTATCTTCTGAATGGATCCAATTGTTATAAATGCCTAAACAATTTGGACCAATAAATCTGATGCCATAGAAATTAGCAATTTCAATTATTTCTTCTGTAAGTGTATTTGCTCGCTCTCCACCTAGTTCTCTGAAACCACCGGATACAACATATATTCTTTTCACTCCTTTCTCTCCACATTCTCTGAAAATTTGAGGAACAATATTAGGCGGTAATACTATAATCACAAGATCGGGAATTTCTGGTACTTGATTTATAGCCCGATAGGCTTTAAAGCCTAAGACTTTATCTAGTTTCAAATGTATAGGATATATCTTGCCCATATAATTCGAATTAATGATTCTTATCAACAACATGGTGCCCATGGTCGTCCCGAATGTGTTATTAGCACCGTAAATAGCAATACTTTGCGGATTTAGGAAATCATGCAAGAAATGATTTGTCATTTAGTTTTATTTCACTTCCTATTTGCAATATCCAAGTTATTAATTTGAACTTGATATTAATACTATGGTTAAATGAAATTCTAAATCCCATTTGAAATTTAAGGTCTATTCTATTTTTTACATAAAAATCATATTATGCTCAGCAATAACATGGCTAAAAATTTGATAATAATAAAAAATAGTAAAAGTAAACAAATCTAATCTCTGTTTAATACGAATTAACTTTTTATTTCGAATCTCTAACCAAAGAGAAGTAAAATAAACAAATACCCTATTGATAATAATACATGAATAATTGCAAAAACCGCCCCTACTTTTAGTAATCTTTTAAAATTTAAGTTTTCAACAGCGTTATTTTGTGCTATCTTTAGGGTCATCATATCACACGCAGCTCCTTGAGGTATTAAATTACCTCCTAAATTTATACCAATGATAAATGCAAATAACAAGGGAATTGACGCAAATCCGCTTGAAATTAACACTTCAACGATTGGGATAAAAATTAGCGCAGTAGGAGTATTTGCAACGAATCCTGAAATTAAACTAACGCTTATAAGGATAATGAAGGATATTAGAAATGGGTTAACCTCCTGAAAGGGAATAGCTTCGAAAATTTCCTTAAATCCCGCTTCAATCAATCCTCCGATTACTATATACAGGGAAATGAAGAAAAATATAATTTCCCATTCCACATCTTTAAGTAAGTCACTTAGGGATTTTTTCATGAACTTTTTATTAATTAGCACTAAAATCATCGTAGCAAAGATTGCGGTTAAATATAGGAGAGGTAGAATTGCAAAAAGAGCTACGGTTATAACAATCGCAATCCCATTAATAATAAACATCTTTCTGTTTTTTATCATAACCTTCGCATCAACCAGTTCTAAGACAAATTTTCTCTGAGATTCTTCGATTAATGGCTCTTTTCTCAACAAAAATCGATCGATTAGAAATATTGTTACAAATAAAAGAAAAAATGAGAAAATCCAATAATTTTGTACGAAGTATAAGGTGTCTAATTTAAAGGCTGCGGAGATAATTATATTCTCACCGCTAGAAAAAGGGGTGATAATGCTGCCAATGTTGATACAAATCGTCATTCCTAGTAAATAGGTCCCTGCTCTAACTTTTAAAAATCTACACAGTCTAATCACCACTGGAGCTAAAATAAGAACAACTACTACATCAGTAATAATTGCGGCTAATAAGGTAGTTATTATGCAAATTAAGTAAAAGAAGACCCGTTGATTGCCTTTCGATATACGAAAAAGCTTTACTGCCAGGAATTCTAGAATGTTAGATTCTGCCGCAATTTGAGTAATGATACTCATACATAAAATGACAATTATTGCCTCCCATTCTACATAAGTGACAAAATCCATTATGGTTAAATCTAATACTAACCCGGCAATGGTGCCAGCTAAAAATCCACAGAAAATTGAAATTGCGACAAAATCTACCTTTTTTAACGAGTAACTTATTAAAATTACCACGAAAATGATAAATAGGATAATTAGTAAAATAAGATTCATAGGACGATTTTAAAACAAGTGATGATGATAAATATCAAAAAATAAATCAGTTTTAAACTTACCTAAGTCTATATTATGCCAACCCTAGAAGCATTTTACTATTTCGTTAAGGATGAGACACATTTCTTACAACTTTCGTGATCTCCTATTCCTTTTCGATTATGCTCCTCAACTTTGAAATTTCTTCGTAGATATTTTCTATATCCTTTTGTAGTCTTTCACAATCCTCATCAAGACTCCTTATTTCTCCTAATTTCCTCGCCTTATCTTGAAGTTCATTATCCTCCCCTTGTTGAAGTTCCTCTCGCAAATTTTGAATATCTTGTTGTTTTGACCTCAAATCCTCCTGTTTCTTTTTGAGTTCATCCTCCTTCGCTAATATTTGTTGGAGTAGTATTTCTCTTTCGTCCATATCTATTAGTTCTTCGATTCGCGTAAGATATCGTCTGATGGAACTTATCTTTATATCTTTTTCTTCTTCTTTCTTAAAAAATAATGCAATATTACTATCTTCTCCGAGTTTGAGAATGATTACTGAGATGTCTGCAGTTTCAAAAACCAGTTTTTTATAATCATCCAACTTAAATTTACAAATCTCGTAGATTAATTTAGCGTGGGTCAGTAATTCTGTTAGATTTTCACCCAATTTGGGTTTGTTAATATCTTGCTCAAAGGTAGTTTGGTAAACAGTTCCATTATTGTAAAACATTACAATGTGCAAGATTTCTGGTAATGATGCCTTAATTCGCGAAATATTCTTAAAAACCATTTTAATTATCACCTAATTATTATATCTCTTACTTTTTCTGAAATTTTTTTTATTTCTGTTTTAGCTTTGTCAGGTCCGAATTTAAGTAGTAAATATATGACAATAATGAAGCTAACTACTATTCCCAGGATAATAACACCAATAAAAGTGTTGTAAATCAAGGTATAATACAGTGTTATTATCGCTAATTGATAGTTTGTTGTAACAAAACCGATTTTAAAAAACGATTTAAAACTAATGGGGCGTTTGTTTTGCTCCGCAATATTTACTACTAAAATATTATCGCCTAAAGGTGTCAAATTATCACCCCAGTTTGCTCCAAATGTAAAACTATAAAATAGTTTGCTCTTATCTACTGGGGATACGCTTTCAGCCATAGTTCCGGCTACAGGAATTAGAACTTTAGTAATAGGAATATTGTCGATGCAGCTACTTAAGTAAGCAGAAATCCATAGCAAAAGAAGTAATTGTATATAGAAGTTATCTCCTCCAGCAGCCAGAATTGCGACTCCAATAACTTCAGTAACTCCAACTATTTCTAATCCTCCTGCTATAACAAATATACCAAGTAAGTACAATATCAATTCAAAATCAACTTTTGAAATGATTTCTTTAGGTTCTAATCTTGTTATAACAACTAAAACCAACGCGATACTTAATGCGATCATATCTGGTGTAATTATTGAAGAGGGGATACCAATAAGCAAGATCAAAAGGATGATTAATGATATTACGGATTGATGTAGCAACTTTTTACTTTGAACTACGTTCCATACATTAAATTCTTCTAAAACTTTTATCCCTTCTTCTGGAACAGATAACTCGCTTTTGTATAAAAAAATAAAGAAGACCAAGGTAAATGCGAATGTGATTAACGATATCACTCCTACATTAAAAAAAAACTCTAAAAACTCTATTTTTGCGTAAGTAGAAATTAAAATATTGGGTATGGAAGAAATTGAAAAGATTGTTCCACCAATATTAACCAATACCGCTTGAGTTAGGATAAACGGAGCGGGATTTATATTTAACATTCGAGATACCGTAATAGTTAGGGGTATTATAATGATGACGGTAAGAATGTTATTCAAAATGGCTGAAATTGCAACAGTGACGGAGCAAAATATTATCATCAAAGGAATAGGTTTTCCTTTTGACAATTTTACTAACTTTGCGGCGATATATTGGAAAGTTCCCGCTTCGTGCGCAATTTGAACGACGATCATCATACTGATTATTAAAATAATTGAATGTAAGTTCACGAAACTATCATCTTGAGAACCAAACAAAATTTCAACAATAATCGAAAAATTATGTTCTTCAATAAATACAAGTACGAAATAAGTGATAACCGCACCTATTAAAGCAGAAATAGCTCTATTTAGTTTATCAGTTATGATTAGCACAATAACGGCTATAAAACATCCCAAAATAATAAGTGCACTAATTAACATTATAACGCCATCATTCAGTCATTTCAAATTTTAGTTAAGTTTCAATTCAAGGTGAACTAAATTAGACGTATTTATTTCTGTCTCTATCGAAAAATTCAATTTAAAATATTCTGATAAAAGGTATTTGTAGAAATGGGAGAAAAAATTCGAGTACACCTCATCGAGATCATGCAACCCTCTAAATATAAATAAATTGTCTTGAATTTGAATATCGATTGTATTAAACCATTTCAAACCATTTCTTCCTAAGAAATCTATTGAGAAATTAGCGTAATCTTTTAGAGTCTCTTCACTCATAGGCTTTGCTATCAAGAAAGTCATGATATCAGATAATTGATTTACAAAATCTTTAGCAACATTGTTTAACAACTCACCCTTTAAATTGGATAAAATTTGCGTAAATCCTGTCTTAGAGATCATTATCATTTGGTTGGTTTGGTTAAATATTTCAAGATTAATCCATTGTTCAATGGCGTCTTTTGCAACTAATCCACGAGTTTTATTTTGCTGTTTAGCTATTAAATCTAACCTTTCGAGAACTTCTTCCGATAAGCGGAATCCTAGAAAATTGCTTTTCTTTTTCACTTTTTTTTTTGCCATATTATATCTTTTAATTAAAATATGATTCCAGATGACCAATGATTATATAAAAAATGTTTTTAGAAGTATTTAAAGTTGTCGTTATGCATATTTGTTTTCAAATGAAAACATTTAAATACAATATTAGTTTTTCATCAAATTGTTAAATATATATATAAAATGGTGAAAAAAATATGAAAAAAAGCGTAATTAAATCAAAAAAAGGAAGAGACTACGACGACGATGATGAATACGACGAAGATGAAGATTGGGATGACGAAGATGAAGATTGGGACGAGGACGACGAAGAATAGAAATTCCAGGAAGAAATAGTTCGGAAAATCTTGAAGAAATTTATTGCTAATTAAAATATATTATATTTAAATATGGAAGTGATGAATATGAAAAAAAAACAGGATAAATCCAAGAAAAAAAGGAGAAATTACGACGAGGACGATTGGGATGATGAAGGATACGATAACGACGGTGATTATGAAGGGGAATATTTGGATGAGGAGGAAGATGATGATTACGAGGAAGACGAAGATTTAGATGATTATTCCGAAATCTATGGTTAATTTAAATAAATTAATAATAAAACAGAAAAAAAATTAAAAATTAATAAAAGTGAAGGGTGGTTAGAAATAGAAGAAGTCAAAAAAGTAGAAATTGAGGGATTATAATGGAAGAAGCTAAGAAAATTGAAGATTTGGCTTTTGAAAATTCAAGTCTGGGTAGAGAAGAGAAGTTAGAAGCGGAGGAATTAAAGCGCTTAGCAAAACATGAAATTAGAACTGCTAAAACTAGAGATATGCTCGTTAAGCACGAAATTGAAATAGCAGAAATACGAGAAAAACTAGCGGAAAAAGGAAAGAAATTAGTCGAGAAAAAACAAAATGTAAAAGATACTATGAATTTCTCCTCAGAGAGTTTAAAGAATGAAAAAACTCAAGCATTGTACAATGAAAAACTCTCAGTAATACAAAGGAAAACAGCAGAGATTCAACGAAAGATAGCCCTAAAGGAAGTTGAGATCGCAGAAGTAAAGGTAAAGTTAGCTAATAAGAAGCTTAATGAAGCCAAAGAGAGAGCAAGCTTATCAAAGAAACAATTTGCGTATGTTAAATTAGTGAAAAATAACGCTGAAGGCGAGAAGATTTCCCGAGCCGAAGAGTCATACGTAAAACAACAGAAGAGTTTAGTGAAATTCGAAGTTGAAGCGATGGAAATCAATAAAAACTTAGTGGAAAAGCAGAATAAATTAGCTGACCTGAAAAAGGAGCTCTCGGAAAAACTCGCAGAGAGAGAAAAAATTCGACCAGTCGGAAGTAGCGGGTAATATTCTTAATTAGACTTAAATTATGAAATTTAATATTCTTTTTACTAAATTTATTATTTTAATTCAATTTAGTCTAATTGAATTTAAAATACTCAGTAGAGACAATTCAATATAACCTATAAATTAAAATAAGAGATCTTTCAATAATTTCAATAAAATTACACTTACTTCAGAAAAGTCAAGAGATTCATCTTGAGTAATAATTTTATATAACTAAAATTTAGTATATTATAATGTTTACGGGAGATATTGTTGTTTTCATTAGTTTAGGAGTATCAATTGCGGTACTTTTCTTTATAATCTGGGATCATGTCAAAGATGATAGAATTTTGGCTTTAGAAGTTCAAGATTTCTACAGTGATATAGAATTATTAATCTTTACTAACCTACAAGTTAAATATTATGAGATATTGCAATCCAGAAAAGATGATATGGAAGATAAAGAACTTAAAGCGCTAATTAAAAACAAAAATCGGGATATGATTCAAAAAAATTACTTGAAAGCTAAAATTCATCAAAATATAAAATTGTACGCTAAATATCTTGGATTAACTTACAGTGAGGATAAAGAATCCTATTTAAACGGTACAATATACATCCTACGTCAAAATGGTAACTTATTAAAAAGAAATATGGAGTCAAATACCGAAGAAGATATTATAACCTCATTTATAGAAATCACTCCGCAACAGGTCAAAGAAATATTGTTGTATCTTAATAGCTTAAGATTTTATTGGAAAAAAAAATATTTTAAGTTCCTATTTCGTCCTAAGTTAAAGCAAAATGTTACTTTTGAAGATTTACTGGGCCTTTTGAAACCGCTGAAACAGGAAAAGCCGAAATATGTAAAAAAAATACGGAGAAAAAAGTAAGATTCTAAATTTACTGTATAGAGTATTAATTTCCTTGATATGGAATACTTTTGAATGAACAAAAAGGCTCTATACTATAAAAAGTTAAAAAAAAGAGGATTTAGGGTTAAGGAGATAATTTATAATTTATCAACAGTAGAACGAAAAATACTAAGACTGGAGGAAGGAATAATATAGTAAAAATCCCTGTTATCTCGTGAATTTTATAAAACAACTCAATCATTATAACTCCTATATTTACTATGAAGGCTCCTGTTAATGCCATAATATAACTTGGTCGATCAAAAAATTTCCATGTAGTAAATGAATATAAAAGCAAACCTCCAATAATGATGATAATCCCCCATATTGGAACTTGACCCGATTCAAAAAGTTCCGGGACTCTAATCGCAGCTTCTATGATGTAAATAAAGAATGCGCCCGAGCAAACCATCGAAGATATTGTTAACGCTTTCTTATTTTCCAGATCCTCTCTATCATAGTAATACGCGATAATCATTAAAACTAAGAAAGTTACTGAAGGGATAATTATGTAGGAGCTTATCCATTCGCCCCAAACGGGAAATAATATTGCAAAAAAGGAAATGATGAACAGTTCCCCGATAATAACGACGATCGTACCTATAAATTCTAAATAATAACCATCTACAAGAAAGATTCCCGTAAGATAGGTGACAATGCCTGCTGCGAGGATGTAAAGACCGTATACCCAAGCGTTCTCAGCTGTTAATGGAAACACTATTATTATGTTAATTAAGATTATGATAAAGACCGCAATATTTACAAATCCCGTTATGAATAGTATTTTTCGTTTGTCTAATTCAATATTCACAATTGATCAACCTCTTATCTACGACTCTGAAAAACTTAATTATTTGGTTTTGTATTTTTCCTGACCAGTAAAACCGAGTAAAAACCTTGTAAATCCGCTTAAAAACAAACTAACTGAGAAGAAACTGAAAATTAATGAATCTTCAAGTGGTAAGAGAAACACCAATAGCATCAAGATAGCGATAACGATTCCAACAATTATTACTAAAATTCTAAACCACGTGTGGTAATTGGCTCCGAATATTCCAGTTAATAACCTTGCGATAGCGATAACTAATAATGAAATCGAAATAATCAAAACTACTGTTGCTATGGTTAATGATGGCTCAATTAATACAACGAATATCATTATAATGGAGATGATTATCAATAGTATCCCAGAAATAAACTTTATTATTATCCCCGAATTTTTAAGAGCGTCGTTCGTGAAAGAGTTGATAATTCTACCCATACCCGATAATATTAAAACCAAACTAAATAGTAGGGTTAATATAGTTATTGCCGTCGATGTGAAGAAAAAGATGGTTGCCGCAATAATCATAATTAATGTACCATTTAAAATATTTGACGCAGAATCTCCTTTAGATCGATATTTTTCACTCATAATATAATTCACCTCGTTAAGATTTAAAAGTACTTGAATTAAAGCAATTTTTTGAAAAATATTTTATATATTTCATTAATGACAATAAGCTAGATTATAATAAAAGAACCTCACTTATATTCTATTAACTATATCCACTTTCTTCTTCTGAAAAATACAAGCATTACTATAGCAATTAGAGTCATAACGACAATAAGGAGAGGGTAAGCGATTGGGGATTGATATTCAGGCATGTAGAGGAAGTTCATACCGTAAAATCCTGCTAAGAACGACAATGGAATAAAAATCGTTGAGATGACGGTGAGAACTTTCATAATTTCGTTCATTCTATTACTTACACTTGAAAGATACATATCCAACATACCAAAAATAATATCTCTATAATTTTCCAATAAATCGCTTATACGAAAGATATGATCGTAAAGATCTCTTGTATAAATATTTAAATCGTCTGAAATCAAATTAGATTCTTCCCTTTGTAATTTATTGATAACTTCCCGTAAGGGCCAAATGGATTTTCTAATTTCGATGCTATTTCTTTTTAACCGATATATAGATTGTAAAACATCGGGTTCGGGACTTTTTACAACCTTCTCCTCAATTTGCTCGATTAATTCTGCTATAATCTCAATAATTACAAAATAATTATCAACTACTACGTCAATTAGGGTATACATTAAATAATCTGATTTCATCGTGCTGATTCTTGCTTTCTGTGTTTTTATCCTGTCTATAATTGGCGCAAATATGTCGCTTTCTTGTTCGATAAATGATAACACGTAATTTTCCCCTAAAATGATACTAATTTGTTCAGTTTCCATATTCTCGTTTTGATGATTCCATATCAGCGTTTTTAGTACTATAAACAGGTAATCTTCGTAATCTTCGAATTTTGGTCTTTGATTGGGATTTAAAATATCCTCTAAAACAAGTGGATGAAGGTTGAATAACTGTCCAATTTTTTCAATCACATTAGTTTCAAATAAACCTGCAATATTCACCCACCTTATTTTATTTGGATCGATTTTTTTCAAATCATCATTAATATCCTCTATGTCTTTAATAGAAAAGCTTTTTGAGTTATAATCGATTGCTTTTACCTTAGTTTTAATTTTTGGTTTTTCTCCAGTATAAACAAGAGTTCCTGGCGGGGCTCCTACTTTCTTTTTCTTTTTTATTTTTAAAATCTTTTTAGGAATAAACATAAAATTTACCGTCTATTATCGTTATTCTAATAATAAAAAAAATGATGTATTAGTTATTTCATTATCTGCTAAATTAATTAATGCATCTGAAGAATTACTCCAATACTTAGAAATTGTACCGTTCTTTCCAAGCGTAAGAATATTAATATATTTCTAATAGAACTTTTAATTCCTCGATTAAAAATTATGAGATTGAGAGGTATTAATAAAAATCTTAATCATTTTATTCATTACTCTTCTATGAAATGTATAATATAAGCGAATTTTTGATATAATAAGGTTGAAAAGTAAAATCTTTATTATGCACTTCCTTTTGAGAATCTATGGGATATTTGACTTAGATTTTCTAATATTATGGTATTAAAAGAAGACATTCAAGAAGCAAAGGAAAGGTTGAAAGCGTGGTGGGATGGAGAACTGCTTGATCGTCCCTGCATTTCCTATTTTTGTCCTGATTCTACAAAAATTTTTCCTGGAATCTATGATTACTGGCGTTTAGCAAAAGATTGGGACGATGTAGAGGGTGCATTCGATAGTCTCGAAAAAATGAGCAAAACCCTTATTTTTGGAGCTGAAAATATTCCATGGTTTTGGCCTAATTATGGTCCGGGTATAATGGCCGCGTTGTTTGGCGTAGTCCCTAAATTTGAAAAAAACGGCCAAACGGTTTGGTTTAATAAGCCCATTCCAGTGGACGAAATCGTGAGTTATTTGGAAGGCATAGTGATTAACAACAATAACGAATGGTACGATCGGTTAATTAGAATCACGGAATACGCTGCAAAGAGAGCGGGTAAGGAAATTAGCGTGGCGTTAACCGATTTGGGGGGTGTGATGGATATTCTATCCTCGTTCCTAGGACCCACCAATATTATCGTTACGATGAAAAGAAATCCGGGTATCCTAGATTCTTGTCGTGAAATCATATTAGAAGCTCTATTAAAAGTCTACGACAAGCTTCAATCGATTATCGAAAAATACGGGGACGGAAGCAATAGTTGGATCCCAATTTGGTGCCCAAAACGGTATTATCCTATACAATCGGATTTTAGCGTAATGCTTTCACCAAAACTCTTTGAACGATTTGTATTACCCGATATTGTCGCTCAGGCAGAATATATGGATTACGCAGTATACCATATGGATGGACCTGGTCAATTAATTCACCTTGATAATTTATTAGCAGAACCTTCTATAACCTGCATACAGTGGGTTCCTGGAGCAGGAGCTGAACCAGCAAGCAGCGAAAAGTGGATGCCCATCTATGAAAAAATCCAATCAGCAGGAAAGAATCTAATTGTCGATAATCCTTTCGAGAGTTCAAAGATAGTTACCAGATTATATAGAAAACTAGATCCTAAAAGGATATTTATGGTCCTAATTTATTTCTCAGAAATAGAAATGGAGTACTATCTTCCCGATTTCGTGGGAGGTAGATACGGTGAGGGAGATTATAAGCAATTTAAGAGAGAATATAGACGACGCCAAAAACAACAACAAAGTTAAGATAATACTCTTATTTATTCTACTTTTACAATTTGGATTTATTTGTTTTTGAACCTTTAAATAAATCCTAAACGAGTTCTATATATACACTCTAAAAATTATTAATTTGATAAAAATGGAATCAGATAATATAATTTCGAAGAAAACCACGATATTTTATTCTTTTGCTGGAATAGCAGACGCCATGAGTTATCAAATGTTCACTTTTTACATTTTTAACTTTTACTTCACCGTTGTAGGACTTGAAATATGGTTAGTCACACTTGGCTACATTATATGGAGCGTTTGGAACGCAATTAACGATCCCCTTTTAGGAGTTTTATCCGATCGCACCTCTTCCAAATGGGGGCGTCGGAAACCATACATCATCTGTGGATTAATTCCAACCTGTATTATTATTGTGTTGCTGTGGACGCCACCTGGAGGTTCTGATGTGTTAGCATTCATTTACTTCTTAGTAATCATAAACCTTTTTGACACATTTTACACGATGTACTCTCTTAACCAAACGGCTCTATTTCCAGAAATGTTTCAAAATCTTGAACAGAGAGCAAAAGCAAATAATTATGTGCAGATTTTTAACATAATTGGACTATTGTTGGCGGCTTTATTACCTTCTTTCTTCATAACGGAATTTTTAGGGCCTGGTGCTGAATTAGAGTACATAACGGCAGCGATTGTAATGGCAATCCTAGCAGCGGTGTTCGGAACTGTTTTCATAATCTTCGGAATAAAAGAAAGAAAAGAATATTCTAAAGATCCAGAGAGCGCACCGTCGTTCTTAAGTGCTATAAAGTTTACATTTAAAAATAAAGCTTTTACAACATATATATTAGTGAACCTAGCGCAATGGTATGTGTTTGGATTATTTCCCATAATGAATCCTTATTTTTTGGGCTACATTGTAGGAATTACGGACGCGTTAATCCAATCACTGTTCTTAGCTATTGTGTTTATAACCGCAATTGTATTTATGGTGCTGTGGGCTAAAATATTTAACAGAAGAGGTGCTAAAATGGGTCACATCATTGCGGTGTGCTCTTTAATTTTGACGCTATTACCTTTCTTGATAGTGTGGGATCTTTTTAGCGCAATTATCGCTTATATACTGGTTGGTATAGGATTTGCAGGAGTTATGTTCGGCAGGGATGTCATGATGGCTACAATAATCGATAACGACGAAGTAGAAACAGGTGTGAGGAGAGAAGGTGGGTATTACGGAGTTAACGCGCTAATAATCCGTTTTTCGACGATAGCAGTTTCGCTTTCTGTTGCGATGGTCTTTAATACTATAGGATGGATAATTTTCGATCCGACAAGCATTACCGAAGAGACTTTGTTGGGGATACGATTTTTAATGGGGTTATTTCCTGCCATAGGATTAGCCATAGGCCTATTACTGCTTATAAAGTTCCCCATAACTAGAGAAAAATACGCAGAAATTCGGAATAAAATCGATCAAATGCATCAAGATAAAAAAGATAGATTATAAAAGCAATAAAGTAAAAATTCACTTTTTTCTTATTTACTTTTTATACTTTTACTTTAAAATTTGGAGGTAATGCATATTCCTTTAGCACAAATTTATCTCTGGAAAGGAGTATCGGATGAAGCTTGTGAAAAAGTCATAAAGGGAGTAACTGATGTATTTGTTAATTTAGGGATCCCCGCTCAAGCAGTTGAGGTCGTAATAAACGAGATTCCTAAGAAACACTGGGGAATTGCAGGAGAACCAGCAACAAAGGCAAGACCTGATGCACAAAGCCCCTAGTAAATCTAAAAATTTCCTTTTTTTTTTAAATTAATACTGACTGAAAGATGTAAAATCAATCAAATCCGTCTAGAAAAGAAGGAAAAAATTAGCAAAGAGTAGATTAAGAACTAATTAATTTCTTTTTTTGCGAAGTTCTATCTTTTTTTCTCTTTCTTTATATTTTTTTTTCTTTTCAGATATCATATCGTATAATTGATCAAGCGTCTCTGGTGGTTCGTAAACATTTTCTTTTTGGACTAAAGTTATTGCCTCTGATGGACAAACATATACGCAATTTCCGCATCCAATACATCTAATTGTATTAACCTTCGATATACCATCTTCTTGGTAAATGGCTTTTAGTTGGCATCGATCCAGACAAGAACCACATCCAGTACAAATATCCTCGTCGATTTCAGCGTAATAATTAGACATTACAAAATCCGCGGGATTAGGTAACCTCGATATGTGGAATAACCCTTCGCAACAACATGTACAACAACTGCAGATGAAATCAATCCTTTGTGAATTCCCAGGCTGAAAGATCAAGCCTTCCTCCTCGTTCTTCTTTAGAAGTTCTAATGCTTCCTCTTTACCTACTTCTCTTGCCCAACCTCTTTCGATATTCATTTCTGCGGGTAGTCCAATAGTAAGGCAGACATCTCTTCTATCTGTTGCTTTACAAGACTTTCCTAAAATGTCATTTGCTTGACGACAAACACAATTAGCGACACCAAAAGGCCCATTTGAATTATTAACAAGCGATTTTACATTATCATAATTTATTATTTGATTTTCGTGTTCTATCTCTAAACCTATAGGAATGACACGAGTTTGCGGAATTGGTACTTTTAATAAATCTTTTGTCCATGCTTCCTTCGTGTACTGTCGGATATCTTTTACAAATCCCTCTGTTAATTTATCAATTTGGAATTCGAATATACCAATCATAAGAATTGCGTTTCCGTATTTCTTTGATCCACCTTTTAACGAAGACATGATCGCACCTTTATCAGCCATGCTCTCTAAATGATTTTCTAATTCTTCTAAAGAATATCCTAATGATTTTATTCGTTCATATATGCTTTCTATCGGTTCTAAATTGCTCCAAGAAAAGTTTAGTTTACTCGCAATTACTGCTTCTTCAGGAGTAAATAACCTTTTTAAAAGTCTAATTTCCACTCCTGACTCAGTAGGAGGAAATCCAATTGGTAACTGGTCTAAATGTTCTTGAAGATTTCTATATACATCTGTTTTGGATGCATCTGTTTTGTAGTCCTTTATCGTCATTAAATAAGAATAAATGTGATAGTTATTTAACTTTTTGAATAAACTTAACTCTGTTGAATACAGAAAAAACTAAAATTCTGATAAATCGGGATATAACTTATTGAAATAGAAATGAACGTGACTGCTAGCAAATATTCCCGCTTCTGTTATTAAACCGTCAATATATCTTCTGCTCACTGTTTCGAAAGCGGGATTTAGAACTCTAACTCCTTTTGGGGCATCATTCCATATTTCGGCTGGTTCCCTCATTTCTATTTTTTCTAAGATGCCAAAAGAAGTTTCTGGATTATATTTTAATAGCGGAGAAGCCACATAAAAAGGAACATGCTCTTCGTGAGCAACTAAAGCAAGCAACCTGCTTCCAATCTTGTTTAAAACAGTTCCTTCACTTGTTATCGAGTCAGCTCCTATAATGATCAAATCTACTTCGAAATGATTAACCGCCCAACGCATCGCGCTGTCCACGATGTGCATAACCTCAATTCCCGCATCCATTAATTCTCGCGCAGTTTTTCTGCCTTGTAATCTTGGTTGAGTTTCAGTATTAATTACTTTAATGTGATCCTTTCCTTGTCTTTTTGCTTCTAGTATTATACCGGTAACGACAGACGAGTGGCAGTGGGTCATAATCACGAAATCATCGTTGTCTTCTAACTCGGGAATCCTTCTCGCGCCGATCTCTGCAATTTTTGCTTTAGAGTCTTTTATCAGTGCTTTATATTCGTCCTTAAAACTCTCAATTATATCCGGAATTTGGGTAAATTTTATTTGGTCTCTTACTTTCCATATTTTATTTAAGATGTAGTTTAAACCATTTCTCATTGCAGGCTCCGTAGGACGCGTATCGATTAGGATTTCTTTAGCTTCGCTTAGTTTGGAAAAAAATTTGCTTATATCCTTGGTAGTTATTCTTCTCGCATAATCGCTAAGAAATGTAATAGCGTGAGTTGCAACGTTAGTGGCACCTTGAATATCTAACGATTTTATTTTTTTAGTATCTTCAAGTAATTTTTCCATAATTTCAACCCCATTTCTCTATCGCTTGTTTTAATTGAACATTAGATTTTGAATAATCTTCTAGACTTATATTTTTGAGGGAAGCTTCAACTGCTTGTCTAACGGCCGTTGCACCCTCTTTAGTTCCACGAGGATGACCGTGCACTCCTCCACCAAATTGAAAAACCATGTCCGTTCCGAGATACTTTATTAAATCTGGTACATGGAGAGGACTCAACCCTCCTGAAGCAACGGGCAAAACCGGTTTAAGACTATACCAGTTTTGATCTAAACTTGTTAAATCGTTTCCTTTAAATTCGGATTCCGTAATATTTTTGTTAATCTCTATAACCTCGTTTTTTCCTCCTTCCATTTTCCCAACTATTGTACCTGTGTGAAGTTGGTCCATTCCAATTAATCGCATCAATTTCGCAAGGGCAAGCATAGTCATTCCATGCTTTTTATTTCTCGTAAACGCGGCGTGCATAGCCCTATGCGCGTGAATGACGATGTTCTTGTCGTCTAAATAATCTCTAATCTCTTGTAGAGCAGAAAATCCTACGGTTACTATGTCTACCATGATATATTCACCTCCATTGCTAATAACGTGATCTGCGCGCTTTTTCATTACATTCACTTTAGCTGTTATATTTGGCATGTAGATCTTTTTTTCCCCTGTTTCACTCTCTGCTTTGTCTCTCACTTTGAGAGTTTCTATTACTCTTTTTTTGAAATTGTTAAACGACATACTAGTTAAATTTTCATCGTCTTTTACGATATCTAATCCTCCAAGCCACGCTTCACCACACACTTTTGCGTGTTCTACCTCGTTCAATCCGACCTTTGGCTTAACGATCGTTCCGAGTAAAGGTCTGTTATATACTTTAGTTAGTTTTCTAATGCCATCAATTCCGAATTTAGGACCTTTGTAGGAATTTACGATCGATTTTGGAAAGGAGATGTCTAATAATCTTAAGTTATTTATAGCCTTCATGCCGTAAATATTTCCCGCAACTGCGCTGAGAATTTGCGACATGTTATTAGCTTCAAAAAGCTCGTGCGAATAAGCAATCTTCACAATACTATTTATCTCGTCTATATAGAATACTGAAGGCTTTAATCTATGAGCAATGTCCTCAGACATGGTTACAATATCAGTCCATGTCCCGATCGAGCTCTCTTTTGCGATTTCTTCGCAAGCTGTTTGAATATCAACACACTCAGGAGCTTTTTCTATGTAATACATCGCAATTAAATCGTTTTCTCCTGGTTGATAATCTAAATTTATATAATTTATCATACGATTTTTCACCTCATAATCTGTAATACAAAGTAGTATTCAATGTTATCTGTTTCATGGCTGATCTTAACTTAAATTTAATATGCAATCAAAATTGATCACAAGTAATATGCAAGAGAAGAAATATTTGGATTCTACACTATCAATACCAGAGCGCGTTGACGACTTGCTGTCAAGAATGGATATTAAGGAAAAGGTGGCTCAACTGGGTTCTGAATACAGCATCAAACTTATCGAATCCCGCAAAGTATCGCGTCGCTTGTTGGAAAAGTACACGAAAAATGATATAGGTCAGATTACTATTTTTAAAATCGTTATTCTACTCTAAAACCTCATCGGATGTATCTTCTCCAATAAACTCGTAATCTTTCGAGTTTATGGATCTAAATAGGAGCATGCTTGTAGTTAAGCTACCTGCGCACAAGGACATTATGATGAAATATATTAAATAGAAGTTAGGAATAACTCCAGCTAACGAATTAAATACGATTGCAGATAACCAAGTTCCAACAGTTTGTCCAAGGTTATTAAGTGCAATTAATAGCGCGTAATATGTAGACTTTAAATTAGGATAATAATTCCTAGTTAAGTCTCCTCTTACCGTTTGATTTGAGACAGTTAACGCCCCCTGTGCAGCTCCTATTATTATTTGAAGAATTACACCGAAAATAAGAGCAACTATGAACACTCCATTAAAGATAACGAACGGAACAACGCATACAAGACTAATCGGGATGTATATGAGAAAAGCTTTTAGAATTGTCCTTTTTCGCTGTTTGTCCGTGTATTTTCCCGTAATCAACGACCCTATCACCGTTCCAAGTCCGTAACAAAAGAGAAAAACTGAACTCCATCCCAGCAAATCAACCGCAGAACCACTCGTAATGGATAAAATTGTTTCTGTGACATCAATTACCCCCATGGCTATTAATATCACGTAATTTAAGTAAAAAACAATTACATTCGCAATTATTGCTCCTAAAAATACGTAAGCGAACACCTTGTAATTCCTAAACTTACTAATAATTGAAATTACATCTTTCGCAATGGCTTTATTAGAGATTTTCTCAAACGGTTCTTCGGCAACGAAGTAAGGCAGCAAACTTGCTATGACCATGAGAATCCCCGTCATCATGAATAATAATGGAATTAGGTTTAACGCAAGAAATATTAACCCAAGTAGCATTCCTCCTGCGCCTTGACCCAAAAACATAAAGGTCCATGTTACACCCTGGACTTTTCCGAGTTCTTCTTTTGGAGTGACATCTAATATGAGACTATCCAAAACCATGTCGCTAAATGCAGTACCAACTTGCGTAAAAAAGTAGTAAAAAGCGAAGAATATGTATATCGTCTGGTCAAGCGGTAAGTAAAACGCCATCATTAGCCAAAACGCTCCACCCAATCCTCCAAAACTGGTAATCCATGGAAGGCGATTTCCGTACTTTTTAGAACCAAATTTATCGCTTAAAGGACCAACAATCGCTTTAATTGCCCAAGGGAGACCACCAATAGTTGCTACAATCATCCATAGAACGAGATCGAAAGATCCACCGAGAACCTGAGCTAAGTAGGGAGGGAACACGAGTGTTGGTATTCGGGGCGTTGCCTACAATAAGCAATTCTTTCCCTGACTATATCCCTCGACAAAGTAATAGAAGGTGAATATCCTAATATTGTGTTTTTGCGAAACTTTTTTATTGTTCATATAACATTTTTTGCGCTAAATAAATATAAAGATGAATCTCAATAACAATTATTAATTAACTAAAAAAACTAAGAGAAATCATGTCTGAATTAAAATTTGAGCATATTAAAATCGAAAAAAAAGAAGAGAATAATTACGCAACCGTTTCGATTAATCGCCCTAATAAGTTAAACGCGCTCTCAGGAGATACATTAAGAGAGATCTCAGAAGCTCTCAATTCTCTTATCTTAGATAAATCTGCTAGGTGCGTCGTTCTAAGAGGTACGAAAGATTTTACGAAAAAACCTGCATTTTCTGCAGGAGCCGATTTATCGTCTCGAGGTTCTCTCGAAATTGATCGAACTAACTTAATGGATCAGAGTCATTTAATGGTTATAAGGCATAATTACTACGATATGATAGAGAAATTTCCAAAACCATTAATTGCTGCAGTGGATGGGTACGCCCTTGGTGGAGGATTGGAGTTAGCGTTAGTCTGCGATGTTATAATTGCATCGAAACGCTCAACATTCGGATTTCCTGAAATAAATCGTGGAATCGCCCCATTTAATGGGGGAACTCAAAGATTAATAAGAACTCTCGGCAAAATTAGAGTAAAACGTATGATCTTTTTTGGAGAACATTACACCGCTGAAGAAATGTATAACTGGGGGTTAATCTCGTATCTTGTCGACAATGATAACTTTGAAGAGTTTCTTCACGAAAAGGCTGCTTGGATTGGCAACGCACCCACTAAAAGCCTATTTGTTATTAAAAAAGCGATAGATTACGGAACTCAATCGCCATTAAACCTGGGACTTCAATTTGAAATAATGGGTTACGCCATAAATTCACAATCTAAAGATGTAACAGAAGGAGTCACAGCGTTCTTAGAAAAGAGAAAGCCAAAGTTTACCGGCGATTAGACTTATTTTTTTTTTTTAACTCAATTTTATTTTTGTAATCATCTTTTGCCGTAAATCAATATAAAGGAAAGCTTATAAAGATTAAAAAAGGAAATTATTCTAAACTTCATTTTTTTTACAATCTTTATTTTATTTTTAATTGAGGACTGAAAATGAAAGAAAAACTAGGAACAGAAGAAAAATCATTGCAATTAGAAAAATTACCACTTTGGAAGATCCTAATATTTATGTTGCCTAGCTGGGCGGGTCTCTATTTCACTTTTGAAGCGCGTTCGTACAGTTTTTATCAAGTAGAAGTTGGATTGGGTATTATATTATTGACGATTGGTTATATTGTGTTTACGATCTGGGACGCGGCGAACGATTTCATTTTAAGTTATTTCATTGATCGTCCTAATAGACTTTGGCCAAAGTATGGAAAACAGCTTCCTTGGCTGATCATAGGGTTTGTGCTTGCGGGAATATTCGGAATTCTATTGTTTAACCCCCCGGGGAATGATCAAATAACCCTATTTGTTTGGTACATAGTAATGATTTGTTTATTCGATTCGGGAGTAGCTATTACTCAATCTGCAGTCTATAGTTTATATACACAATATGTACCCGATGAGAAAAATCGAATGACCCAATGGGCAATTTGGACTGTCATTAATTTGCCTATTGGAATAATTAACGGTCTTCTTGTTGCAAACTTGATAATCTACGGGGATGTGGCATCGTATAGCAGGTGGGCGATAACTTACGCAATAATTGGCTGGTTTATATTTGCAGCTGGAGCTTACTTCTTAAGACCGTCGCCTATTATTAGGGAATTGGTTGCTAAAGAACAAATGTTGTATGACCAACAAAAATCAAATCTTTTGCGAAATGTGAAAGTCCTTTTCACTTCGAGAAATTACTTAGTCATGTGGATAAATAATCTAGCAGCTAGCGGTGGTTGGATCATTATCTTTATAATGCTACCGTATTTCGTTAGATTTGTATTTGGTCTACCTGCAACAGCAGAGGCAACTTTTCGTGTGTTATCGGCTATCGGTTCTTTTTTTGGTGTAGCTATTGGATATATCACTTGTGTTAAGACTCGAAAACTCGAAAAAATAACAATAGTCATCTTCACAACGACCATTGTGGTTTTAACGGTGCTATTTTTTGTGCGAGAATTGCTACTTGCGGCCACAATGTTTGGGATACTTGCGGGTTTAGTGGGCGCGGGTACGGTAAGTTTACAACCATTACGATTCCGGACTTACGACGAAGTAGCACTCAATGGAGGAGAGCGTATGGATGCATTGGCCACAGGCGTTTGGAGATTCACTGGACAACTTCCTCAGGTTTGGACTGCAGCAGCTATCGCTATTGTACAAGGGCTAACGGGTTTTAACCCAGCTCTTGAAGTTCAAACAGAATTAGCAAAAAATGGTATTGCGTTTTTAATCTCCCTTTACCCTATGTTCTATTGGGTACTCACATTGATCATTTTCTGGGTTGGATGGAACCTAACGGAAGAGAGGCATAAAGAGATTCGCGTCCAACTTCGAGAGAAGAATTTAATATAAACTACTTTTTTCAAATACAATGAAATCTTGTTTTTTTTTTATTATACTTATATGACCTTATTAGCAGAGGATTACCATGAATGAAAAAGAAAAACCATACGGATCTGCACATTTTGGACAGTGGATTCGAGACGAGTTTGGGTTTCCTGCGTACGAGTACACTTGCAACCAGTATATTGATGATAAAGCCCGCACCCCAATGAATGAAATGTGGAGGTCGAATAGAGATCACTACTTCTTAGTAGGAAATGACCGCGTAGTAGGAGTGGCTTCAAATTTCGGATATGTGAAATTACGTCAAGACGAAGGAGGACCAAAATATCTAAATTATTACGAACCAAAACTAAATCAATATGCTGGAGGGTTTGGCTATTTACGGGACAATTCTTCTGAATTAGGCACGTTTTATTCGGAAGAAAGTAATCATTTTAAACGAATTTTCGGAATAGGATATTACTTAAAAGAGGTAGCAAATGAGAGATATAAAGTGAAACAAGAGATTTTTACACCATACGGTGATGATCCAATACTAATTTCAAAAACGACAATCAAAAATAAAGGCGCTGTGGAGGCGGAAGTTAGTTGGTTTGAGTATTGGGGATGTTTTAACTTCCAATTTTCGTTTCAAGCAGTAATCGATGCGATCAACGCGAAGAAAGCGAAACCTCTAAAAGAATATCGGTTGGAGTTGGGATTTAAATTCAAAAATAAAACCCTAATACTGCCGGATGGAAGAGGTTTATTCAATATGAAATATGATGTAAAGTCATCCTTAAAAGAGAAGTTGGTGGATTTTGAGTTACGGAGTTCTGGTAAACAAATTAAGAGGGAACATGCTTCATTTGAAGATAAGGCACCACCTCCAATATTTCTAATCTCTTTAGATGCGCCTGCTGATGGATGCGGTAACAATTCGGAACAGTTTTTTGGATTGGGAGGAGTAACCCATCCAGATGGACTGAAACGTAAATTAAGTTTTAACGAGGACCTAATTGATTACCAGACATGCTTAATACTCGAACGCAAGTTGAAATTAAAGCCACTTAAAGAAAAAACTATATTCTTTGCTTATGGATATATACCTATTGGATTTAATTTAAACCACCTAATCGAGAAATATTCATTAAATCCTGAGATACTCTTCGAATCATCAATAAAAAATTGGTTTGAAAATCGTATCCATTTTGAACTTAACGATACAAAATGGATCGACAGAGAGATTTTTTGGCATTATTACTACCTTAGGGGATTACTCTCATACGATTCTTATTTTGAAGAACATATCCTCTCCCAAGGACATGTGTACCAGCATATCGTTGGATTTCAAGGAGCCGCTCGAGATCCACTGCAACATGCTCTGCCCTTCATATTTACAAATCCCGATTTCGTAAAACAAATTATTCGCTATACATTAAAAGAAGTGCAAGAAGACGGAAAGATTCCATACGGAATAACTGGAAACGGTATGATCATGCCGTCATTGTGGGATCCAAGTGATTTAGAATTATGGTTATTATGGATAACCAGCGAGTACGTATTGTCTTTGCGGGATATTAATTTTTTGAATAATGTAATAACGAGATTTCCTGTTCACGGAAGAAAGGTTAAGCAATCGAATATTAAAGAATTGCTGTATTTAGTATACGATCACTTTGTAAATTCTACAGGCAAAGGGAGCCATGGTTTAATACGAATTGCTAGTTGCGATTGGAACGACATGGTTATTACAGGACATGTACCTGAAGAAAAACAAAATGAAGTTAAGAAAGTAGGAGAAAGCTGTTTGAACACTGCTATGGCTATACATGTACTCAATAGGTTTACTGAAATGCTAATATATGTGGGATGTACTGAAAAGGTTGCGGAAATACAAGACTTTAGGGAATCTCTAATTAAACCTTTAAGAAAACAATGGAACGGAAGATGGTTTAAGCGCGCATGGCTATCTGAGGAACTTGGATGGGTTGGAGATAACGAGCTATGGTTAGAACCACAACCTTGGGCAATAATTAGTGATATTCTGAGTGAAAATCAGAGATCTCAATTAGTTAAAAGCATTAACCAACTCATTAGAAATCCTTCACCTATAGGAGCAATCTTATTAAGTAAACCCATCGCGAGTAATGTTGAGTCCATAGGAATGGCCACAAATGCAGGAATCTGGCCATCTATCAATGGAACTCTAATCTGGGCGCTCTCTCTTGTAGATGGAAATTTAGCTTATGATGAATGGAAAAAAAATACACTAGCTTACAAGTCAGATATATATCCAGATATATGGTACGGTATATGGAGTGGTCCTGACACGTGGAATTCTATTCATTCAGATTATCCAGGGCACACTCTTTTCGATAAATATTACATGACCAGAGACGAGCAAGACCGAAGCGAGGTTTTGTTATCAATGGGGATCAATTGGACTGATTTTCCAGTATTCAATTTACATCCACATGCGTGGCCTTTGTACAATATTTTTCACCTCATAGGCACTACCTTTAGTAAAGAAGGCATTGAATTTATCCCAATACTAGAGGACCAGGAATATTCTATCTATTCCCCTTTACTAAGCTTCGAGAAAGGGGTAGGCTTTTACAAAGGTTATTATCTTCCCCAAATTAAGGACAATTTCTCTGTAAAGTTAACACTTGGAAAAACAACAATTAATTCAATTAAAGAGATAAGAGTGAACGGGATCTCTTCCACCTACGAAGAAATTGGGGAAGCAGTTATTTTTCAAGGAGAAGGGGGAAACGATAAAGCTTTAACTTGGGAAGTAATCTTCCAATAATAGAAGATCATTTTGATACGATTAGCATAACTACCTTTTTAACCATTTATATGAGGAAAAACCTCGCTTCTAATTAAAATGATGAGATATTTTCTACCTTGCATCTCTCTGCTCTTTTCTTCTTGTGTAAACTCACTAATTGCGTTTGAAACTCGGAACATTCAAGTGAATTTATGGAGTATAATAATATGAAAATCAGACCAATTAATGTAAATATCTGTGGAAATAAAAAGACAAGCTTACGATATTCCTAATCGCTAAAATATAAGTATAGCATTCAATTCTATAATACTATAGCAGAGACCCTAATCTAATCAGAGTCCTCGAAATAGCCCTCTAAGTTGGTTTTATTGCCTTTTCCACCAACTGGACACGCTTCGATGCATTTGTTACACCATATGGCTGAAAACTTAGACAAATGATTTAAATTCGCAAGATTGTAGGTTAGGCAAGATTCGCGGTTATATTTCCCTCCTTCTAACGCATCCACGGGACAAACCTCAACGCACAACTCACAATCCTTGCAATATTCGCTTTTTCTAATAGGTATACCAGTACTCAGTGGAGCTTCGGATACTAGAGCCCTTAATCTCACCTGCGGTCCAAATTTTTCAGTTAGAAGCAAGTTATTCTTTCCAATAGGCCCAATTCCAGCGAGAGCTGCTGCTTCTTTTAAATACAATCCTGGTTTGTACGGAATAACTCTAGATTTATAACTTTGCTCCAAAAGAAATTCTTTTATTTTATAGCATCGTGCTTCGAGAATTGAATCTAGATAATGAAAACTTTTTCCAGATATTTGATCTTCGCTCCAAGCATCTAAAATTAAGTCGTATACATGAATACCAAGGATTATTACGCATTTAGCAGTAGGAAAGTAAAATTCTGGGGTATTTTCCTTCTTGTAATTCGTAAAATGTTGAACACCAGCAAAACCAATTATATCTATTCCAATTTTATGAGAGAATTTAATCAATTCTTGGGTTAAGTTTTCGTTTCCAGTCATTGTAATTAAAGTTTAATAGAAAATAATATCAAATATTAAATATTCGGATATGCACTAATTTAAGAACTGTTATAGTATCTACCAAAAAGAATTGCTTGAGCTCTATAAATAATTTGGCTAATAATTATAAGAAGACTTACAAGTGGATATACGACTCGTTTATTTCCCTTACGTACGACTTTGGATTAAAAATTGGTTTGACACCAATAGGGGAAAGAATACTTAGGGAAAGTGTTTACTATGAGTTAATACCATTAGTGAAAAGAAACGACAAAATATTGGATTTAGGATGTGGAACGGGTACATTAACCATTATGCTTTCAAAGCTTCTTTATCCTGATTGCCAACTGTTTGGAGTAGACTTATCTAAAGGTCAAATTCGAAAAGCAAAGCAAAAAGATGTCCAGTCAAAGATTCATTTTGAAGCAGCGGATGCAAAATCTCTAAAATTTGGTGACTCTTGTTTTGATATCGTCATAATTTCAGCTGCATTGCACGAAATGGATAAGCAAGAACGGTTAGATGTCTTAAAGGAAATACATCGGGTGCTCAAGGATGATGGGTATCTACTTATTTTTGAACACCACGAACCAAATTCAACAGGTCGTCGTATCGTATATAATTTTTACTTAGGTTTTTGGGAGAAATTACTTTCTCATTCTTTTGAAATTCAGCGTTCTTTGCTTAAAGAATTAATCAAAAGCGATTTTGTCATTTTAACTCAAAAACCTATAAAAAAAATGGGTGGTTTTTTTCAAACTATCCTTTGCAAAAAAGATTACTAAAACTTAATCTTTCAACCAAAAATTATACTTTTTTTACTCCCAAAGCAACTGGGCATATCTTACGACACAAAAAACATTTTATTCTCCATTCTCCCCCATGTTCAGGTATCCCGAAAGCGTAATCCCAGCATTTTTGTTGGTCAATTGAAATTCCATCTAAAGCTTGAACGGGGCAAGATTTTAGGCATAAGGAGCAGTTAGAAACACATCCTTCATATTCTGCAATCGAATCCTCGTCTAACTTCGCAGAGGTAAGCACCGCGCTTAACCACACCATATTACCAAATTCATCGTTAATTAACAATGTGTTTTTTCCCATTTTGCCAAGTCCAGCTAAAACTGCGGCGTGCTTAAGAGAGATAATCCCTTTACTTTTATTTTCGCTCGGATCCCAATTCGTTGGACCAATTGCGTTGATAGGTACTGCCAAATACTCTTCGGATTCTATTTGGTAAGACAATTGTATCGCAATTGTATCCATTTTTCTTGTTAATTCGTTTCTAATATCAGTATAGGGTATAGTTGATTTTGCTTTGAGCGTACTTTTCAAAAATCTACACGCAAGAACAATAACAGATTGACACTCTTCTAATACATCACAAGGATGATATCCTTTTGGAGCCTCATGAAAGCGGTTTACAGAAGCTATACCGCAGAGATCGGCACCTAGCTTAAAAGCCATATTTTTTATCTTAATAGATGTTAAACTCATAGACTTCTTCACATCAATAGTTAATCTAGTGTTATTCTCTAACATGATTATTTTTTTAAAATTGAAATTATATTTTAAATTATGACCCTCCATATGGATGGTATTGATTTATTAAGTAAACTTGATTAAACTCAATTAGGAGGATTAGCTATGCTGAGTTATTTAACATTGTCCATTGATCATATGTGTGCTTATTCACAATTTTCCAAATTATTTCCCGACATAGAAATTAATATATGGTGTAAAGATGCCTACGATATTATTATTATAAAAAGAGGGATAGATACATTTTCTGTACTCAAAGATTATATTGAGAAAGAGATTGGAAGTATTAGTCATTTTTACATAATAGATTCCGTTGCTCATCTAATATTAAAACAATGTTATTGCGTCACCACGCCTTTAGCCCCTATTTATAAAAGTTACCATAGTATCGAGATTCCTCCAACCACTTATAGAAATGGTAAGGAACTCGTACAGTTAATAATTACAACAGATGAAATTGATCCATTAACAGACGACTTAAGATCTGCAGACGATAATATTGATTTAAGCATTGTTAGTGTTAACCACTTAAAAAAATCAAATTTAGAATTTCCATATTATATCTCGCTGAATGAGCTTATAAAAGGGTTAACTAAAAAACAATTTGAATCGTTGATTTCGGCGTTTCAAAACGGTTATTACAAAATACCTCGAGAAAAAAATATAGAAGATTTGGCAAAACCTTTAGAGATAGGTAGAAAAACTTTTGAAGAACACTTAAGAAAAGCAGAAAACAAAATAATGAAAAACATAATACCGGCATTACTATTTGCTCAGGAAGAACCTAAGTCTTAAAACTTAAGTTCATAATCGCAGGTGAATTTCACATATTTCATCCATTTTCTTATGTTAAATGGGATTTCAGCAAAGCCAGTTAAAATAATAAGTAAGATTAAGATTTAAAATGCAATTGGGTGATTAAACATAGATAAACAAAATAAATTGGTTAGCAAACTTTTTGAGAGTTTGAAAAGGAAGAAATATAAGGGAATGATTGTCAATGCTTCGCATATATCTCAAATTCGAGATGATATACAAAAGCAATGCCAGAGTAACGCTATGTATCCAAAATTATATGAAGAATATCAAAATTATTTTAACTTCAAAGTTGAAGCAGATTTTGAACCGATTAATTCGGTGATCGTAATAGCTGTTCCTCAGCCTCAGTACGAGGTGAAATTTCATTGGAATGGACGAGTAGTGCCCTTAATCATACCTCCCACTTATTTATATGGAGTGCAAGTAACTAGCGAGTTAACAGAACTTCTAAAGAGTATATTAGAACCCGCTGGTTTTCACGCTGCTTACGCTCGTCTTCCAGTAAAAACTTTAGCCGTAAGAACTGCTTTAGCTCAATATGGTAGGAATAATATAACATATGTACCAGGGATGGGAAGTTTTCACCGCCTTTCAGCGTTTTATTCGGATTTACAAATAGAAAAAGACGAGTGGTACGATCTCAACTCAATGGAATTATGTAAGGAATGCTCTGCTTGCAGAAAAAATTGTCCAACTGGTGCAATTCCGAGCGATAGATTTCTACTACGAGTTGAAAAGTGCCTTACTTACCATAACGAACAACCTAAAGAAATTTCTTTTCCCGACTGGATTGATCCTTCTTGGCATAATTGCTTTATTGGGTGTATGAGATGCCAACATGTATGTCCCATGAACAACAAAGTAAAAGATTGGGTAGAACCATTAGTAGAATTCAGCGAAAGCGAAACACGAGAATTATTAGATGTACCCGATATTGAGTCTTTATCAAAAAGTCTAAAGGAAAAATTAGAAAGTACAGAATTAATTGAGTATTTTGAACTAATTCCTCGAAACCTTAGTTCATTCTTTTAAGTCAAGTACATATTGGGATAAAAATTTTATTTTGTTAATTCTTTAAATTCCTTAGTAGATCTTAGAATTTCAGGAATATCTTCTTCCTCTAATAATTCTGAGGCATATTCCTTATCAATTGAAACGGCTTTGTTTAGCATTTCTACCGATTTTGCCACATCTTCAATTTTTGCATATAATATCGCAAGCGCAATCCAAGTTTCGAGAAAGTCAGGTTCTATATCTTTAGCTTTCTCGTATGCGTCAATTGCTTCAGGGTAATTATTAGCCTCTTCCAACACGATACCTAAATTATACCACGCGTGGAAAAATAATGGATCGGAATTCGTAGCTTTTCGGTAAGAATCAACTTCTTTTTCACTTTCGCCCGTTCTGCCGTAAGCAATTCCAAGATTATACAAAGTTAAACTGTGTGTTGGATCCAACTTTAAAGCGTTTTGATAAGCTTTAATCTCGTCGTCGTGATTCCCGAGATATCCAAGAATCATACCGTAATTTGTCCACGCTTCAACATCTTTTGGATTCAATTCGAGGGTTTTTTTGTAAGCCCCAATTGACTTTTCGAAGTCTTCGAGTTTACTATACGCTACTGCGAGATTAAACCATATTTCGGCGTCGTTAGGTTTGATTTTTGAAGCTTTTTGATATGAGTTGAGTTCTCCTTTGTAATCCATTTTCTTTCCCAAAACATAACCGAGATTTACCCAAATGTCGGCATTCTTGGGATCTATCTGCAATACTTTTTTGTATGTGTTAATTTCATCGTTTAATTTGCCCATATGCCCATATACTAGAGCAAGGTTAATCCACGTTTCAAGGTCGTTAGGATTTATCTCCAAAACCTTCTTAAACGCGTCGATAGCACCTTTGAAATCCCCTCTTTGCCCTAAATTAATCCCCTGGACGAATAATCTCTTTAGTTCTCCCTTTTTCTTTGGTTCCAATATTCTGCTCCTTAATGATGGTGACTTATAAAATCTTTCCAAAAGCTATATCTTTCATTTTGTAATTCTTGAAGCATAAATAACTTTATCATACTTTATAAAGTTCTTTAATCTAAACAATGTCAAGTAATTTTTCCTAGATTTGATGAAAAAGTATTAGTTCTTCCTTGTATTATTGATCGTTGGAGTAATTGATGCTTTTATCATAATTATACTAGTAATTCTGACATTTATCGATCACATGGGAATTGGATTGTGATTTTTAAACAATTTTCAGTGGATGCAGTGGTTTTAATAGCAGTTCTTTTGATACTCTGGATGCTTCTCTAAGTAACCCATCCATCTGTGGGCTAGTCTGGGATAATTGAAGGTGCTTCTTAGTGGAAAATCTCATCTAGCGATGAAAAAGACACTTTAAAAACCCGGATGAATCAAGAAGATAAGAAAGAACATCGAAAAAACCGATTGAATAGAAACGGTGGAGGAGGAGGTTTTCGTTTCATGATGATTCTTGCCTTCCTAATTATTATATTTATAAAATGTTATTGGTGGACACACTTTGAAAATTTACCTTTTAGTTATTTCATCATAACTTAACTTGCTGGCATAATATGGATTGCAATCGTTGTAGTAATAGTTGGAACAATCTTATTAATACTATTTCTACTCGGAATATTAGAATTAGAACTAGATAAAAGTAAGAGCCCCTCGATCTGGACAATATAATACATTAAAAAAATTAAGCTGTTTTATAGTTTTTATATTCAATATTTTTAATAATTACTCATTTTCTTTCAAGTTGAAGTAGTTCCTCTTTAATAGTCTAACTATTTAATTTCAATTAGAACATATCAAATTAAAAATAAGATCTGAATTTGAATGATTTCGTCAGAATATAAAATATATAATCCTGCAAAATCAAATGGTGGTAAGTTTCTAATTGCTATAATTGTGGGAATAACTATATTATTAATTATCTTATTAATTTTTAACTATCCAAACATTCAGAGTATTTCTTTTTTAATACTCATGTTAGGAATTTTTATAGCGATAATAGCAATCTTCGCATATTTAATCTACGCTTATTACGAAATGGAATATCTCTTATCAAAGGAATTTCTTTTAATCAAGTGGGGATTAAAAACTACGAAAATTCCTATCAATAACATCAAAAGAATAATTAGGCCTGAAACTAAGAATTATGAAGGTATTAGAGTAGGAGGCGTAGGAATACCTGGATACTTACTGGGAAAGTTCAAATATTTGATCGAAGGTAGTTTTGAAACCGTTTCTTTATATGTCACTAAATTGGATCATCTCTTGTTCATTGAAACAAATGGGGGGAATAAGAAATTCTATGGAATCTCTCCAAGCGAGGAGGAGGAGTTTCTAAGTGCTTTTAATAGTTTGAATAAAAAAAAATCGCTACAAGAAACAATGGATCAAATACCATTTAAATCATCAAAAAGTTCGACTAAAGACATAAAATTTGCTCTCTCTTTATTTATTGTTTCAATTGTTCTTTCATTCATAGGTTTAATATATTTCTTATTAGCATACTTTCAATTACCAATAACAATTCCACTTCACTTTAATTATAATTTAGTTCCAGACAGGTTCGGAAATAAAATTGATTTGATCGGTGTGTTTGTATTTTTCGTTATTTTCGGTATTGGATTCAGTTCGTTACTCTATTACTATATCCACAAAAGGACTCATTTAGATCAAACAAAATATGGTTATAGCATTATGATATTACCCATCGTAATCGTTCTATTATTTTTGATCATATCCTTCATTATGTTAAATGCAATTATGGCTTATACTTAACCATATATTATTCAAACTAAACCAAGAAATCGATTAGTTTAGACTACTTGTCAAATTTGTCTAGAAAGGTTAAAAAAATCTTGAATAAATTTAATTGTACCTAAATTTATCCCAATATATTGGATCTTTTACCTCTTCAGATATTAAATGTGTCTTCAAGTATTTATACAAATGCATAATTATAACTTTATAATCAAGAAATCAATTACTAATCTAACATTCAAATATAATTTGGAATTAACGAGATGTCGCAAGAAACAAGAAATATAGTTATTTACGGGGTTGGTGCTATCGGAGGTGCTCTTGCAGGTTGGCTTGCACCTCATTACGAGAATCTATATCTATTAACAAGAGGGGATACTTATCGTGCGTTAAAGTCTACGGGATTAATTCTATATGAACAAAAGAATGATAATCCTCCTCCCGTAAAAGTTAATGTTATTAAAGATTTGAACGAATTATCAGATGTTAGCATTGTAATTATTACCGTTAAAAACTACAATCTCGAGGAAGTGTGTGAAGATATTCGTTCTAAGCTGGGCGATACACCTATAATAGTGGCATTACAGAACGGTGTAGCAAATCAACAAATCATTCCAAAATATTTCTCAAAAGTTATTTACGGTGTTATAATGTTAAGTGCGTGGAGAGACGCACCAGGATTGTTTGGATACGGCATTAAAGGTTATTTAATGCTAGGGACTCTTGACAACTTATTAAAAGAAGAATTAAAGAATGTGAAGAGTATTTTAAAGCTGGCTATAAGGATACGAATTACTGATAATTATCAAGCAGCCATTCACAATAAAATAGTTTTTAACCTTGTAAATTCTATTTTCACTCTAGTAAACACTAAACACTTAACTGATAAGTCAAGAGAACATTTGAGTCTGATCCTTTTAAATTGCTTTAACGAAGCAATTGAAATCGTGAAAACAGCAGGCATAGAAGAACACAGTCTTCCTGGGTTTTTCCCATGGGATAAAATTATTTCGCTAATGAACGAATCAATAGAAACCATAACCAAATCATTTACAAATATGATTAATTCTGAAAGGGCTAATAGCATGAAGCAAGATGTAGTGTGGAGGAGCAAAACTCAAACGGAGATTGAAGATTTGAATGGGTATTTGGTTAAATTAGCTGAAAAGAATGGCGTGGATGCTCCTTTTAACAGTAGATTATACGATTTATGCAAAAAACGATTCAATGAACTGCCATTCGTCGCTATGGACGCCAGCGAAGTGTGGAAGATTCTTAAAAATAAGTAAAACTCTATAGAGAATAATTATTTCTCATTCCACCAAAATGGTATTTCAATGGATTTGAATTTGTCGTAGTCTAACAGTAATATTTCTTTAGAGTTCAAAGTAAAAGCAAATCCTCCTAAAAAAGAAGGCCAATAACCTGTGCTTAATAACCCGAACCATCCTAATCTGAAGGTTAGTACGACTAAATCGTGGGTAACATAAATATCAATATTGTTGTCTGGGGCTGAAGCAAGATTTCCCCAAATTTTTTTAGCTGCATTCTTACAGAACTCGCTAAAATGTGTTGTAACGCTCGGAGGGTAGAGCCCTGATACCCATCGATACAGGAATCTTGCGTATGGATATTTAGTCATCTCGTTGAAAAAATAATCTGGCTCCATTCCAATGTTCCACAACTCGTCCATTGAGCCACGAATTGTACCTTTTTCGGATACTTGACTGTATCCTGTCAAAATATCTTCAGCAGTTTCTTTACAACGTTCTACAACGCTGTAATGCAATCGAATCGACTTGTCAGAAGGAAGTAACGAACCAAATTTCTTCGCCGTTTCGTGTCCCTTCTCAGTGAGTCTTAATTTAGATATATCATATATGTTATCGATTGAATCTCTGTGTGAATGCCTCAAGATATAGACTATTTTTGAATTATGGGGAAATTCACTTAATCCCTTAAGAATATTCTTAGCTTGTGATGTCCATTTTTCCGTTTCCCAAATTTTGTCACCATCCATATAATTAAATACCCTCTACTTTCATCTTATCTGCTTAATCTTTCGAAAAATTGCTAAGATTCGAAATTTATAGTAAGATTCTGATAGTATAGAACTATCATCGGATAATATTAATTTTTTTTACAAATATTGACAATAAAGTGAAATCCAGTTATTTTCCATAATTTCTAAGCACCTCTTGATTTTAAAAAATAAACTAAGCCTTTTTCAGAAATCATGGTTATTACTATATTATAAAATCATGAATATTACCGATACCGCTACTGAAATAATAAAAACAGAGCTCAAAAACTACTCAGAAAACGGAAACAAAGATGAACTTGCGATAGTACTTTATCAATACACGGTACGCTCTTGATCGGGGTCGTTCTGCCAAGATATTGTTCAATTGGTCCCAAAAAAAGAATTAGTGGGACACGAAGGATTTGAAAAGTGGATGGATATTAACAAGGACGAGTTAAGTATTGAGGTGTATATTGACAAGAGGCTTATCAACCAATATGGACCTCACGAACGCGTTACGCTTGATGGAAGAATGTCGAAGTTTCTAAAATGGCGGAAAAACACTCTGTTCATTCAATATTAAAGAAAAATAAATATGACCCAATCCTAAAAAAATGGTAGAGGATTGGCGATTTTCGGTTGCCACCGTTTTACCCATTTTTTATTTAATTTATATATCCTTTTCTTAATTATCTACATTATCTTAGTGTTAGCCTAAAATTTGGATTAATCATGAAAGTCACTCCAATATTCATAGAAGGAAAAACCGTCAATCTCTCTCCTGTCGATGCAGAACACTTAGACCTTTACATAAAATGGGAGAACAGCGAAGAAATAAGAAAATTTGCAAGAAATGTACACCCTCTTACATTAGAGGAATGTAAGCAAAGATATTTTGAAGAGAAACAGGATTACCCAGATAGAATTATCTTTGAAATATGGTATAAACCAGAGAATAAACCTATTGGTAAGGCAGAATTTCATCGTATTAGGTGGATCGATAGAAAAGGCGAAATTGGTCTCGTCATCGGAGAAAAAGAGTATTGGGGAAGAAATTTAGCAACCGAAGCGGCAACATTATTAATTAAATATGGGTTTGAAGAATTAAACTTCCACAAGATCACCGCCATGATTTTCAGTCCAAATATAGGATCCTGGCGTTGTGCTGAGAAATTGGGATTGCATAAGGAAGCCACTTTAATTAAAAATGGGTATGTAGATGGTGAATATAGAGACGATTATATTTACTGCATCTTTAAAAACGAATGGTTCTCAAGATAAATCCTATAAAATCATCGAATAATCTTTAAAGCTTTATTTATTACAGAGTTTAATTATAGATTATGAGTTTTAAATTTTATAATAGCGGATATTTCAACTAGCATTGTGGTGTTAATTTAATTGAAAGTAATCATAATTGGTTCTGGAATTTCAGGCTTAACTGCTGGTGCGTATTTCGCCCGTGAAGGACATCAAGTTATAATATACGAGCAATTCTCCAAAATAGGTGGGGTTACTGCCACAATCCAACAGGATGGGTTCTCTTGGGATATAGGACCATTGCTTCTCGAGGGGTTTGCTCCCCACGAAAAACTTGCAAAATTGCTAATGGAGTTAGGTATTTATAACGATGTTGAATACATTAGAGAAGATCGCGGTCAATCTTTTCCTGATTTTCAGATATGGCGTCCAGAGAAGTACCAAGGGTATTATTGGCGAAGAGAGTATTTTAAACGGCTTTTTCCCGGGGACGCTGATGGAATTGACGCGTATTACAAGTTTTATGACCAGATGATGGCGTTGTCGTATGTAGGGAATCAACTTCCCTTCGTATCGGGATTTAAGGCCTTCACGATAAAGTTACGCTTATTTTTCAAGTTTCTTAGGTTGAAGAAATATCAAACTTGGAGCGCAAAACAAATTACGGATTACTTCTTTAATAACGAAATGTTAAAGGCAGTGTTTTTAGGAATTCTTGCCGATATGGTTGTTAAACCCAGTGAGTTTTTTGGGTTAGGCCTCCCTCTTTTTAATGTTGAAACTGTGTTCGATAAAAGAATACCCATCAACTTTGCTGGAGGAAAATTTCCTACATATCATTACATCAAAAACGGGTGTGGAGAATTAGTTAAAGCTTTAGCTAATTTAATAGAAAAACACGGAGGAAAGATTCATACAAAAACTAAGGTAACTAAAATTGCAATTGAAGGAAACCAGGCTAAAGGTATACAACTTGAAGACGGATCTATTGAGTACTCGGATGTTGTTATAGCTAGTGGGGGGATGTTTAACACATTTTATAATATGGTAGGAAAGGATCATTTAACCAAAGAGTATTTGGATAAAATTGAAAATAATACTTTGATGGATTCCGTGTTCATGGTTCACTTAGGAATTGATTTCGATCCTTCTCAGTTCCAAAGAGCAGCTTTGTGTTACTATTATCTTAACTACGATATTGAGGGTGCTATTAATGTAATTAGAAGTGGAGTGTACCACGAAGGAAAAGACGGATTTTTAATTTATATCCCTTCCATGCATTCACCCGAGATGGCGCCTAAGGGAAAATATGCGGTTACTATTTACACTGTTGCGCCCCACAAACTAAAAAACGGAACTTGGAACGAGAAACAGAACGACTTCGCCGATAAATTGATAATGGAAGCAGAAAAAATCATTCCTGGGTTGTATGAAGGTTCAGAAGTTAAAATCATTATGACCCCTGACGACTTCAAAAAACGTCTTAATGTGTTAAGACACACTTTCGGAGGGACTGCACCCGCAATGGGAGAAGAAAATCCCTCTCACCAAACTCCAGTAGACCGATTATGGTACATAGGAGCGTATAGCGAGTCTGGAGGCGGCGTTATGGGAGCCGCTATGGGAGCGAGAGATGTCGCAAGAAGAATTTTGCAAGGAACTTAACACTCTATTAAAAAACACTCTCTTTTTCAACGGATCGTCTGAAATTATAATATTTTATTACTTACCCACAATAACTTTATTATTAAAATAAGTTATCATTGTGTAAAATGAGTATGAGGTGAAAGAGATAACTGAAAATAATGTTAACCTAAAAAAAAGAAGCGACGAAATTTTTGAAGTAATCAAAAACACTGCATACTACTACGCAACTTTAGGAATGATAAGTGGTACGGGTCTCGAAGAAAAAGAAATCAGAAACAAACCCTACGTGGCAGTAGTAAACACTTGGAACGAAATTAATCCTGGACACTCACACTTGCAACATCTCGCCCAAGCGGTAAAATTAGGTATAGCAGAAACCGGAGGAATTCCCTTTGAATTCAACACGATCGCCCCATGTGACGGATGGGCTCAGGCAAGCGTCGGAATGCGCTATATTCTCCCTCAAAGGGATATTATCGCAGATAGCATTGAGACCATGATCGAAGCTCATCGAATTGATGCAATGGTCACGCTTTCAAGTTGTGACAAAATAAATCCAGGAGTACTAATGGCAGCAGCTAGATTGGATATTCCTACGATCTGCGTTCCAGGGGGTCCTAATTTGTTTGAAATTGCTTTTACTCCGGATTATAAAGGTGTGGATGTTAATTGTTATGATGATGTGAAAATGAAAACGAAATGCATTTCATGTGCTACCTATGGGGCGTGTGAATTTATGGGTACTGCTAATACCACTCAATGCCTTATGGAAGTGTTTGGAATGACCTTACCCAATGCTGCCACAACTCCTGCGTTTACTCGTATGAAATATGTTATTGCGAAAAACTCTGGAAGGCAAATTATGACCTTGTTGAAGCAAGGTATAACTGCGTCTAAGGTAATGACGAAAGAATCTCTGGAAAATGTACTAGTCGCAGATGCGGCTTTAGGAGGTTCCACGAACGCTACATTGCACATTCCAGCAATAGCACATGAGATGGGGATTGACTTAGATATCGAAGTGTTTAACGAACACGCTAAAAAAGTACCAATGATAGTGAACACTTCTCCGTCTGGTGATTACGGCGTCGTAGATCTATATACAGCTGGGGGAATTCCTGCTGTGCTTAATCGCATACAAAATCACCTAAACCTTGACTGTTTAACTGTTTCTGGAAAAATACTTGGTCGAGTCATTAAAAGAGCGAATGTGTTAAACGATAGAGTTATAAAACCCTTAAGCGATCCTGTATACCCTGAGGGAGGAACTGCCGTTTTAAAAGGGAATCTAGCTCCAGAAGGTGCAATAGTTAAGCAATCAGCAGTAAAGAGGAGAGAGTTATTAACCTTTACCGGAACCGCAAAATGCTTCGATTCTGAAATGGACGCTTTGAAAGCACTATCCACTCACTATATAAAGGACGGAGATATGATTATTGTTAGGTATGAAGGACCTAAAGGAGGTCCTGGGATGCCTGAATTGGTTGCACTAACCTCTAATTTAATGATACGTAAAGACATGGTTAATTACGTACTAATAACCGACGGTCGCTTCTCCGGAGCGTCTCAAGGTCCTTGTATTGGACATGTTTCTCCAGAAGCTTACATCGGGGGCCCAATCGCGATTATTCAAGATGGTGATACCGTAAATGTAGACATACCCAATAGGAGACTCGATTTTAATGTTTCCGATGAAGAAATTGGATCACGCTTATCTAAATGGACGCCTGTGGAAAGGGATATAACGAGTAAAGCGCTTCTAAAGTATCGCAAGTTAGTAACTTCAGCGGTAAAAGGAGCAATCTTACAATACTAAGTCGATCAACCACTTTTAGATACATAAATTGATAGAATAAAAATAAATAGCCCAAATATTTAAAACAAGAAAGCTCCTAATTACTACTTAGCGAGACCAATAAGTATTAGGTGAGCTAAATCGAAGAAGACGAACAGTGGAAAACTAAGCGAGAAAGATTATTTGATTATTTAGATCGAATCGAAGGAGAAATACAATTAGAAACCATAAAACTTGACTTAGAGTACGCAGATCTAAAGTCACTTCTGTCAGATTTCAATATGATTTTAAGAAGTTTGAAAAAGAATCGAAAAAAAGTTATGGTAAAACCCCCTATATGCCTAAGTTGTGGGTATCAGTTTAAACTTAAAAGCGGGAGCTTAAAAGTTCCCTCAAAATGTCCAAAGTGTCATGGAGAGAGGATAGAATGGCCGTCAATTAAAATTCAATGTAAAAAATCCTTTTTATGAATAGGAATTTCATGGATTAATTATCCTTTACACCACATTTTTATGTTCTCTCTATAAAATATAAACAGCCTTAACAATATTTACCATATTAATATCTCGTTTATATCCCTTTAATCTATCTTTAGTAATTTTTCACTTAATTAAGAAATATTATATAGAAAAACATCAATATTAATATTTTACAAACAATTAAAATTCAATTACAATCTAATTTAAATCCAAAAACAGAGTAATAAGGTGTATATAAATAGATCGGGAAGAAAATCACTTAGTTGATAAGGAGATTGCATTTGAGCATGCTATTACAAGTTTATTAATACATATGCATACAGATCTTAAGATGTGGGAAGGTTCTAGAGTTGTATGGGATGATCAAAGTCCTTTAACGATTTATGATATTAACGGTCAACCCCTATTTTATGAGTTTATGATAAACAGAAAAGGTAAAGAAATTGGGAAGATAAAGACTGCTGCTAGTAAAGTGTTAGGAACATCTGTTTTATCTATAGAAATTTTTCCTGCATATTCAGATAAGGAATTTTTCACTAAGAATTGGTGGATTAATCAAAAAATTCCTTTGGATATTATTCAAAAAATTCAATCAATCATCGAGAAAGAGTATCCTGGAACTGAGATCAAATCGATGAACCGCCAGATTTGTTACGATTATCCGAATATAGGTTTACTCGTTACTCTTATTGACCCAAGAACCAAGTTGATAAAAGATAAAATAATAATTGATGGCTCAACATTAGAAAGAATACCAATAGATAATCCTATTATTTGGTCTATTTACGATACGATAAAATCTAGAGATAGACAAGATAAGATTGTTAAATGGGAGCTATATAATAAATTAGTACAATCGTTAAAACAAACATGTAAAAATGATGGGTTAGAATTTAAGAATCAAGGGACTTCCGATGGAAAATATATGCAGATAGTCGAGGACAAATTAAATATTAAAAATTTTCTTAGAACTAAATCGCTTAATATTGACTATGATTGGGTAATTCCTCCTCATGAGGGGAAAGCGGGTTCTTCTATAAGTTTAGGAAGTATTAGTGATTATACTATACCTACTTCATTATATATAATTTTTAGATATCATAGAATAATCCCGCCAAACCCAAATATCATTGATAGTTTATGTGGTGCTAATACTCAGTATTCTGTTAATGAAATTGAGGAAAATTGGCCTCTTATTAGGGGACAAATTGACAGAACCCCTACATTTGAGGAAATAGTGTTAGAAATTGATAATGAGAGACCTGTATTGAAAGCATTAGGTATTTTAAATAAAAATTATATAACCCAACCTGGTAGCGTGGTCTACGGTTATGCAGAGTATGACTTTAAAGGAATAATTAAAGACATTGATATAAAAACACTAAGTGCTTCAAGAAGTGTAAGGATCCTTGATCCTAAATTAAGAAGGAATCAAGGCTGGTTACAACCCTATGAGAGGTGGGAATCTTGGGATTTGTATACCTTAATACGAGGAAAACCTGTTGTAAATGTCTATATTACTAAACCAGATTTAGAACCGAAAATTACTCTTGCTAGATTAAAATCTATGAATAAACCTAATGATATCAGAAAATACTTAATAGAAAATAGAAGTCATTTACTTCGACAAATAGGGACGACAAGAATAAGAAAAACTAGCTACACCGGTAATGAAACAGTAAGACAAATAAACTTCCTCTTTAAATTCATTTTTAGATATCTGGATTATGAAGAAATATTTCGTTATTTAAAAAGTATAGACCTTGGGGTTTATTTTGACGATGAACTAAAGACATCCTTTGAAATTGGGTTCTTTAATGACATTTGCAATCTTATTTTGAATTATCACGATACTGATATTGCCAAAAAATACTTGGAACACCATATCTTCTGGTTATTTCCGCATCTTTTGGAGATCAAAGAAAGAGATGAAGAAATCCGTAGCGTATTATTGACAATAAAAGATAGGTGGTTGCCTTTGTGCAGAGATTTAGATGAAGATGATTTTAAGGCATTGAAAAGAATATTTCCCTCCATCTATATTTCTTAATATATTTCTCAATATATCCTTCAGATTTAATAGTGTAAACTGATTACTATATTTGATGTCCGAAAATGATAATTATTCCGCTACAGCGGAAGATATAATGACCCCTTATGTTATTAAACTTGGTTTAGATGGTAAATTTAAGGATGTAGTCGAACTAATGAGCGAAAAGAAAATTTCTGCAGTGTTTATAGAGGACGCTCCTAATAAGCAATATTTTATCATTACTAAAACGGATGTAATAGATTTTTTGAAGAATGGTGCAATATCAAACCAGAATTTGCCAGATATCTCTGTTCGGGAATTTATGGTTGGACCAATAGAAACTATAGATTACGAGACATCCATAGATAATGTTATACGCTATATGACCGAACATAACTATAAAAGAGTACTAATCTCTAAAGGAGGTGAAGCAGCGGGTGTAGTGTCTACTCGGGACATTATGAAGTGGAATAATACGTATTTTAAGCCAGCAAAACCCCAAATTCTTTTATTTATGGACAATATAAATAGTACTTTCGTTGCAAAAGAAATTTTCGAGGAGAATATAGATGATGAAGTTAAAGACGAGTTAATTGATTTGTATGGGGGTGCTTTAACCTCTATTTCTGCAATTACTGATGAAATCATAAATAAATCGGGTGAAATGCGTCAATTGTTAAAAGATAAGCGGTCAATTCTTTTCGAGCCTTACCAGGGTATAACTGGTGTGTTAGTTAGTGATTACAACTCGATAGAATTGAGACAGAAATTAAAACAAGCTACCAAGAAGTTTTATGAACAATATAAAAATATTATTGAGAATAGCCATGCTCAACATAAAGGCCTCAATGTAAGCTTAGATATCGATCCAGCAATCCCAATATTTAAAAAAAGTGAAACTAAGAAGAAATAAGTTAGTTTTATCGACTTTTTAAGTTAAGTTTTAATATTTTGGTATCCTCATTTAATTGATGGGCATTATTTGAACTCAAGTGCTCGTCTGTGTATTTAGGTTTAAAAAAATGGTTTTAAAAAGAGGTGCCTAGGATGAAAGGTACAGTAAAGTGGTTTGATAGCCGAAAAGGTTATGGTTTTATTACCCGAGATGATGGTGAAGGTGAAGTCTTCATTCATTTTTCCGCCATCCAAGGAGAAGATAACGAATTCAAAACTGTCTACGAAGGAGACAAGGTTGAATTTGAAGTAACGGAAGGCCAAAAAGGCTTACAAGCAAGTAATGTAACGGTAACTGAAAGAGCTCCAAGGAAACCTTTCAGACCTAGAAGAAGATTTTAATCGAAATAAAAAATCGGTTAATAACTGTAATATAATAAGGAATTATCAGAAAAAATAGAAATACGTGCCAAAAAAGCTTGGAGTTTTTATTAGTTTTCCGATCGTTCCAAACTTTTTTTTATTATTTGAGCGTTTAAATGAATTTAAAGATCTATGTCGCATTCGCCACCTCGAAAATCGATTTATAAACAAGAACTTTTAGGTTATAAGCGATAGAAGTCGCAATTAATGGACTCCATTTTATTTATAGTGCCATTTTTACTTTCTGTACTTAGAAATACTTAATTAAAATTAAAGAGGTAAAATACAAAAAATGGATTTTGTAAGTTTTCGGCTCATTTGGATGATTCCCGTTGCTATATTATTTGTGCTCTTGATGATTTTGATCGGGATATCGATTCTTGTTTGGGTGTACAAAGACGCCAAAAAGAGGGATATGGAGGCTGGGATTTGGTTAATCATCGTTTTGATGTTTCACCTTCTTGGAATAATTATATACTTAATCGTACGCAGTCCTCTTCCTGAAAAAACGCCAGTAGCAGCATACAACCAGAACCAAGGATACAACTATGTTCAAGAACAGTCTCCGCAATATTATAGGGAAATACCAAAGCAACAAGTCCTTAGAGCTTGTCCTGTTTGTAATACCCAATTGGACCGAAACGCAATTTTCTGTCCAAGTTGCGGAAATCGGCTATAAAACTAGTTCTTTTTTTTTCATATCTTTTTCTAATATATTATTTGAATATAATCAAGGATTAAATTGATCTCGATTAATATGTTAACTTGTTGAATTATCAAATCAATTTATCAAAATATTACTAAATTAAAGTAAAAATCTAGTATTTATCATCTTAGACTTTAATTATGACAACTCATAATAAATTTTAAAGATAAATAAAATAGTGTAATAGAGTTCAATGAATTCCGAAGAAAGTGAGCATTTCATTACCATTGTCGCTCATAGAGGTGCGAGTAAATTAGCACCGGAAAATACACTAAAATCCTTTAAAAAAGCAATAGAATTTAAAGCGGATTATATCGAATTTGATGTGCGTAAGACTAAAGATGGACATCTCTTAATTATGCACGATCCTAATACGTTTAGAACTACCAAGCATTTTGGATGGGTTAAACGAATGACGCTTGAAAAATTGAAAAAGTTATCATGTAATGGAACTGAAAAAATTCCTACATTAAAAGAAGTGATTGAACTTACCAAGGGAAAAATAAAACTATTGTGCGAAATAAAGGTTAGAGGAATTACACAGCAACTAATCGAAATTTTAAAAGAAAGTGATGCTCTTGATTCCGCTATTGTAATTTCTTTCAAACACGATCAAATATTTAAAATTCGGGAATCGGAACATAATTTAAAATCGGGGTTAATTGAACCAGCTGGTGTGGGATGGGTTTTTGCGTATTTTTTCGGCAAAAGAATGGTCAAAAAGGCACTTAAGAACGATATTCCCTTCTTGATTATCCGCCATGAATATTTAAGTAAGAAATTAGTGAAATTTGCTCATGAAAATAAGTTGAAAGTTTTCACTTGGACAGTTGATTCCAAGAAAAAAATTAGGAAAGTTAGAAGTTTAGGCATTGATGGAATTCTTACCAACGATATTTTAACAGCTAATTCTTTGTTGAGATAGGTACTTTAGATTTATGTTAAAAAAATAGACCATTCAAAATTGCGAAAAAAATTCCCTTCGGAATTTTTGGAAACCATTTTTGAAATACGCCTTTTTATATTATTTAATACCTAAGATTATAGTTATAACAACGCATAATAAATTTAAAGATAAATAAGATACAAATGAGTCTCTTCACATGAAAAAGAAATCAAATGGTACGAAGATTCAGGTCGTTTTCTTCCTTTAGACAACGACAAAAAGCAGTTATTTATCGATCTCACCGAATTTTTCCAAAAACACATATAATTTTATCTAATTTCAAGAGATTCTGAATACTTTTTTTCCTTAGATATTTATTATTATATTAGTCAACTACTCATTCACATTAAAGTTCCAATAAAAATGTATTTAACTCGCTAATGACTTGCAGACTAAGGGATTTACGAATTAAGGGATTTAGACATGATGCATATATCTTAAAACTTTTCTATTAATTTAAATTCGTTATAATTCAGTGTTTTCAACGAATCCCAGTAAAAAAAAACCATCGTCCTTTTTTTGAAATCTAGTAAAATCCTACATGAAATTCCATTTTTTAAAGATCAAGCGAGTTTGCGGATTTAATTCGTCTAAATCGATGGAAATTGTTGATTTCCCTTGAAAATACAAATAGAATCGGTGAACACTCTTTAACTTATAAAATCTGGTTTTTACCAGCAAGTAGGGTCAAAATATTCCCTTTCTTTCTCAATCCACGAGCACAATGTATATTTCGAATAATCTTCCGTGATTTCCTCCCCAATATCGATGTCCCTCAAGGCAACGGAAGAGAAACCATTCTCATCCTCAGACGCACCAGAATTAGCGCTAAAGGAATGATTAACATATCGGGAATTGTCCATACATAATATCAAGGCGTCGAGATTTCTCTCGTAATAAGAATACGATAATATACCATCTAATAATTTTTTCGTTAATTCAGATTTATATGATGCGTATATCGTTTCAAATTGGTTTTTTGATATAATTACGACGTCTTGAGGTCGTGCGTGCCACCACACCGTTCCTTTAGGGATTTTTTGCTTAGCAAATAATCCAAAACCGTGAATTTTACTTTTCCGAACTTCCGCATATTCCTCGATGGGATTTGAACTTTTATAGTTATAGGGAATATCAGCATTAATCATAATCAAAAGTTGAATTTTATGGTTTATAGAGTGTATTATAATAAAATGTTAAGTAGATTGAGTAAAAAAAACGAGTAAATTAAAATTAAACAGTTATTCCGAGATGTTCCAATAAAGGTTGAAGGAATTTTTCGTCAAATTCTTTAATCTGTAAGGTATCGTAGAGGTACAATCGTAAGAACTCTTTAATTTCGTAGTTAATTTTGTTAATATCGATGAAATCATAATCTGGTTCAACTTTAATGTCATCTAATTTCAAGGGTTTTAGCTGTTTTCCCACTAAATAATACATGAATTGAAGAAATCCTTTTTCGACCTCTTCCTCCTCTGTTCCATTGAGCGTATAGACTTCATGACTTATTTTGTCTCCTAGGTCGCGAATTAACAACAAAGATTGCTCTATTTCCGGAGGAAACATACATTCTTTGATCTTCTGGTCCATTTCCTTGTTATTTGCTCCTTCAATTTGGTGATCGCAGTAATCCTTTAAGATCGCTTGAAAATGCACTAAAAACTTAAAAGAATCAATAGATTTGTCGTTTCTCCATTGTTGATAAGGATTCCCGAATCTCGTAAAATTTACCTCATCTAAAGCATTTTTTATTTGGTTTTTTATCCCTCCGACTTTATCTAAGAAATAATCCAAGTAGTCCATATATGTTTTTGGACGCTTTTCAAAGGAGTATTTGTAGGTATCTCCAAACTCGTCAAAAACTCCCCTTTTAAGCAAGTGTAACGATTGGTCGGCTATTTCCTTCTTACCTATTTCTCCAATAAATTTCATTATATACCCACAATCTGGGCAGTATGTGACCCATGCTCCTTTGATATCAGCGTAAGGTCTCAAAATTAATTGGTGGTTCTTACCTTTCACTTTTATTTGCTCGCCCTCTGATTTAACAGCGTCAAAACTAGTTTTCTCGAACAAGAACGCTTCTGGTATGAATTTAGTACTACATACGGGGCAAGTTAATTTCTCCTTTAATGGAAGGCTGTTTTGCATCATATTAATTCAAAATTGCATTTCAATTAATTGGTTTGAACGTCAACTTTAATTTAAGAAATCTTTCTTAATAAGTTTATTAAAATGTTAATAATCTGTTGCATTGTTTTACCAAGTAAGATTCAAAACAATGAATATTAAACCAATAATTTAAATGAGAACAATCGTAATTTTGGAAAACCTATAATATTACTTAATGAATTTTAAAAAGCTGATTAGAAGAACGCTGGAAAGGAGATTTACGAGAACTTGAATATCTCAAATTATCCAATAATGTTAAAATACTTTAAGGACGAGGGCGAAATTCCCAAAAAAGCCGTTCAACCGTCTAATATAGGTTAAAAAAAAAAGATGATGTCGATTTGCCAGTTAATAATTCTTAACCTGCTTTTTTGTAATTCTTGAATACTAATATTCCATAAAAAAATCAAATAAATTTTATAGAAACGTATTTTACTAATTTGTTATAACCAAATGTTATTTAGCTAATTATGGTGTGATATTTGACTGAAAGTGTTCGCTTGATAGATCCAACCTTTGAGCAAATTTTTGATCAATTCCCTAATCCCCTGATATTAATCCATCAAGATGGTAAAATTATATATATTAATCCAAAAACCTCAGATGTGTTTGGATATGCCAATGCTGAATTTATTGGGAAAAAATTGTATGAACTAAAGTTTTTTCCACAAGAATCCTTGACCATAATATTTCGCTCGTTTAAAGAATTAATAAAAACTAAATTACCAAAGGAGGTAGAAATTTCTATAACTAAAAAGGACGGGTCATTAGTTTGGGAAAATTTCGTTATATCTATACTTAAAATTGAGAATAAAGAACTTATACAAGTTCATGCAACCGACATATCAGATAAAAAGCGTAAAGAACAGGAACTAAATGAGGTAGAAAAGAAATACTTCCACTTATTCAACAACCTACCTTTTGCGGTTTGGATATTAGATTTAAAGGGGAAGGTTTTAGACTGCAATTCGTACACAGATAAACTCTTTCCACTCTTTAAATGTAGGGAACTCATAGGGAAAAATCTTTTGGATTTGAGCGACATATACACCAAGATTAAACACCAAATTAAAACCTCTCCTAACATTTCTCCCGAAGATTTTAAAAAGTTAATTAGAGCGCGTGTCGTTAAACTTCTATCTGGACAGAAAATTACACCTTTAGAATTGCATTTTAAAAATAAAGATGGTAGTAAAACTTGGTTAAAATTTCATAGTTCATTAATTAATATAGAAAATCAAAAGTTAATCCAGGTTACAATCGAAGATATATCTGAAAGTCACGAGATGCGCGATAAGATAAAAAAATCGCAAGAAAATTACAGTTTCATCTCGGAAAATGCTAACGATATGATTGCGATTATAAATAAAAAAGTTCAGTTAGAATTTGTAAGTGAAGGTCCATTAAAAAGAATACTTGGCTATGATGTTGAAGATATGGTAAACAAGCGATTAGCCAGATTTATACACCCTAATGATGTTACTGCTACTTACCGCGCGTTCTTTGAAGGTGTGAAAAAAGGAGAAAATGCTATAGAGATTCGATTCAAAAATAAACAAAATAAATATGTCTGGCTTGAAATTAAGGGAAAATGGTACGAAGAAAGAGGTGTAATAATTTCTCGGGATATCACTGAACGAAAAAAATTCGAAGAAGCTTTAATTAAATCAGAAATGAGACAAAAGCTAATTTTAGAGAATTTAAACGACATGATTTACATTATAGATGAAAAACTGAACGCCGAATACATTAACGAATCAGTTTTTATTAACCAACTTGGATATTCATTCGAGGATGTAACAAAGCTTAATCCATTGCACGCTGTCCATCCAGATGATTACCAAAAAGCAATTAAAGCTATAAGAAACGGAATCAAAAGAGGTTCTGGAAGCGTTGATTTAAGACTACGAGGTAAGAAGGGGAATTATATGATATATCATCTTACTGGTAAGTTTTTCATCGATATTGACGGTTTACAAAAAGTTTTAATTATTTCTAATGATATAACTGCTCAAAAAGAATTCGAAAGGAAACTTATCGAATCTGAAGAAAGATACAGATTGATCACTGAAAATTCAAGTGATTTGATCAGGATTTTCGACAATAAATTTAAGATAAAATACATAAATAAAGCTCATTTTGAGATATTGAGATACACAAATGATGAATTAATTGGAACTACAGCGAGGAAAATAACGCATCCCGATGAGAAAGAAGCCGTTAATAATTTTGTAAAAACTCTTCTTAAAGAAGGTGAAGCTAGAAGGATTGGGAGGATTCGACATAAAAATGGAAATTGGAAATGGTTTGACATCTGGACTAAGTTAATACCAGATTCAAAGAATATCTTTAGGGGATTAGTTATTTCTAGGGATATTACCCAAAGACGAGAGTTAGAACTAAAATTGAAAAAATCTGAGGAGATGTATAGATTAATTGCAGAAGGTGCTTCAGATTTAATTCATGTAACCGATATAAATTATGAAATTGAGTATATCAACAAAGAAGCCCACCAAAAAGTACTTGGATACACATTAAAAGATTTGGAGAAGGGTCGTCGTGGGTTCTTTATTCATCCAGACGAGGTTAAAGATGTCCTTGAAATGAATAAAAAAGTAGTAAAAACTGGAGAAGGATCGAGAGAGGGACGGTACAAACACAAAAATGGAGCGTGGTTATGGTTTGAGATTCAAGCTACGAAAATTGTAGACGAGAAAGGAAAAATTAATATTTTAGTACTATCTCGCGATATATCAAGACGCAAGATGATAGACGATTTGATTAAAGAGGAAAATAAAAAATTAAAGCAACTGGATGATCTTAGAAAGGAATTTGTAAACCGTGCGTCTCACGAGTTAAAGACTCCATTAACTTCTATATCCGGGGCAATTCAGTTGATTCCAAAAATATCTGGTCAACCTTTTAACACTCAAACTCTGGAATTATTAGATATAGCCGCTTCTGGATGCGAGCGCTTAAAAACGCTTATTTACAATATTTTAGACATATCAAGATTGGATAATTTTGCTTTCGAATTAAAACGCAAACCGGAAAATATCGTCAGTATCATTATAGAATGTGTAAAAGAGATGAAATATCTTATAAACGAAAAAGGAATCGTAATGAGTGTAAATACCCCCAAAGAAGTACTGATAACGCTTGATAAATCTAGGATTGAACAAGTAATAATCAATTTGCTATCCAACGCAGTAAAAAACACCCAAGTTGATGGAGAAATTAAAATTAAACTTGTTAAATGGAATCAATACATTGAATTTTCTATCCAAGATACTGGAATTGGGATAACGAAATCGGAAATGATCAAATTATTTAAAAGGTTCGGCAAAGTCGAGAGAATCCTACGAGAGGACGACATAGATTTAGAAGGCTCTGGGTTAGGATTGTACATCTCTAAAGAAATTGTAGAACATCACGGTGGAAAGATATGGGTGGAATCAAAAGGACGAAACAAGGGAGCGACATTCTATTTTAGAATACCCTTTGACATAGATTACTAGACCGAGAAGATAACTACTATGAATTATAGTTGATCTACGAAAATAATAGTGTAAAATTTCTATTTTAATCCTGACTTCTGTTTTTCGCGATCAACTAATTCCCTTCTTAAGATTTTTCCTGAACCAGATTTAGGAATATCATCGATAAATTCGACTTCTCGTATTTTTTTATAGGCAGATATTCGTTCTGCCACCCAATTCATTATTTCTTGTTTGCTTACTTTTCCTTTAGACTCGGGTTTTAATGTTATAAACGCTTTTGGGACTTGTCCGATATCTAATTCCGTTGAAGGTCTTCCAATTACCGCGGCGTCGTGAACATGGGGATTTTTATACAGAAGGTCTTCGAGTTCTGCGGGAGCAATGCTCCATCCTTTATATTTTATCATTTCTTTGATTCTATCTAAGAGATGTTCGTATTCTTCGTCATCAATGTAGGCCATATCACCTGTCCTTAGCCATTGTTCTCCTGTATTAGGATCCGTCCAGAACGCTTCTGCTGTTGCGTTTGGTTTTTTCCAATATCCCTTCATAACTTGAGGGCCCTTAACAACTAATTCTCCAATACTTCCTCGTTCAGGCAACTCCTTTCCAGTTTCTAAGTCAACAATTTTGTGAAAGGTATCAGGAATTAGCGTTCCTTGGGATTCCATTTTACGACGATACATGGGATTCACCGCTACAACTGGCGAAGCTTCCGTTAATCCCCAGCCGTGCTGAACGGTAACATTGTCTGCTTTACATTTTTCTTTTGCCAACTTATTAACCCTCTCGAGTAATTCTAGAGGGATTGGCGCAGCACCGTTATTAAAGATCTTAAGATTAGACCAATCGTACCCACTTATGTTAGACTGTTCAAGGTGGCGTACAACTGCGAGAAATATCGGAGGAACACACAAACTATAGGTAGCTTGGTGCTTTTCGATTAGTTCGCAAAACTCTTTTACCTCGAACCTTGGAATGACTACTTGAGCAGCGCCTAGCCAAACCGCTTGATTCATTAGGACATTGAGGCCGTAAATGTGATATAAAGGAAGCACCGTCATTGCAACATCTAATTCGCTTAGTTCGAATAATTGAGATACTTGGATTACATTTGAGATTAAATTATAATGCGTCAACATGGTTCCCTTTGGTAAACCGGTAGTTCCACTAGTGTACACTAAAGTAGCGAGATCCTCCTTAATATCGAATTCATATTCGGGAGGACTTGCGTTAGTGGAGGTGATTAATTCTGAAAAATCAATCGTACCTTCAGGGAGATTTCCGTTAGATTCTAAGATTATGATGTTTTTTAGCTTTGTCTTTTCTTTTACTTTTGTGACGTTTGAGTATAGGGGATTATGCACAATAATAGTTTCCGCTTCTGAATCGTTGGCTTCGTACTCCACTTCTGTCTCCTTGAATTGGGGATTCATAGGCACCAAAATAGCTCCAGCCTTTTCTAATCCGTAAAACGCAATTTCCCATTCAATTGAGTTTGGGCTATACAAAGCCACCCTATCCCCTTTTTTTATCCCAAGATTCTTTAACGCCGTAGCAAATTGGTCTACTTGTTCTTGAAATTGTTTGAAACTTAATTTTTTAGGATAAAGAAACGCCAGTCGTTCGGGAAATCTGTTAGCAGTCTCTTCTAAAATTTTGTGTATTGGGATTTCAGGGTAATACATATGCCCTCTTTTAAATTTAGCCATTTTAGATTCACCTTTTAAGTAATTAGCTTTCTAAGATATAATCATATAATAGTTTTAACTCTAATCAATATAAATCTAATACTTCCAATTTCTGTAGCTTTGATCTTTCTTTATGTTAGGATGTAATATTTACAAAATTACATCTTTTTTATTACTTTAAAAAAACTAAACATTAGTTTTTAAGTTAACGTTTTATTCATTGAAGATAATGTCATTAATTCCTTTAATCCTAATTTATTCTCCAATGACTTTTACGGATGTTATTGAATCAAAGACACTTCAGCTGCTAATCATAAATATTATGGTTAAAATTTCTGTACTTTAAACAAAATTAAAAAAAAAGGAGTTAATTGAAATTTTAAGATTTGACAAATATTTGTTCGATTCTTGGAGGCAACAAAAATCCAAAATATCCCATTACCATGGAAAATGTCAAGATAACTTTAACAATAATAGAAACTTCGAGACCTGGGACAAAGATCTCAAAAAGACCTCCTCCAGTTACTCCAATTACGTAAACTAGTAGGAATCTAGATTTTATTCTTAGCCGTTTATCGTCAGCCTTAAAGGTACCTTTCACAAACCATGATATCACAATAGTAAAGGTGGAAAGATTGATCATGAGGAATAGAAAACTGTAAAGTGTATAGTCAACTTGTATTGGAGCTTCTCCTAACTCTCCTAAAATCACTGGTACTCCTAAGAGTGTATAATCAGTAAATATAATTGTAATGTATATAATTTCAAGTATAGCAAAGAATATTCCGATTACCACCATAAGGATCGCACGCTTTTTACCCTCTATGTTTGCTAACTCAGTTACACCCAAAAGCCAGATGAAATTTAAGATAAATAGAAATCCTCCATGTACTAGAAAGTATAGTTGCCATGGTGGTATGACATTAAAGATCAGTACTACAATAAAATTAAAGACCACACCGCCCCACGCTTCCACGCCAACAAAAAATATTGCTCCAATGTAAATGATTGTAGAATTTTTCGTCTTTATGCCCTGATAAAGCATAGAAAAGCCTAAAAACAAGTTAATGCCTACGAATATAGTTGTAATTATTCCAATTAGCATTAACTGTGGAACAATAAATAGTATTTCTAAAGGTGTTTGAAAGATCATATGATATATATTCTCCTCAGAATTATTTTGTAATAAAATATACAAATAAAAGTTACTACAAAGTGATATTTAAAGTTTCTATATTTAAAAATTTGTATGTATTATTAACAAAAATGTAAGACTTAAATATTCCTACCAAATAGAAAATCCAAGCAATTGCATTACTATTGATTGACTAAGAACAACCACAAGTAGAATCTTAATTGTTTTTCTCGCGTATGAATGGATGCATGTAATTACATGGAGTAAAAAGCTATCAAAATTACAAAAATTAGAAAAAAAAAATATTTAGAATTAAATCCCTAAGCGAAGTAAATCAATCTATATTTGATATCTTTGATCAATTACATTCTGCGTCTGCATCCTCAGTGGAACAGGATTGTTTTCTTTGTATCCACCCCGTTTTGAGACAAAATAAAACTGGATGGGCACCTCTTCGTGAATAAGAGTTATTCCTCTAGTTTTATTGTCCTCAGAACTGAATTCTACTACTTCACCAAGTCCAATACCGTCTCTCACTGAGAAATTTAACTTAACCTCCTTGAGTATTAGATTTAATTTCTCGAGATAATTTTCCGGTTGAATAGGTACTTTTTCCTTTTGAAACCTTAACGCTTCAATTGCAAACGCATTTAAAATGTCTTCTCTCATATCGGTCCACACATTAGATTTTGCGTATATTTCCATTCCTGTGAATTCTCCGTTAATGAATACTGCAATTCCACATTGATTAGGCAAATTTTTGAAGAAGTTAGTGTAATTCTCAGTTTTTCCTCCGATGGTTTTCGTCATTTCCACATAACTGTGAGTAGGGGCAATGTGTAACGCGTAATTCATTTCGCTTCGATGAGCTTGAATCTCTTGCCACACCGCGTTTTGTCCATGCGAAGAAATCGCTTCGTAGGCGACATTTGGATGTAATCGCACGGTCGATGACCTAAATTTCTTTCCTGCTTTATAATTCCATCGAGATTGTTCTACACATTTGGCTGGGACAGAATACCTATTGATGGGTGCGGTGTTTGTTGGGTTAGTCCCCATAACTTTCTTACCAGAGGGTATTAATATAGGCTCCCAAATTGTACGATCTTGTTTTCCACCTTTTACCGTAACTCCAAAAGGTATTAAAACGCTCTGTTGTCCGCTGTTTATAACTTCCAATTGACTTACTGAATCAGTTTCAAGAATTTCTACGGAATTTAATTGTTCTTCTTGATTAATCGTAATAAACTCTAAATCAATATTGTTTGAGATTGTAATAGGAATAACGGTCATATTTTCATGAAATTGTGGAGATTGAAATGTGAAGGTTTTTGATGGATTTTTGAACAAACTTTCAGTTATTTGAATGCTCTTTCCTTTCATTTTGTTCACTCTTATTTTTCATTTTCTTTTTTTTTTCTGGTTCAGACGACTCATAAAGTGGTTCAATAAATTTATTTACAATATGCTCTCCGTTTTTAGTAAGCTCAACGCCATACGAAACTTTTAATTTTCCCCTCTCATTTATTCCGTTTATTCTCGTACCTTTCTTTTTTGGGATTTCCTCCTCATTTACCTCTTCAGTATGAGTTTGGATTAATCCTTCTTTCTTTAACGCTTGTATATGGTAATTAATATTCTGTTTCTGTAATCCTATATTCTCTGCTAAATCTATCGTGCGTTGAGGCTGTTGAGACAATTCTTTAAGAATATCCGCTCGAACTGGGCTTCTAAACACAAGTCCAACCTTTTTAAAAATCGGCTTTTTCTTATCCTTTTTTTTAGATTCTTCTTTATCTTCCAAATTAATCACTTTAAAAGTCGTAAAAACTTTTTTATAGTAAAAACTTTTTTTACTGTAACAAAAATAGTGACTCTAATATTTAAATATTTGCTCCAAAAAAATGAGGATAAAAGAGGAGTAAGAAGGCAAAAATGTTATTCAATGCCTGCTTCTTGAGCAAAACTAATTAAAACAGAACGATCTTTAAAATTTTTCTTACTAAATGGCTTTTTTAGATATTTCTGAGAGAAAGCATTGATTACTTTATTGACTGAGAACCAATTATCCTCAACTTTTTGTCCAGACAATTTTAAGGCTTCGTTATAATATTGGATTGCGTCTTTATGTTTAAGAAGTAAGTCACTTAAAATACCTAATAATTCCCTTTTTAATTTTCTTCAATAGGCTTTACATTTCTGGACAGAAAAACCATAATAACTACTAAAACTAAGCTGAAAGAAGCTAAAAACATGAATAATATGAAAATGTCTACTTCTATTACAAAACCCGCAACAATAGGAGTAATTGCAAACCCAGTCCCAATCATTATCTCGTTAATTGTTGCATATTTCGTGGAATTTTTAGCAGTACCATAATCAATCATTATTTTCATTGATGTACCTTGAATTAATCCTAAACCAAGTCCTGCTATTACGAAAATTACACCAATAAAAAAGACAATTTTTCCAACCAAAACTACCAAGATTGCAATAATTGCAATTTCTATGAGACTTACAAACACGACAAACTTTTTAATATGGACTTTAAAATAATTGATTAAAATTATACCAGTTAATTGAGTAACTTGAATGCCAAATTGGAGGAGATAGGCGTAATAGGAGGGATTATCCGTACTTTTGAGAAAGACGGGAAAACTAAACACGAAGAGAGATTGAGAGATTGCTAAGTAAGTTATCCCTATCCACGAAAACAATATTGGAAATATAATCATGTGAGTATTGTTCCCGTTCGCATTTGCCTTTTCAACTTTACTCTCCGAGAACAACTGAGTTTTACTCTTCGTTTCTTCAGGTTTGTCTGAAGTTATGAATAAACTAATTGGTAATAAGCTTAAAGAAACGATCAGTGATAAGACCATGCCCATATAATCGTCCCAAGCAAACGCCCAAAGAAACCCAACCAATATCCCGGTCAAAAAACCTGCATTCCATGACATATTGAAGTTTTTGAAGTTCGTCTTTGACTTTTCTTCTGAGCTAACGTTTTGCCACGAACTTAGAATATTTAAGATATTGGGCCAAAATAGGCCTAGAAATAAACCGCTTAATATGCGAATTATAATTAAAACCACAGGTTCAAATATTATCATTTGCAGACTCATCAAAATCGGAGCCGCAATTGATGATATAACGATTGCTCTTTTATTACCTATTTTTGACGCAGCTAATTGACCAAAAAGTGGTCCAACGATGTATGCAAGAGCTCCAGCAGATGAGATTACACCCAGAACGCTTTCCGTAATATTCATTTCGAAGTACAAAAAGTTTTGGAAAGCGCGCTCAAAAATTGCGACAAAAAGTAGGCGTATAAAGGCTACAGCATAAATAGGCCAGGTTCTATAATTTGCTAAGAGAGTCATTTCCTCCTCGAGAGATTCTATGGGTAAGTTGCGGGAGGCTTGCATATTATGACTCTCTTTTGTGCAGTAAAAAGCAATTAACCTCAAAAATTTTCTGGTATCGGAAGTTATAAATACCAGAAATCGCTAATATATTAGACTATCTCAAATTAGACATATAGGAATATTGGGAAAAATGATTTCAACGGCTTTTTTAGAAATTGTTCGGTAGGGGGTAATATCCTACTTCAGGGATTCATATTTCCTAATGAAGATATGTCAATTGTTATGATTTGTGATTAATTTCTCTCGTCCTGAAGATAGAGAGTCCCAACTTAATTTGAGTTTTATTCTTTTTTTTAGAAATTATAATGAGTGTTGCACACTTTAAAACCCAGCTTTTTATAGAGATGTAGCGCTGGAGGGTTGTCAACTCTGACCATGATAAAACACTTATTGTGTTCTTTAAAAATGTGTTTTAAAGCTGATGATATTAAGGAACTTGCCAAACCTTTATTCTTATAATCGGAATCCGTGGCTACGATTGTAATGTATCCGATCTTGTCATATATCCATATTCCCGTGACGCAAACCAATTTATTTCGCCTTGAAATTCCAAACCAAACTGTATTCTCGTCAAACGTGAGTTTATCTGGTTGGTTGTCTCCCCAAAAAACTGGGTCTGCGTTTTTCATCAAAACGCTGATGTTTTGTCGATGATCTTCCGTCAAAATGTTAAAAGAATGCGATTCAAAGTAATTTTGTTCACCGCGCTTAACCCTCATCCGGTAAAGAGTTGTAGCGAGCTCATATTCTGGATAACGATCTTTAATTAAACTCTTATGTTCTTCGAACCCTGTAACCGATTTAGGCTCAAATTCGTTAAGAATCGTGACATGTTTCAGCAAAAACTCAACCCCCTCTAAACTCCCCCTAACTTGAATTCGTTCTTCGTTCCATATTAATAACATAGCACATACAGTATTATTATCGACGGCAATGAATATTTTTGTTTTTTCAGGGTATTGGGCATAATCTAAGCGAAAAAAGAAGTATTCTTCATAATTATCTTTTACATCCTCATAAAATATTACATCGTTGGATCTTGAAACCGTTAAAATTTCCATAATTAGTATTAATTTATATTGAGTGTGATTCTAAAAGTTGATGAATCCTCTTAAAATTACACACTCAAGTTGTTTTTATTGGAATTCATATTTAAATAATTGTATTATTACCATCGTGGATTATTTTACTCATTATTTTAGTTTTCATTTTACTTTTTTCGAAGTACGAAATTAACATAAATTTAGGTGTAGCGACCTTCATTTTTGCCTTACTTGCCCAAATTGACCCATTTAGGTTTCTCAGTTAGTGTCTCAACATAAGGGATATTCCTCATCGTAATTGAGAAAAAGCTTGCAGAAGAGAGTTTTCCACTTGATCTATCAAAATCTTTAAATAAAAATGAAGCCTATTTATGAATAACTCATAGTTATGAAACTAAAGGGAGGTGCGAATGAAGCGAATAGTAAAGCTTAGTATTAAATGGTTTTTTTTTAACGTAATTGTAATTTTCGGCGTTCTTTTTATGTCCTTTCTCATTTTTCGGCTTATGCCCGGAGATCCAGTAATAAATCAATTGCCCCCGAATTTCACACCAGAGGAATATATTGAGAAACGTAATGAACTTGGCTTAGATAAACCGTTCTTTTTGCAATACTTTTACTTTTTAGGGAATCTGTTTTTTGGGAATTTATTATTATCATTAGTAATTCTATTCGGATTAAGTTTGGCAATCGCGTTAGCGACTGCGTTCATAGAGAACAAGTTTCGAAAGCCGAAAGAGTAGTCGATAAAAAAATAAAGGTCAAGAATCTATCTTAGATAACGGTTAAAAAATGGTTGCTTTTTCCGAAATTTTCTTTTTTTTTAGAAATGATTAATTTTTTTTCTTGATTAAAACAAAAAAGACGGAGAAATTAAGCATTCATCGATGTACGGTATTATTTTTCAATTTCAATTTTGGCAAAATTTACTAACCCTCCAAATTCAATTATTCTTTGCAGAAAAGAAGGAAAATGTGTAAAGGAAAAAGATTGGCTTGAAGTTAAATTCATTACAATCCCTTTATCGAAATCAGCCTTTAGCATATCCCCTGTATTAAAAACGCTTACTTCGTAGAATTGAAGAATCGGAAGTCCAATATTAATTGCGTTTCTGAAAAATATTCTGGCAAAGCTGGGAGCAATAATTAACTCTATACCAGAGGCTTTCAAGGCGATTGGCGCTTGCTCTCTACTCGATCCACAGCCAAAATTAGATCCAGCTACTAAGATGGTTGCTTGAAGCTGAGCTTTCAGTTTTAAAAAATTAGGATCCAAATCTTCCATACAATATTTTGCTAAGTATTGAGGTTCTGAACTAGTCAAATATCGAGCAGGAATGATTAAGTCCGTATTAATATCTTTTTGAGCGTATTTAATTACTGTACCTTTCATATTCATCAACCTTCTAAATTATTATTTAATGTGTTATAAATTCTCGGGAGAGGTAATGTAACCTTTTAAAGCAGAAGCTGCAGCAACAGCAGGATTTGATAAGTAAACTTCGCTTTCCATGTGTCCCATCCTTCCTACGAAATTTCTATTCGTAGTTGAAATCGCTTTTTCTCCCGGTGCTAACACTCCCATATGCCCTCCTAAACAGGGACCACAGGTAGGTGTAGAGACTATAGCTCCCGCACTAAGGAAGATTTCTATCAATCCTTTTTTAATGGCATTTAACTGAATGCGTGGCGTACCTGGTATTACGATGCATCTCACTTCTGGATGAATTTTGCGATTGTTCATTATCTTTGCGGCTATTCTTAAATCTTCCAACCGTCCATTAGTACACGAACCAATTACTGCTTGATTGATTGGAACTCTTAAGGAATCTATTTCCGATATCGGCTTAACATTACTTGGTGAATGAGGAAGTGCTACTTGAGGTTCAATTTGCGAACATTCGAACTCAAAAATCCCATTGTATGTCGCATCGGAATCATTTTCATACGATTTATAGTTAGAAATTCCGACTGTCTCAAGGTATTTTTGAGTGACTTTATCGGGAGCAATGAAACCTGTCTTCGCTCCTGCTTCGATCGCCATATTACACATAGTAAAACGGTTTGCCATCGATAATGAGCCAATGACTTCACCTGTAAATTCCATAACCTTGTAGGTTGCTCCGTCAACTCCGATTTGACCAATAGTATATAATATCAAATCTTTACCAGAAACCCACTTGTGTAGGCGACCTGAATAATTGAATTTCATTGTTTTTGGAACTCGAAGCCAACACTTGCCTAATGCCATTGCTACCCCTAAGTCAGTTGAACCAACACCAGTTGAAAACGCTCCTAATGCTCCGTATGTGCATGTGTGTGAATCTGCTCCAATGAGTATTTCACCAGGAGCTATTAGTCCTTGCTCGGGAATTAGACAGTGTTCGATCCCAACTCTTCCAACCTCGTAATAATGGGATATCTTGTACTTTTTCGCAAACTCCCTTAAAAATTTGCATTGATTTGCGGAAGCGACATCTTTATTCGGAGTAAAATGGTCTGGAATTAATATGACTTTATCAGGATCGAACACTTTGCCCTCCGTTCCTTCTACGACTTTCTCGAAGACTTCAATAGCCTTTGGAGCGGTTATATCGTTAGCTAAACATTTATCGATATTGACTAATACAAAATCTCCGGCTGATACTTCTCTTCCTTCGCAATGATCTCTTAATATCTTCTCTGTAATTGTAGCACTCATAAAACTAACCACTACTCAATTAGGAAAGCCGATTTTTTCTTTACAATAAGATTTAATCCTTTTATTAAAGATAATACTGAACTCATAACAATGTCTTCGTGAATCGCACTGGCTTTAACCACGGTATTACTGTCAAGGTCCATGATTTCTATGGTTACATGCCCTAATGCTTCAGTTCCCCCAGTTATTGCGTCTAGTTGGAAATTTAGTAATTTTATTTTGCTCATTGGCTTAAAACAGTTAACGATTGCTTTACATGAAGCGTCCACTGGCCCTACTCCCGTTGCGGATGCTAGTTTTTCAATGACATTTCCGTTATTTTTGATTTTTAATCGCACTGTCGATGTTGGAGTGACAGTCCCCGTTAATATTGTTAACTCTTCCAGCATGACATGTTGTTCTTCTTGTGGTAATTCCCCTAGTGTATCTTTTAAGATGGCTAAGAAATCTTCCTCCGAGACTTCGTGCCCCTTATCGCCAAATCGCTTAACATGGTTCATGATTTTTGCGAATTGTTCGTCGTTAGGGGAAACCCCTAAGTCATTTATTTTCGCTCTTAAAGCGTGGGCTCCTGTGTGCTTCCCTAATTTTATGGATTGTCTTATTATCGCCCCTACATCATCAGTACGACGAATTCCTATTAGCTCAGGAGTAATAGGTTCGTATGTGCGAGCGTGTTTAATCATTGCATGAGCGTGAATCCCAGATTCGTGTGCAAAGGCGTTTTGTCCAATAAGAGGGGTTAGCCTTCCGATTTTAATTTTCCCTCCACAGAAACTCTCAACCAACTTCGCCATAGGAAATATTCTCTTTGTATTAATATTCATTGGAATTTGATACAACGCATAAAGAGACATAGCAGTTTCCTCAAATGATGCGTTTCCAGCTCGTTCTCCTAAACCTAATATAGTAGTTTGGGCTTCTGAAGCGCCATTTTCAAAACCTGCAATTGTGTTTGCCACTGACAAACCAAAATCGTTATGACAATGAACTGCGATGCGAATATTTTTTGGAATTGCATTGTATACCTTTTTTACTATAAAACCAAATGCGTTTGGAGTAATTGTGCCAACTGTATCAGGAATATTTATTCTGGTGGCTCCGCATTCAATTGCCTTCTGATTTGCTTGAATTAAAAAGTCCATGTCGGAACGAGTGGCATCTTCTGCTGAAAATAGCACGGTTTCGTAGTGTTCCTTCGCATACGACACGTATTTCTCTATTTGGTTTATAACTTGCTCTCTGGTCATTTGGAGCTTGTTTTTCATATGCAAATCCGATGTGGCAATAAAAACATGTATACTGTCCATATCCGCTTCAATTACCCTGTCTATATCTGGCTTAGCCATTCTTGCTAACCCCATAACTTCGAGGTCTAATCCTAATTTAGAAATGTCTCTGCACGACTCAAAATCTCCTTGGGAGGTTATTGGAAAACCTCCTTCAATAATATCTATGCCAAGTTCGTCCAATGCTCTCGCAATAGACAACTTCTCTTCGCGAGTAAAACTAATTCCGGGCGTTTGTTCCCCATCCCGCAAGGTGGTGTCAAAAAAGTAGGCTCTTTTTGGAAGATTCAAGGTTCCACTTAACTTTTGCATCATTTCCGATACATTAATATCGTTTTTGTCGTTCATTTTATTTCTCTCTCAAATTTTTGTCTGGTTTGAGCTTCCTAACGTTAATAAGAAGAAAAAATACACACTTCCTATCCTATTGCCGGAGGAAGCGCTCTATAATAACAATAATAAAGGTGATAAGTCTTTTAACAAAGATTCTAATAGAAATCGTCCACTCGCAATTAATAAGTTCTCTATGTCTTGAGTGGTAATTAAGGTTTTCATTTTATTTTCCATTTAGAATCTAAGTGTTAGTTAAATGAACCATTCCTAACATTAAAGTTTTAGCAATTTTGTGCTTCATTAAAATATGCAATTTTTAGATAGGTAATAGTAAATCCATTTTATTTCAATCCAAAGTCTTTTAAATGATTGTACAAATAGATTGATGAACATTCAATGAATTAAATTGCTGGAGAGCTTAGTGTCTCAGAAGAAAAAATCTAAAATTTGGGACTGGAATTATCGCAAAGCAATCGTTATTTACATAATTATATCTCTATCGTCAATCATCACTGATTTAATAATAAACCTAGTAATATTTGCTGAATTAAGAATTTGGGTTAGCTTTTGGATTACCTACATAGGTCTTTTTTTTGTAGCGCATTACTTTATAGAAGGAATTAATGCTCTCTTTAAACAATTTCATATAACAAGCAAATTTAGGAACTTATTAGTACCTTGGATTCTATGGTTCATAATTTTTATTTATATTGTGATACTTGGTTTAACAGGTCTCATTGATACCAATTCTGCCATCTCTATACACATCACCATTTTCTCGATCATAGCTTTAACCGTCATGTCAATAAATGCAATAATTAGAATAGTATTAGTTGCTTTACACAGAAGGAAAATAACAATCTTTCCAATAAATAGAATCGAATACGCTGCTATGACACTTTTGAATAAAGCTAAAAATAATGAATTAGGATTCTCCGAACTGAAAAACCAAATAATTGGTGCCTTTAACATATTTATAGATAATGTGTATTTTGACGATGACACAGCAAAAGCCTCCATTTATCATTTATGCGGACTTCGTCTAGCCGATATTAAGAACTCAACTGTCTATTTAAATGAGAAGGGTAAGAAAGAAGTATTCATCTGGGAAGACATTTTAAAATACCAAGTAAAAAAGCTAAATAAAGTACTTACCAGCAGAAGCGTATTAGCAAGATCATTCTTAGCATTGTTTTTTCTAAGTTTGCTTAAAATTTTTATTGGAATGACGAGTTCAGATTCGTTGATGGCGGAAGGGTTTGAGAATTTTCTTGATTGTGTAGCAGTGGCTTTAATCGCGATAGGTATTAAGTTTAATAAGGAAAAATTGATAAATGTCATTTTAATATGTTTAATGGGTTTTACTAGTATTTCGATCCTAATTGGATCCATTCAGTTGCTTTTCAATCCTGAACCAATATTAAATTCTATTATTCTAATCATAATTTCTCTCACTTCTATTTTTTTAAATGTCTATTTGAGAGCATTAAAAAATTTTGTTGGAAAAAAGAATAGAAACTCTTCGTTAGTAGCTAGTGCAATTGATAGTCGAGTTAATATATTTATTTCTATAGGGATTATAATCGGAGCTTTATTTTCAGATATGGGTACATCGCTCAACTTACCAATTTTCTATTATTTAGATCCAATTATTGCGATTTGTATTTGTTTCCTTATATTTAAGGAGGTAATTAACATCTTTATGGAGTTTATAACAGGAAAAGAGGAAGAAATAGAATTTGAAAGCTTTCAAATGGCGTACGAGAAGACTTTCGAAGAATACATAGCTAAATGGATATTAACTTTTCTTAATGACGATTCGAAGAAACCTTATACTGCAGAACATTTAAATCTCTATTTTCAAGAATCTATAAAAAAAGGCGAGAGAATTTACACTGAATTTGCTCACTTTGGACTTTATCTCTTTCAGGAAAAAGGAATTGACATGGTTATTAATAAACTTATCGATTCTGAGTTATTAACTCTATCAAATGGAACTATTACGAGTTTATCTAAGAAAGGATTATACTTACATGAAAATTTTTATTCGAAACCGTTATTAGAAGATGTTAAAGATCCTTTTGATTTTTTCTTTGAACACCAGTACGATATTTCAAGCATGCAAAAGAGGAAAAATAGAGTATTGGAACAATTTGAAATGAGAGAATAATGTCATTGAACTCAAAGCAATTTCCACCTTATTGTCTTGATTCCAATCAACATTGAAATATATTCTTAGTTCTTCTAAAGCTAAAATTGAAGTTTTAATAACATCGCATCTTAAAACTAGAGGAAACTGATTAAGCGCTATGATTTTTCCTTGCGATAATTAAATATTCTACAGTATTTCTAAACTTCAAAACTTGAAAACCATCCTTACGCATCCAATCCATTATTTCAAGTGGGTTTAACCAATGTGGTGTAGATCTAAAGTACCTTTTGGTATTTTTTCTGCCAAATTGTATCGATCGCATTACATAGTTAAGTTTTATTTTCCATTTCGGATAATTACCGTTACGATCTCTTAAAATGAAAACCCCATTACCATCCAATATCCTGGATATTTCTGAGATCGCTTTTTTAGGATCTTTAAAATCGTGTAGACTGTTTAAGCAAGTGACTGCTTTCACGCTTTCGCTTTCAACGGGAATTTCTTCCGCAGACCCTTCTTTGAATTTGATGTTTGAATAACTCTTCTTCTCAGTTTCACGACGCGCGATGTTTAACATCTCGGACGACGGATCAACCCCTAAAATGTCGATATCTGGTACTTTCTTAAGGATTTCCATGATTAGCACGCCGGGTCCGCAAGCTAAATCGAGAAGAGTTATATCTTCACCGTCAAACTCCTCTTTTACTACCTTTTGTATTACCTTCGCAAATGGAAGATACCGGCTTTTAATTTGCTTTTGCATTGATTCATAAAAAAAGCTGGCTTTTTTGTCCCATTGATGATCGTGGTGATGATTTTCACTCATAAGAGAGCTCGTTAGTATGAATTTGTTTAAGTTCATCAACATAACAATTGTTAATAAGATTCACTTAATAATTTAAAAGATAAAATTAGACAAATAGAATCGAAAATAAATTAAAATAAAAAAGAAATAAAAAAAATAAATTAACCTTCAACTTCCATTGAGGCTAACTTAAGTCCCTTGCCGCAGTGAACACAAAACGCCATACCTTTGGTGTTGATTTGATGGATCATAGCTTCAGAGAAAGGACTGCCACATTCAGTGCAGTACATTGCGCCAGAATACACATATTGGACCGCGTGTTCTTCAGAAGCATGAGTTATCGAAGGTTCGGGGGCTTTTTGTACAATAACTGGGACAGGTTGAGCGGCGCCTTCTTTAGCCTTTACAGGCTTCTCCTTACCAGAAATTGCGTAATACAACGCTTCGAAGATCTTGTAGATTCCAAGCAATATGTACTTAATGAGCAAATAAATGCCTTTTAGAATGTAATAAACTAAATAACACACAGCGTATATTATATAAAATACTAAGATCAACGCTAACGCAATAGCGGCAAATATTCCGACAACTACCATGACCTGCCCTAACAAGGGAAGGGATGAATACCAATTGGCAAACAATTGCCAACCGTTAATAACATCAGTCCAGTTTACCATACTTTTCTTCACTCTATAATTGTAAATTTTTTTTACTTAATTATATAGCGTAAAGGGTCGATATTAAACAAATTGGAGACCGATCTTTAAATAGGAGTCCAGTTTTTGAGGGTTAATAGTATGATTTAGAGAATTTCATAGTTAGGAAAAAAGAGAAAAGAAAGAGCCGCTAAAATCGTATATAATGTTTTAAGTCTTAGTCTTTAAACTCAATGCGAGTTTGAGGGCGAAATCCAATTGAATACGATTTTGTTAGAATCCTTCTTAGATGTTATGTATTTGGTTATAAATTAAGTCTATTAAATTACGTACGTATGTGTATATTGTATGTTGCGATAACACGAACTAATATAGATAGATCGATCTAGACAAATCTATCTAGCTCGGAAAAGTCGACCGCAATATACAGTCTTCCAGATAATCGTCAGATGCTTTTATCAATGTTTTCATTTTTTCCACTTCAGAGAAAAAATAAAACACATCGTCCTCGTTTATTTCATCCAATTTAATCTACTCAAAATGTTGTTTTTAAAATATTAGTCTAAGATTATTTAAATAATAATGCAGATACATTCTAAAATCGCTTCGTCCAGAGCTTCATAATCCCTGCTAAATTATCGTAATTTTGGTTTATCTGAATGCTGTTAACGGCGTAAGAATGACGAACTTTCAAATTCTTATCTAATTGCAACTCTAATCCGTGGCAGGGATTTCCGTGAAGATGAATATGAGATAATAAACATTTCCCCTCATCGGACTTGAATTTCTCAAAAATAATCTTAGGAATAGAGATTGTGAATCTATCTCCGCAAATCGGGCATTTACACAATCCTGAAACTTCAATTGATTCATAAGCCATTTTATTAAGTTCAATTGGGGTGATAAACTGAGCAATATCTGAATAATTTTGTATAACCATCTTATTAATTTTAAATTCATCGTTAATATGGTGATAGTAACATTGCCTTTTTATATTTAAATAAAAATTAGTATGAATTTGTGTTTTTTTCCAGTCAATCTTTAACTCAATATTTATCTAAGTGACATTTATTTACGAATCTCGTGGATAAATTTCCTAAACTCTTATGACCTTTTTTGGTAAAGCTTTTCCAATTTTGGTTATGCTTATTTGTTATTAGATTCTCATCATAATACAAGTTTAATTTATAAAGAAAAGTAAATCTGTCAAACATTTTATTTTTTGAAAAATATTCTTTTCAAAAACAAGATTTTTAGAAAAAAAGAATATTTATAAATAAGAAAATCAAATTTGTTCAATAGTAAGTAATTTATCAAAAAGCGAATGAATTATGGAAACAAAAGCGAAATATGCTCCCGGACTCATCTCCTCTAGATTTACTTTATCCAAATATAATTACCAAACATATAATGATTTTAATAACAGGAGAGTGAATTATAGAAATGGATTTGCGGATTGAACAGATTCTACAAGGTACTTTATCGTTATTATTCATTGTTATATCCTTTATTTTTGCTATAAAAATGCTTTTAAAGTATAGAAAGCTTCAAATAAAAGGACTATTTTACGCAGCTATTGCGTGGATTTTATTAGTTGGTCCTTGGTTTAATAGTGGGTTTAATTTTTTATGGGTTTTAATTACTGGGGATTCAATTTCACCCGAATTATATTTTCTTATTGCTTTTATTTGGCCACCAATTGCCTTGTTGTTTTGGATGGCACTTTTCACTTCTCTGGTATGTCCAAACAAGCAAAAACCGATTCTCCTTCTTTTCATAGTCCATGCTATAGTGTACGAAATATTCTTGATTTACTTTATTTTTACTGATCTTCCTTTTTTAGGTACAAGAATAAGTTTATTTGATATTGGTCTTAATCTGCCATTTTTACTATATATTTTAGCATTACTGATTATTGGTCTCGTAACGGGGATTATTTTCGGATGGAAATCAATGACTTCACGCCAACTTGGATTAAGATATAAAGGATATTATATAATATTGGCTTGGGTTTCTTTTTTCATTGGAGCGCTTCTAGACGCTGGTCTACTTCCTTTGATTGATATTACACTCATTTTAGTGAGAATACTACTAATTTCAAGTTCTATCGAGTTTTATTTTGGCTTTTTTCTACCAAAATGGGAAAAAGTATAAAATAAGTTGATATCTCATTGAATAAATCCCCACGATAATCGTTGTTCTTAGATCTAACTTTTTCTATAGTGATTAAATGGGATCCTCACTTATATATGAAAATTCGTAATAATAAATTTAATATGTTGACTTTTGAGTTAATTTTTGGGTGAAAATAAAATTCAGTGAAACAACCTTAAAAAGTAATCTACACAATTTTTTAGTAAAGGTCTATTTCTGGAGTAGTTTTGCGACTTTTAGAATATTAAGTCCAAGAATTTCTGCTTGTCTTAACCGATTCTCTTGAATTAAAATATCACCTGGTTCGTCAGCTGTAGCTGTTACTCCATTTAATTCACCAGGAACACATATTATTCCACACGAAAGCATCCATGTATAAATGGCATTAATTGTGATTGTTTGACCTCCACATGTTCCACGACCAACTGCGATGGCTCCACCTACTTTCCTTTCTAACGGTCTATCAAGTTTTTGTGCATAATGTCTATCAAGTACAGAGAGTAATTGGGAACTCACATTTCGAGAATAAACAGGACTTGAGATTATGATGGCATCACACCATCGAAACGCTTCATAAATACTTTGCATATCATCATTAATAATACAAGTACCAGTCTCTCTACATGACTCGTATGCATTGCAAGGTTTTATTGTTAATTTACTTAAAAGAAAAATTTTAACATCCCATCCATTATTTTCAAAAGGTTTAAGAGCATACCTTAAGAGGATTTCACTATTCCCTTTGTTCCTAGGAGTTCCTGATATACCCATAACATTCATTTTTTCTAACCTTAATATTAATTTTATTAATAGACTATTTTACAAATATAAGAAATTATTATGATTGATTTTTTTTAATAAATTCTATTCACTAACATTTCTATCCACCCTGATTTTTTCCTTTAAATAAGTACATCTTTTATTTAATACATGACTAACGAATTTGTTTCACCTGTTTCTCAATCAACACACAATATTTTGAATCCCAAGTGGTCCGATACCTATAAAGAATTAACAAATCGAAACATTGGTTATATTACTTTTCAAGAACAAGAACGCTTGAGAACAGTAAAAATTGCCGTGTTAGGAGTAGGAGGATTGGGTGGACCTCTAGCCGAACAACTCGTTAGAATGGGATGCGAAAACATCGTGATATGCGACCATGATTCCTTTAATCTCTCAAATTTGAATAGACAACTCTGCTATTCTTCAGATGTGGGAAAACTAAAAGTAGATGTAGTAAAAGAGCGATTAATCAATGTTAACTCTAGTTTAAAAATGGAGAAATTCTACGAAGTTTCTGAAAATAACATAGATCTTATATTAAACAATGTAGAGGCTGTGGCTCTAACTTTAGATGATCCACTTGCATCAATTATCATAGCTAGGGCATGTCGAAAACTTAGTATTCCGTTGTTAGAATCTTGGGCGATCCCTTTCTTGATGTCCTGGTGGTTTACAAAAGAAAGCATCTCGTATGAGCAATGTTATGGTTTATCAACTGAGGACATGACGATAAAAGAAATTCAAAAGGATCCAAATTCTAGGAGTTCTGCTCTTGAAGCACTTTTGCCAAAAATATTTGCATTTCCAAATATCTCTGAGCGATTCGACAGAGAGCCAGGTACATTTAAAGCCATGATGGAGGGAAAGATCCCACTAAGATGCATGGCTCCTATGGTGAGGTTAACTGCTTCGTTTTTGGCGTTTGAGATGGTGTTTTCTGGTATTATAAATGTTAAAGCAAAAGTACTCGCTCCCGAAGTAAAGGCGTTCGATTACTTCGCGATGGAACTCTTGAACTTGTCCTTAATTTAATTGTACTAGTTGTTTCTACTATTCTTTTGATTAAGATAAAAAATTTATCTAATAAGAAACAATACCTAGTATATTATATGTCGAAATCACGTAAATTAACGCTCATCACGGTAATCGTATTTTTTCTTTTATTATTAAATTGTTGTTTGCCTTTTAGCACCTTTGACAATCAATCTAACAAAATAGTTAAGTCGAGCGAGTCGCGCGATTATTGGCCGACTCAAGAGTGGTTAACCGCAACTCCGGAGTCAAAAGGCATGGACTCCACCAAACTTGACCACATGCTTAAGGTGATCGAATTACAAGCCTACAAATTGGAGTCGATTTTGATCGTCCGCAATGGGTACATTGTTTTTGAAGAATATCCTACTGAAGAGTACGATTATGCCAGAAAACATCAATTGTTATCTGTGACGAAAAGCTTTACTTCGACGCTAATCGGTATCGCTCTAGCCAAGGGTTACATCAAAAGTGTAGACGAGAAAATGATAGATTTCTTCCCCGAGCGTGTTATTGCAAATTTGGATGCGCGAAAGAGAGCCATCACTTTAGAACACTTATTGACAATGAGCGTAGGAATAGAGTGGAACGAGTTAGAATATCATTATTTGGACAACAGAAATACTCTAAAGCAAATGTGGATGAGCGGGGACCCAGTCCAATACTTCTTAGATCAACCCATGGATCACGAACCTGGTGAGCTATTTGAGTACAATTCAGGAGCGTCAATAATGCTCGGAGCTATCTTTGAGCGCGCAACAGGTAAATCGGTGAATGATTTCGCAAAGGAATATCTATTTGATTTAATTGGTATCTATGACTATGGTTGGGAATTAATCTACGACGGTGGCGGCTTATATCACACAGAAAAGGGACTTTGGCTTACTCCAAGAAACATGGCGCGATTAGGGTATTTATTTTTGAACAACGGAACTTGGGACGGTCAAGAGGTTGTGTCTAAAGAGTGGATTTTTGAAGCGACCAAGACGCGTTTTTACCAAGATTTGGACCACGGATACGGTTACCAATGGTGGACATTGCCCAACGAACACATCTATTACGCAAGTGGAAGTTACGAGCAGAATATTTATGTTTGTCCAGACGAAGATTTAGTTGTCATCTTTACGGGAGAGATTGATGCAGACCATTTGCCTTCGGAACGGTTACTATTGAGCCACATCCTCCCCGCGACTACAATATCAGAGGAAGTCTCTATTGATAACAACGATACAGATACGGAACACCCTGGCGAGGACGGAAAGTATATTGTAATGATAATGATTATTACTTTTTCAGTCTCCTTGCTTTCAATATTTGCGGTTATCGCTTTTTACAAGGCTTATAGCGAGAACTAAAACAGCGCGTCGTACAACTCGTTCCCCGAACCATACAACCGCAGATTCGAAACTTCTTGCTCAAACCAATTGCAAATTAAATGATCTTCGAACTGGTCTCTTCTCTGGTCGTAGCACCAGCACGGTACATATCCACGGGGCGTGAACCCAAATTCTAAAAGTAGCTGTTGTTCTTTTGGATCGTAAGCAGATGTGAAAATTTCGCAGTATCTCACTCGCAAAGAATTCATAATTTCTCTTAGCTTGTTTAACAACGCGTAAAATTGCTCAAGTGTGTTATAAGTAAAAGAGATCCTCTCTATATTGCTTAAATGACGAGTATACAAGGCTTTTAATCGGCTTTCAGTCCCCTTGATACTGATTTTAACCTCCTCGTAACCAAATCCAACTCTCTTTCTCTTAACTCTGACTTTTTGCTTAAAAATTTCGATAAAATCTGGGTCTAAATTGAGATCGGGACTTTCCACGCGGAAGTTTCCTAAACCATATAAATTGTCAGCGTAAAAATAGCAGCCTAACGCTTCAGGTATCAAATTAGGGCGCATATCCTTTCGATAGGAAGAGAACGCTCGTTCCGAATACACTGCACCGAAGACATCTGACTCGAGCTCCCCAAAAAACACATCCTTATTGGGTAGAATACCAAGCGTTTTTATTCCGCACACCGCAGTCATGTACTGAGAAGCAGTGTGAGCACCTCTATTTTCGCAGTACCACACTTTGATATCTATAAATGTAGACCACATCCAGGTGTAACTCCCAATAATCGTTTTCACGACGTCTAATTTTGAGTGGTAAGGCTTCATTAACATAAAACCCCCCATGTACCCCTTTTTATGTTTGAAATCTAACGCGCAGTGAAAACACCCAACAAATTCCTCCGGGGATATTTCAAACAGAATGAAATGGTGGCGCGGATCTTTTATCATCGATCGTAAAGCATCCTCGTCTTCCATCTCGCGATAAGGATAGGTGCCATCGTAGACTTCTTTACAGATGTTAGAAAGAACTTTCGCATGTTCGGGTTTTGCAAGCTTCAAGACTGGGGTAAATCTGTCGTTTTTTTGGCCTTTCAAATTGAAGTTTAACCTTATACCCTTTTCAATATTATTACTAATAACTCCTTGAAACACATCGAGAAATTGCTCGATCGTATCGGGAAATAATAGTTCACGAGGGATCTCGTAGATGGGTAAAAGCTCTTGAGTGATCATTGTTTGGTCATGACAATAGAACGCAATAAATACTCTTATATAGTTCAATTACTCAAGACTATTTAAAGAAAAATTAACGATTGGATGCAAAATCCAGTGATTTAAACACCAGTTTAAAATATAAATTATTCTAAATCTTATGATATTATCAGATTTTAATCAATTTTCTGAGAGCAATTGACTATCAAACTAAAAAATAATTTGTTAAAAGTAAATATTTAAAGGAAGCCAGATCTTCTATTTAATTAACGCCAATTAACTAAAAAGAAGATCGATGACCCCCATAAGAATAGAGCAAACCACTCTTATTAAATTTTTTCCTATTTCGCGTGAACTAAACGCACCGCATCGCATCCCCGATCAAAATCGCACGCAAACGAATTAACAATATACGCTAATTTTTGAGCCTAAAAATAGCATAAAGATTAAAGAAACGCACTGTTACAGGTGTAATTCGCGATTAGTAAAGAACAGTTGGAACCACAGGTTTCTATTCCTAGAGTTTAGACGAGGGAAAAGGAGATTCCGCGCAATGCGTAAACGGTGTCCAAACTGCTGAGAAATTCCCATCGATTTGTCTCGCTACGCTCCTAAATACGGATTTTATCACGAACGGTTCAAGAGAATGGCAAGACAACATTATATGGAGGGA